>NZ_JBEXXQ010000021.1:0-17357 GCF_040630525.1 Streptomyces sp. NPDC005799
GCACGCCCCGTCCGGACCCGTGCGGTCGTCTATGGCCGCCCCGCCACCGTCAGCGGTGCGCCTTCGCGCGGTCCAGCGCGGCCACGCCGACCGCGGCCAGGCCGATCTGGATCAGCCACTCGATCCAGTCGACTCCCTTGGTGTCCTGGACCCCGAGTCCGGCGGCGATCGCCGAGCCGATCAGCGCGGCCACGATGCCGACGAGGATCGTCCACAGGATGCCGATGCGCTGGCGGCCGGGAACCACGAGGCGACCCAGCACGCCGATGATGATGCCGATGAGAATGGCACTGATGATGCCCGAGATCTCCATCTCCGCCCCTCTTCGTCCGTACCCCCGCTCTTTCTCTCTGCCCGCAGAATGCGGAGGCAGTCCGACCCTGTTATTGCCGGGACTTTCTGTTCACGCGGCCGCCATGCCATGTACCTTTCAAGCGTTCAACGCGTGTAGAAGTCTGAACCCCCCATCTACGCGCGCAGATTGGCGCCCGCACCGCCTCTACCCCACCCCCTCACGGAGGTTCGACGGATGCTCCGATCCAGAAGATCCCGCCGCGGACTCACCACCGCCCTGGCCGGCCTCGGGCTGCTCGTCACCGGGGCCGCCTTCCAGGTCGCCGCCCCGGCCACGCCCGCTCACGCGGCCACCACGCACCGCGTCCTGTTCGACGACGGCCACGCCGAGGAAGCCGGCAACGCCGACTGGATCATCTCGACCAGCAAGCCCGACCCGCTCGCCCAGGACTCCTCCCCGTCCGCGGAGACGGACTGGACCGGTGCGTTGTCGTCGTGGGGTGTCGCCCTGCAGAAGACCGGCAACTACAGCCTGAAGACCGCCACCAGCGCCCTCACCTACGGCGGCTCGTCGTCCACGGACCTGTCGAACTTCGACACCCTGGTCCTGCCGGAGCCGAACACGCTGTTCACGTCCGCCGAGAAGACGGCGATCATGAACTTCGTGAAGAACGGCGGCGGCCTGTTCATGATCTCCGACCACACCGGCGCCGACCGCAACAACGACGGCGAGGACGCGGTCGAGATCCTCAACGACCTGATGACCAACAACAGCGTCGACTCCACCGACCCGTTCGGCTTCTCCATCGACTCGCTGGACATCAGCTCGGGCTACCCGGCCGCGATCAGCGACAGCAGTGACCCGGTGCTGCACGGCTCCTTCGGCACCGTCACCAAGAGCCTCATCGCCGACGGCACGACGGCCACCCTCAAGCCGTCCGACAACTCCTCCGTCAAGGGCCTGGTCTACCGCTCCGGCTACTCCGGCAACACCGGCGCCTTCTTCCTGACGTCCGCCTTCGGCAGCGGCCGCGTCGCCTTCTGGGGCGACAGCTCGCCCATCGACGACGGCACCGGCCAGTCCGGCAACACCCTCTACGACGGCTGGAACGACTCCGGCGCCACCAACGCCGCCCTCGCCCTGAACGCCACCGCGTGGCTGGCCGGGGACGGCAGCAGTAGTGGCGGCGGAGGCGGCGGGGGCACCGGCACCTGCACCGCGGCCCAGCTGCTGGGCAACAACGGCTTCGAGTCCGGGAACACCACCTGGAGCGCGTCCAGCGGAGTGATCACCAACTCCAGCGGCGAGTCGGCCCGTACGGGCTCGTACTACGCCTGGTTGGACGGATACGGCAAGGCCACCACCGACACCCTCTCCCAGACGGTGACCATCCCCTCCGGCTGCACCACCGCCGCACTCAGCTTCTATCTGCACGTCGACACGGCGGAGACCAGCACCAGCACGGCGTACGACACGCTGAAGGTCCAGGTCCTGAGCAGCTCCGGGACGGTCCTGAGCACCCTGGCCACCTACTCCAACCTCAACGCCGCCGGCGGCTACACCCAGCGCAGCTTCAGTCTGGCGAGCTACGCCGGCCAGACCGTCACCCTGAAGTTCACCGGCACCGAGGGCTCCACCCTGCAGACGTCCTTCGTCGTCGACGACACGGCGCTCAACGTCAGCTGACCCCGGTGGGGCCCGGCTTTCCCGCCGGGCCCCACACCGTCACTGCGCGGGGACGGTCCGCTCCGGCGTGTTCCAGCCGGAGACCCGCACACTCGGCGCCGAACCGCGCAGATCAGCCGTCCGGTAGGTGGCGGTCAGCGTCACCGACTCGCCGGGCCACAGACTCACGTCGTCGTCGCTCCACTGCACGGGGAGCACCGGCTGCCCGTGCCCGTCCACGAGATGGACGTCGGTCAGCAGCGACGGCGTCTTGCCGCTGCCGGTGTTGCGCAGGGTGACCGTCGTCGTGGACGTGCCGCCGGTGGAGACCGTCGAGGCGGTGGCCGACACCGGCACCTGCGCCATCGAGGTCAGCCCCTTCAGGTCGGCGTAGCTGGTCGTCGGCGTGTAGTACCAGTCGGTGTTGGCCCAGTCGAGCGTGTCGGGCTTGGTGGACAGCCAGTAGACGTTCCGGCTGACCTCCTTGCCGGAGCCGTCGGTCAGGGTCAGCCGCAGCAGATACGTCGTCGCCACTCCGCTCACCGACGAGGGCAGCGTGAGGGGCGAGGCGTGCGCGCCGTCGCCGTTGACCTTCACACCGGTGACCGTCTTGTCGTACTTCTGCGTGCCGTCGGGGTTGAACAGCGTGGCCCGGACGGTGAGCCCGGAGGCCGCCGTGTGCCGGTTGTCGACGACGGCCACCGAGCGGTCGTCGTAGCTGTACTGGACGTGCAGCGGCTCGTTCGCCTTCTTGGCCCCGAAGTAGGCGCCGCCCTGGTCGAGGTAACGGTCCATCAGCTGCCAGTGCAGCGAGGTCCAGCCGCTGTTGAACATCCAGTAGACGACGCCCGTCGAGGGCTTGGAGGCGTCGGTGGCGTTGCGCCCGTACGCCTCGAACTGCGCCCGGACGTTCTCGTACTGCGCGAGCTGGGCCTTCCTGACGTAGTCGGTGAGGCTGGTCGGGGCGCCGTAGCGGCCGGTGAGGGCGTTGTCGTAGAGCTTGAGGGTGCCGAAGGTGGACGACGGCGAGCGGTGGTACTGCTTGGCGCCCGGGTCCTTCCACAGGGTGTCGAGTTCGGCCGGGGTCATCATGCGGCGCAGCGTGTCGAGGGTGGGGATGTCGGGGCCCGCGCTGGTCTCGGAGTTGAAGCCGGTGGCGCCGCCCTCGCGCTTGGCGTACCAGTAGCCGGGCGGGATCCAGTCGTAGGGGCCGGTCATCTTCATGCCCGAACTGCCCAGCTGCGGTGAGGAGTTGTCGGAGGCGGCGGCCACGACGGGGGCGTTCCAGTCGGCGGCCTTCAGGGCGTCGAGGTAGTTCTTCTCGATCGTCGCGTCAGGGGCGAAGTCGCTGCCGATGAGGAAGGAGATCACGCTCGGGTGGTCGCGCAGCCGGGCGGCCTCGGCGGCCATCGACGCCTGCGCGACCGGGTAGTCGGCGGCCGTCCACTTGTCGCCGGACTCGCCCCCGTTGACCTGGCCCTCCCACTTGTCGCAGCACTCCCAGCCCGGCAGCGTCAGGATGCCGTAGCGGTCGGCGAGGTCGAAGAACTCGTCGGGTTCGAGGTGGCCTTCGAGGCGGATGGTGTTGAGGCCCAGGTCGAGGGCGTACTTCAGCCGGTCCTCGACGTACGTCCGGTCCCAGCGCAGGAACTCGTCCGGCGACCAGCCGCCGCCCTTGATCAGCAGCTTGCGGCCGTTGACGCGGTACTGCCGGGCGCCGTCCGGATTCAGGGGCGCCTGGACGTCACGGATGCCGAAGCTCTGGTGCGCGGTGTCGGAGGGGGTGCCGGAGACGGACGCGGTGAGGTTCAGGTCGTACAGGGGCTGGCCGCCCATGCCGGCCGGCCACCAGACCTTCGGGGAGGTGAGGTGGAGGCCGGGCACGTCGGACGGGGTGAAGGTGACGGTCTTCGTCTCGTGCGCGGCGAGGGAGACGGGTCGGGTGAACGTCGTCGGACCGATGCTGCCGGAGACCGTGGCCGTCACGGGCGCGTCGGAGTCGTTGCGGGCCTGCGCCCTGACGGTGAGGTCGGCCGAGGCGAGCGAGGGGACGTCCAGCTTCGTCACCACGTGGGCGTCCCGCAGGGCGACCGGGCCGCCGCGCCGGACGACGACGTCACGGACGATGCCCATGTTCTCGTCGGGCGGCGGCTGCAGCCAGTCGATCCAGCCCATGGTGAGGTTCTTGTTCGGGTCGTTGGGCTGGATCCGGAACGCCACGGTGTTCGTGCCCTGACGGACCAGCGAGGTGACGTCCAGTTCGTGGTCGGTGTAGGCGCCGGTGACGTCCTTCGTGGTGGCGACCTGCTTGCCGTTGACGTAGACGTCGGCCGCCGAGATCACCCCGCTGAAGTCGAGGTAGGTGCGCTCGGCGGTGTCGGCGACCGTGAAGTCGGAGCGGTACCACCAGGGGACCTGGAAGTCGGCCTTGGGGATCTTCTGCTGGTTGGTCGAGTAGAAGGGGTCGGCGTGGACGCCGTCGGCGAGCAGGGCCGCGAGGACCGTGGAGCGGGGGCCGGCCGGATACCAGCCGCTCGCCGGATAGCCGGGGGAGGAGACGTCGGCCGCCGGGTCGGAGACCTTCGCCGTCGACTGGATCGCGTAGCCGGACAGCGCGGTCGTACTGCCCGCGGCGGACGGGACCCGGGTGAGCCGACCCGGTGGGGCGGCCCGGTGGTGGGGGTCGGCCCAGGCGCTGGTCGTCAGAGGACCCAGCAGACCCAGGACTACGGCGGCCGTGGCGAGACGGTGTCTGTTCACGGAGTCTCCAGCCCCTTCGTAAAGTTAGGAAACTTTACTAACGCGGGTCACGCTAAGGCGCCTCGTGGGCCGTGTCAATCACCGTGTGGCCCGCGCGAGTTGCTCAGGACGCCGCCGAACGGCGCTCGAACACCACGTCCCGGGCCGTCCCGAGCGCCGTCGCCACCGCGCCCAGCAGCACCGCGTCCTCGCCGAGCCGGCTGGGCGCGATCCTCGGCCGCAGCGGGGTCAGCGTCCGCAGATGATCCCGCACCGGCTTGAGCAGCAGGTCCACGCTGTGGCCGACTCCGCCGCCGAGCACCACGAGATCGGGGTCGAGCACGGCCGCCGCGGCCGCGACCGTGTGCGCGATCCGCTCGCCCTCCAGCCGCACCGCCCGCACCGCCGCCTCGTCCCCCCGCCGGGCCGCGTCGAACACGGCCTTCGCGGTGAGCTGCCCGCTCATCCCGAACCGGCGCGCCGCCTCCACCACGGCCTCCCCCGACACCGCGTCCTCCAGCCGTTCCGGCTTCTGCTGCCCCGGCCACGGCAGGAACCCGATCTCCCCGGCCAGCCCGTGCGCCCCGGTGAACAGCCGCCCGTCGCTGACCACGCCCATACCGAGCCCGGTGCCGATCAGGATGTACGCGAACAGCCTGCTGCCCGCGCCGACGCCGTAGGTGTACTCGCCGAGCGCGGCCAGATTGGCGTCGTTGTGCACCTCCAGCGGCACGCCCAGCTCCTCCCGCATCCGGTCGAAGAGCCCGGCGCGCCCCCAGCCGGGCAGATGCATCGCGTACCGCACCCGGTGCTGCTTCTCGTCGTACACCCCCGGCGTGCCCACCACCGCGTGCACCACCTCGTCCGGCGCCACCCCGGAACCGGCGACCACCTGGCGGGCCGTCGTCACCACCAGGTCGGCCATCGCCCGGGAGCTGCGGGCCCGGTTGCGCACCTCGGAGCGGGCGACCACGGAGCCGTCCAGGTCGGCGACCGCGACGCGCAGCCAGCTGCGGCCGACGTCGATGCCGAGCGCGTACCCGGCCGCCGGGTCGGGTGCGTACAGAACGGCGACGCGGCCTCTTTCCGGTGCCTGGGTACCCACCTCGTGGACGAGTCCCGCCGCTGCCAGAGAGGCGAGGGCGCTGGACACCGTCGGCTTGGACAGACCCGTCTCCCGCGCGAGCTGGGCGCGAGAGGCCGCCCCCGCGGCCCGCAGCCGGTCGAGCAGCAGGCGCTCGTTGGTGCTGCGCAGCCGCCGTCGGTTCCAGGGCTGTTCCTGCTGGTCTGGGGCGTCACTGGCGGGCATCGCACCATTCTCACTTATCTGTTGGGGCCTCTTGACGCATCAAGTAAGGCTCCTTAACTTTATCGGCCAGTCAGCCTCGCCGGGCCAGCCTTGGGCTGCCCAGCGCCCGGTGCCTCGGGAGTCCCCATGTCCGGTAGTCCGCCACCCAATGGTGGTTTCGTCCGTCGCGTAGGCCTGTTCCAGGCCACCGCCATCAACATGAGCCAGATGTGCGGCATCGGCCCGTTCGTCACGATCCCGCTGATGGTCGCCGCCTTCGGCGGTCCACAGGCGGTGATCGGGTTCGTCGCGGGCGCGGTCCTCGCCCTCGCCGACGGGCTGGTGTGGGCCGAACTGGGCGCCGCGATGCCCGGTTCCGGCGGCAGTTACGTCTATCTGCGCCAGGCCTTCCAGTACCGCACGGGCCGGCTGATGCCGTTCCTGTTCGTCTGGACGGCGATGCTCTTCATCCCGCTGATCATGTCGACCGGCGTGGTCGGCTTCGTCCAGTACCTGGGCTATCTCGCCCCGGACCTGACCAAGACCCAGGGCGACCTGATCGGTCTCGGCTTCATCGTGCTCGTGGTCGTCCTGCTGTGGCGGGGCATCGAGAACATCGCCCGGATCACCGCGGTGATGTGGGCGGTCATGATCGCCTCCGTGGTGCTGGTGATCCTCGCCGCGGCGACCGACTTCAGCGCGCACCTCGCCTTCACCTATCCCGCCCACGCCTTCGACCTGGGCAGCAACCACTTCTGGATCGGCTTCGCGGCCGGTCTGACCATCGGCATCTACGACTACCTCGGCTACAACACCACCGCCTACATGGGCGCCGAGATCAAGGACCCCGGCCGGGTCCTGCCCCGCTCGATCATCTACGCCATCCTCGGCATCATGACGATCTACCTGCTGCTGCAGATCGGCACGCTGGGTGTGATCGACTGGCACCGGATGACGGACGCCAAGGACATCGCCTCCACCTCGGTGGCCTCGGCGGTGCTGGAGAAGACCTGGGGCAAGGCGGCCGCCGACACGGTCACCGTGCTCATCCTGATCACGGCCTTCGCCTCCGTCTTCACCGGCCTGCTCGGCGGCTCACGGGTTCCCTACGACGCGGCCCGTGAGCGTGTCTTCTTCCGCCCCTACGCCAAGCTGCACCCCAAGCACCGCTTCCCGATGCTGGGTCTGGCGACCATGGGTGTGTTCACGGCGATCGGCTTCCTCATCGGCCGGCACACCGACCTCGCGACCCTGATCCAGCTGCTGACCACGGTGATGGTCATCGTCCAGGCGCTCGCCCAGATCATCGCCCTGACGGTGCTGCGCAAGCGGCAGCCGACGCTGAAGCGGCCGTACCGCATGTGGCTGTACCCGGTGCCGAGCATCGTCGCCTTCGTCGGCTGGTGCGTGATCTACGGATACGCCGACAAGAACTCGCCCGGCCGCCATCCCATCGAGTGGTCGCTGGCCTGGCTGGCCCTCGGCTGTCTCGCGTACGTGTTGTGGGCGCGCTTCGAGAAGGTGTGGCCGTTCGGCCCGAAGGAGATCTCCGAGGAGTATCTGACCCCGCCGGAACCGGAGCCGGCGGCCACCTGAAAAAGGCCCGGTGCCCCTGCCGCGCCTGAGCTAGAGTCTCGTCATCCGTGAAGCCTCCCCGGGCGGACCACCATCCGCCCGGGGAGGCTTTTCCCATGCCCGCTGAAAGGCAGGACCCCCGTGCCAGACGTGTCCGTCCGCCCCGCCACCGCCGAGGACCGCCCCACCGTCGAGCGGTTGTGGCTGATGTTCCGTCATGACCTGTCCGGATTCATGGGCGTCCTGCCCCACCCCGACGGGACGTTCCGCAGCGAGCGGGTCGACGCCGCCTTCACCGAGGAGGGCTGGGCGCCGTACCTCTTCCTGCGTGGGGAACGGCCCGTGGGGTTCGCGTTCGTCCGCGGGCTGAACGCGCCGACACGCGTGCTGAACAGCTTCTTCGTGGTACGCGGCGCGCGCCGCGAGGGCATCGGGACCCGCACGGTCCGCGAGGTCGTACAGCGCCACCCGGGCCCGTGGGAGATCGCCTTCCAGTACGAGAACGAGCCCGCCGTCCGCTTCTGGCGCCGCGTCGCCTCCGCACTCGCCCCGGGCGCCTGGACCGAGGAGACCCGCCCGGTCCCGGACCGCCCCGACCTGCCGCCGGACGTGTGGATCTCCTTCGACGCAGGCGCTCGCGCCCAGAACATACCGGGCGCGGGTGGAAAAGCCGCGGACCGGGACACACATAGGCGTATGAACCAGCACACCGACGGCCCTGACCAGGCCCACCGGCGCCCCGACGGCGTCTCCGACACCACGGTGGACGCCCTGGGCGCCCTGTCGAAAGCACTGGAGACCACCGAGCGAGCACGCGGCCACCTGTACGCCTTCCACCAGCTGACCGGTGGTGCCGACTTCGAACTGGACCGAGCCGTGAAGCTGCTGCGCGAGGCGGGACACGGTGAGTGGGCGGAACGCGTGCAGCGGGAGGTCCTGGGGCGCAACGTGATCCCGGACCACTGGACGTTCCAGGTCGTCGAGGCATACAACACGACCTACTACGAGCCCTTCAAGGCCATCGAGTCCCAGGCGCGCGAAGAGCTGGCCGACGGCAAGGACCATCTCTTCGAGGCCGAGCTGAAGGAGAAGCGCCGCACCGACGGCCACCCGCACCACACGGCCCGGCCGGACACCGGCCCGGTGACCTGAGATGCCACGAGGCCGGGAACTCGCGAGCCGGAGGCGCGGCGCAGCAGGGCGATGGCCCAGATGCCGGTGATACCGAAGGCGGCCGGGAGGACCCACACCCAGCGCCTGTCGCGCAGGAAGGCGTCCAGCAGCATTACGCCACCGCCACCGCCACCGCCACCGCCACCGCCACCGCCACCGCACAGCGCCGCGATGCCCGGGGCGAGCGCGGTGGTGTGGTAGGGGTGCATGGTGCCCCGGGCGGTCGCGAAGATCACGTAGTGCAGCAGCGTCCAGCCGCCCCACAGCACCAGCGCCATCCGCCGGAGGTCGGTGCGCGGGGCGCGGGGCGCACAGCACCGGGCCGCCGGCCAGGGCGATCGCGGAGAAGGGCGGCAGCAGGAAGATCTGGCCGCCGTTTCTGCCTCGTATAGTCCTGTCATGAGCCAGGCTCCCGTTTCCCTGACGACCGGTTCACTGGCCCGTCGGCTGGGCGTGTCGCCGACCACGCTGCGCTCCTGGGACCGGCGCTACGGCATCGGCCCCGAGGTCCGGGCGGACGGGCGGCACCGGCGGTGGAGCCCCCGGGACGTCGCGGTGCTCGAGGCGATGTGCCGGCTGACCTCGTCGGGGGTACCGCCCGCCGAGGCCGCGCGCGCCGCCAAGAAGACGGCCGACGCGCCCCCGGGCACACCCGTGGAGCCGGCGGCACCGGAGCGCTCGAAGGCCGCCGGCTCGCTGCCCCTCGGGGACGTGCGTCTGGAGTGCCGGGGGCTGGCCCGCGCCGCCGTACGCCTGGACGCCCCGGCCGTCGAGGAGCAGCTGACCGAGGCCGTGGCACGGCACGGAATCGTCGTCGCATGGCAGGAGGTGATGGTGCCGACCCTGCACGCCGTGGGCCGCAAGTGGGCGTCGTCCGGCGACCGCTACGTGGAGGTCGAGCACCTGCTCTCCTGGCACGTCTCCACCGTCCTGCGGCGCAGTACCCGGCGCCCCACACCAGGCACCGAGGCCGCGGTCACCGGCCCCGTGCTGCTGGCCTGCGTACCCGGCGAACAGCACACCCTGCCGATCGAGGCGCTCAACGCCGCGCTGGGCGAACTCGACGTGCCCACCCGGATGTTCGGCGCCGCCGTACCGGCGGAGGCGCTCGCGGCGGCGGTGCAGCGCCTGGGACCGTCGGCCGTGGTGCTGTGGGCACAGGCGCGCTCCACCGCGAGTGCGCCGTTGGCCGGTCATCTGGCCGGCACCCAGTGGGGGATGCAGGGCGCACGCCGCCGGCCCGTGGTCGTACTCGGCGGACCCGGCTGGTCCGGCCGGTCGGCCCACGGCATGCTCAGGCCCCCCAGCCTCGAGGACGCCCTCGTCGTCCTCTCCGGCACACACCGCACCGCATCACCGCGGTAGACAGCGCTCAGTCGCCGCCGCGCCCCTGCCTGAAGCGGGCGAGACCGGCGGAGAGCTCCACCACGCGATCCGGGTAGTCGGCGATGGCGGCGCGGTCCAGGCCCTGGAGTTTCCACGGCTCATGGACCGCGGGGCCCTCGACAGCGGCGAGCTCGGGGACCCAGCGGCGGACGTACGCCCCATCGGGGTCGTAGCGCCTGGCCTGGGTGACGGGGTTGAGGACCCGGTTGGGGCGGCTGTCGGTGCCGGTGCCCGCCATCCACTGCCAGTTGAGCTGGTTGTTGGCCACATCGCCGTCGACCAGGAGGTCCAGGAAGTGCCGGGCGCCGACCCGCCAGTCGACGTACAGGGTCTTGGTGAGGAAGCTCGCGGTCAGCAGCCGTCCGCGGTTGTGCATCCAGCCCTCGTGGCGCAACTGCCGCATCGCCGCGTCGATCACTGGGTAGCCCGTGCGGCCCTCCTTCCAGGCCCGCACGTCCTCGCGGGCGGTGCGCTCGGAGCGCCAGCGGTCACGCTTGGTGCGGTAGTCGGTGGTGGTGGCGGCGGGCCGCGCGGCCAGCACCTGCCGGTGGAAGTCCCGCCAGGCGAGCTGCCGTATGAACGCCTCTGCGCCCGGGCCGCCCGCCGCGCGTGCCCGGTGGACGAGTTCGACGGGGGAGAGCGTGCCGAAGTGGAGGTGTGGCGAGAGACGTGACGTGCCGTCGCCCGCCAGGTCGTCGTGCTGGTCCTCGTACGACGCGATTCCGGCCCGCAGCCACGAGGCCAGCAGCCTCCGGCCCGCCGTCTCCCCGCCCTCGGCCAGGCCCGCCGAGAGCCCTTGCAGGCGCGTGCGCGAGGGAAGCTCCTCGGAACCGACGCCGTCCGGGACGCGGAGGGCACGCGGCGCCGCCAGCGCCGCACGCAGGTGCACCCCGCGCCACTGCGTGTAGTACGGGGTGAAGACGGCGAAGTGGTCCGAGGAGGCCGGGACCAGCGCGCCGGGCCTCACGGCCGTGGTCACGGTGTCGTGGACGTGCAGCCGCCGCCCCTCCGCCTCCAGCGCCCGGCGCAGCCGCAGCTCGCGCCGGTGCGCGTACGCGCTGACGTCGGCGGCCATGTGCACCTCGTCGGCGTCCGTCTCGGCGGCCACCTTGCACACCTCCTCGACGACGTCACCGCAGCGCACGATCAGCCGGCCGCCGCGCTCGCGCAGCCCGACGTCGAGATCCCGCAGACAGTCGGCGAGGAACGCGAGCCGGTTGGGCGCGGCGAACCCGGCGCCGCTCACGCCCCTGTCCCGGACGAAGAGGGGGACGACCTCGCGGGACTCGTTCGCCGCCCGCAGAGGCGGGTGGTCGTGCAGGCGGAGGTCGGCGGTGAACAGGACGATCGAGACGTTCATGGTGGTGCTCCGGGGGCGGGTGTACGGCTTCCGGTGAATTGCTTCCGACGCTGTGGACACGTCGGATGCGGCCGTCAACCGCTGGGTGCGTGTTCCCTCGCCGGGGTGAGCGGCTCGCGGGCCGCCGCGAGGGTGATGTTGCGGGCCATGCCGCCGAAGACGACGGCGTGGAAGGGGGAGACGCTCCACCAGTAGGCGTGCCCGAGCAGACCGTGCGGATGGAACAGGGCCCGCTGTACGTAGCGGGTGCGGCCGTCGGGACATGTCCCGACGCGCATCTCCAGCCAGGCGAGCCCCGGCAGGCGCATCTCGGCGCGCAGCCGCAGCAGACGGCCCGGCTCGATCTCCTCCACGCGCCAGAAATCCAGCGAGTCGCCGGCCCGCAGCCGGGCCGCGTCACGGCGCCCCCGGCGCAGTCCCACGCCGCCCACGAGCCGGTCCAGACGGCCCCGCACCGCCCAGGCGAGCGGGAAGGAGTACCAGCCGTTGTCACCGCCGATGCCCTCGATCACCCGCCACAGGGCCTCCGCGGAGCCGTCGACGAGCACCTCCCGCTCGTCGCTGTACAGGCTGCCGCCCGCCCAGTCGGGGTCGGTGGGCAGCGGGTCGCTGGGCGCGCCGGGCACCGACGCCGAGGACCAGCGGGTGGCGACCCTGGCCTCACGGACCCGCTGCAGGGCCAGCCGTACGGCTTCGTCGAAACCGATGGGATGCCCAGGAGGGTCCGGAACGTACCGGGCGATGTCCCGCTCGTGGCAGACGACTTCGTGGCGCAGCGACTCGGTCAGCGGTCGCGCGATCCCCGCCGGGACCGGGGTGACCAGCCCGACCCAGTGACTGGACAGACCGGGGGTGAGGACGGGCAGCGGCACGATGACGCGCCGGGGCAGGCCCGCCACGGCCGCGTAGCGCAGCATCATCTCCCGGTAGGTCAGCACGTCGGGACCGCCGATGTCGAAGGCGCGGTTGACGTCGTCCGGCATCCGGGCGCTGGCGACGAGATGGCGCAGCACGTCGCGCACGGCCACCGGCTGGATCCGGGTGCGCACCCAGCTGGGAGTGATCATCACGGGCAGGCGTTCGGTGAGGTAGCGCAGCATCTCGAAGGAGGCCGAGCCCGAGCCGATGACGACGGCCGCCCGCAGCACGGTGGTGGGCACGCCCGAGTCCAGCAGGATCCGGCCCACCTCGGCCCGGGAGCGCAGATGCGGCGACAACTCCTGCTCCGCGACGCCCGAGGGCGTCAGACCGCCCAGATAGACGATGCGCCGCACGCCCGCGGCCCGGGCGGCCTCGCCGAACAGGCGGGCGGCCCGGCGGTCGGTCTCCTCGAAGTCCTCGCCCGTGCCCAGGGCGTGCACCAGGTAGTAGGCCACGTCGACTCCGCGCACGGCCGTGGCGATGGAGTCGGCGTCCGTGACGTCGCCCCGCACCGCTTCCACCCGGCCGGCCCAGGGGTGGTCGCGCAGCTTGCCCGGCGATCGGGCCAGGCAGCGCACGCGATGGCCGGCGGCGAGAAGCTCGGGCACCAGCCTGCCGCCGATGTACCCCGTCGCCCCCGTGACCAGGCACGTCAGACCCGGTGCGTCCGCGTCAGCGTTCATCGGCTCCACTCCCTCCGCGTTGGTTGCCTCCCTGAGATCACTTCCACTGTCGCCGCCGTCGCGGATGCAGCGCCTCCGCAGTCGGCCGCGCTCACGCCCTGGCGACAGGTCCGTCCGTGAACGGTGGACATGTCCGCGCCGATCGGGGGCACGCGAACACTACGCAGCCGTTGTCGGAAGTCGAGGTTGAAACTGGAGGTGCTGCTGCTATGGGCGCGAAGGTGTTGGAGCGGTTTCCTGCGGGAGCTCCGCGCGGATCGTGGCCGGCAGAGGAGTACGCGGCGAGGCGCCGCGCCGAGGGCGAACCGGCGACGGTCGTCATGGACCTGAAGTCCGACGCGTTCCTCGTGGTGATCCCGAGCGGCGACGAGGACTGAGCGGGCCTCCGTAGCTCCGGTCACCCGCTGGGGGTGAGGCCGTGGGGCGTCGGAACGGTCGATTCTGCGAGGGTACGGCCGACCGGGGCATGACGCCTCCCGCCGGAAGGAGTGCCCGTGACCACCGGCAGCGACACCCACCGGGCGGTGGACCGGCTGCGGGCGGTCCCCGGGGTGCGAACGCTGTCGGAGTACCAGCGGCCCTGGCTGGTCAAGGACGTGGTCGCCGGGGCCGCCCTGACGACGCTGCTGGTGCCGCAGGGCATGGCGTACGCCGAACTCGCGGGTCTGCCGCCCATCACGGGTCTGTACACGACGATCCTCTGCCTGCTCGGTTACGCGGTGTGCGGTCCCTCCCGGATCCTGGTGCTGGGCCCCGACTCCTCGCTCGGACCCATGATCGCCGCCGCCGTCCTGCCCCTGGTCGCGGCGGGCGGCGATCCGGACCGGGCGGTGGCCCTGGCGTCGATGCTCGCCGTCATGGTGGCCGGAATCATGATCCTCGCCTCCGTGGCGCGGCTCGGGTTCATCGCCGACCTGATCTCCAAGCCGACGATGATCGGCTACATGAACGGTCTGGCCCTGACCATCCTCGTCGGTCAGCTGCCGAAGCTGCTGGGCTTCAAGGTCGAGGCGGACAATCTCATCGGGGAGTGCGCCGGCCTGGTGCGCAAGCTCGCCGACGGGGCGACGGTACCGGCCGCTGCCGTCGTCGGAATCAGCGGACTGGTGCTGATCCTCGTACTGCAGCGGTTCCTCCCGAAGGTCCCCGCGGTCCTGGTGATGGTCGCGCTGGCGATCCTCGCGTCCTCGGTCTTCAGCCTCGGTGAGCATGGCGTCGGGCTCGTCGGGCCGCTGCCGGAGGGCTTCCCGCCGTTCACGGTGCCGCATGTGAGGGTCGACGACCTCGCGCCCCTGTTCGGCGGTGCGCTGGGCATCGCCGTGGTGTCGCTCGCCGACACCATCTCCAACTCCTCGGCGTTCGCCGCCCGCACCGGTCAGGAGGTCCGCGGCAACCAGGAGATGGCGGCGGTCGGGGTCGCGAACCTGGCGGCGGGGCTCTTCCAGGGCTTTCCCGTCAGCGCGAGCGGCTCCCGTACGGCCGTGGCCGAGCGCGCGGGCGCCAGGAGCCAGCTGACCGGCGTCGTCGGAGCGACCCTGATCGTGCTCATGCTGGTCCTGGTACCGGGCCTCTTCCGCAACCTCCCCCAACCCGCCCTCGCCGCCGTGGTCATCGCCGCGTCGCTCTCGCTGGCCGACCTTCCCGGCACCGTACGGCTGTGGCGGCAGCGGCGGGTGGAGTTCCTGCTGTCGGTCGCGGCCTTCCTCGGGGTGGCCCTGCTCGGGGTGCTGCCCGGCATCGCGATCGCCGTCACGCTCTCCGTCCTCAACGTCTTCCGGCGCGCCTGGTGGCCGTACGACACCGTGCTGGGCAGGGTCCCGGGCATCGAGGGCTACCACGACATCCGTTCCTATCCCGAGGCCGAACGGCTGCCCGGCCTGGTGATCTACCGGTTCGACGCGCCGCTGTTCTTCGCCAACGCCAAGACCTTCCGCGACGAGGTGCGCCGGCTGTCCGCGACCAGCCCGCCGCCGCGCTGGATCGTGATCGCGGCGGAGCCCATGACCGACGTGGACACCACCGCCGCCGATGTCCTGGTCGATCTCGACGTGGCGCTCAACGCCCGGCACGTGCATCTCGTCTTCGCCGAACTCAAGGACCCGGTGCGGCGGAAGATCGAGCGTTACGGACTCACCCGCACCATCGATCCGGCCCACTTCTACCCCACCGTGGAGACCGCAGTGGCCGCCTTCCGCCGGCACACCGGAGCCGAGTGGGCCGCCGGGGCCTCCACGCCAGCACTCGGTGAGGGGTGAGCGCGATGAGCGTTCCCGACAGCACGACCCCGCCCGAGCCGTCGCCCGACGGCACCTTCCTGCACGCCACCCGGCTGGCGCTGGGCCTGACCGACCTGGCCGTACGGACCGCGGCGAGGGCAGGAGGCGTCCGGGTACGCGAACGGCACCCGACCGCCGCGGCCGCTTCCGACGCGGTTCTCGGCCTCGCCCTGGAAGCCCAACACCGGCTGTCCACGGCGCTGTTGGGCGCCGCGGAACGGACCGCGCCCCGTACCCGGGCGGCCGTGCGCGGTCTCGTGCCGTCCGGCGCCTCCGCGGCCGTCGGCCGTCGTGTGGCCCACTGGAGCGCGCGTGGCGCCGACGAACGCCTGCGGGCGCGGAACGAGGCGCTGTCGGCGGCCCGGAGACTCGTACAGGTGCTGGCGGCGGCCGTACTCGACGAGATCGACCTCGACGCCGTGGCCGACCGGCTCGACGTCGATCGTGTCGCCTCCCGGATCGACATCGACGCGGTCCTCGCCCGCGTCGACCTGGTGACGTACACCGAACTGGTCCTGGAGGAAATGGACATCGGCCGGGTGGTGCGGGACACGGGTGGGAGCATCACGGCGGAGACGCTGGACGCGTTCCGGGAGCAGAACGCGCGCGCCGACCGGCTCGTGCAGCGCATCGCGGACCGGCTGCTGCGCAGAGCGGGCACGGATTCCACCGACCGGCCCGCCGCCGGGCCCGTCCCCCAGGTGGAGGCGCTGTGACAGCGTCGACGCGTCCGCGTGGCCTGCCGGTCGTCCAGGGACTGCCGGCCGGGATCGTGTCGCGTACGGTGGCCGCCGCCGTTGACGTCCTCGTCCTGCTCGCGCTCCTGCTCTTCCTCGAACTCGCCTACGCCGCGGCGCGGTTCCTGCTGACGGGCCCTCCCTTCTCGTTCCCCGACCCCGATCCCGTCGTCACCGCCGTCCTCGGTTACGTCCTCTTCGTCGCCTATCTCGCGGGCAGTTGGTTCCTCGGCGGTCGCACGGTCGGGGACCAGATGATGGGCCTGCGGGTGACCGGCCGTTCAGGGCGACGGATGTCCCCGGGCAGGGCCCTTCTGCGTGCCGTGCTGTGCGCGCTCGTGCCCCTGGGGCTGCTGTGGATCCCGGTCAGCCGACGCGGCGCCTCCCTCCAGGACCTCGTCGTCGGCACCACTGTCGTACACGACTGGTACGGCAGCACGGGCCCCCGCCTCGGCGGCCCGGGCGGGCTCACCTCCGGAGGGTGAGGCGCGGGCGCGGCCGATCGGGCTTGATGAGTCCCGGGCGGGGGAGAGGAGAGAGACGCCATGACGACACTCGGGCCCGTGCAACTGGTGACCCTCGGGTTCGGTCCGGACACGCAGTTCGAGGGCCGTGTCCTCGAAGAGCTGGGTGTGCTGGAGAGCAGCGGGCAGATCCGTGTCCTCGACGTGCTGTTCCTGCAGAAGGACGGCGAAGGGGACACCGTCGGACTGGACTCCCTGGCCGAGGGCATGGGCGAGATGATCGAGGCGCTGCTGGGGCTGGCCCCGCGCTTCGAGGAGGCGACGGGGGCGGAAGCAGGCGTGGGGGAGGAGGCGGACGGCCTCGCACCGAAGGACGTCGGGTTCACACCGGACGACCTCAGGTGTCTCACCCAGGAACTCCTTCCGGGCACCGCGGCCGGGTTCGTCCTGCTGGAACACCTCTGGGCCAAGCACCTGCGCGAAGCCGTCCGTGAAGCGGGCGGCCTGCCCCTCGCGGAGGGGTTCCTCACGCCCGAGGCACTCGCGCCGGTGGCGGCCGAACTCCTCGCGACGACCCAGACCGTCGACGACCTGACCGCCGCGCAGGAGGCCGCCGGGCGAGCGCACGACCGGCCTCTGTAACACAACTCCCCGCGCTGTCAGGGAGCTTGGCCCGGGTGGACGCCGAACCGGCGTATCACTCGGGCCGGTTCGGTTCAGGTGGCGGGCGTGCCCCGTCGGCGGTGCGGGGCGAGGCGGCTCGACCTGAGCGTTGCCGCGCGGTGTCGGTCCGTG
>NZ_JBEXXQ010000021.1:17457-156072 GCF_040630525.1 Streptomyces sp. NPDC005799
TGTCTGTGGCACGACTCTCTGCGTTGTCGGGGGTTTTGGCCCGGGTGGACGTCGAACGGGGGTACCGCTCGGGCCGGTTCGGTTCAGGTGGCGGGCGTGCCCCGTCGGCGGTGCGGGGCGAGGCGGCTCGACCTGAGCGTTGCCGCGCGGTGTCGGTCCGTGGGGGTCACGGGGCGACGTCACGGGCTGGTGTCTGTGGCACGACTCTCTGCGTTGTCGGGGGTTTTGGCCCGGGTGGACGTCGAACGGGGGTACCGCTCGGGCCGGTTCGGTTCAGGTGGCGGGTGCGCTCCGTCGGTGGTGCGGGGCGAGGCGGCCCAGCCCGAGCCTTGCCACCTGTGGCCAGTCCGCGGGGCCGCCGGACGCCGGCACCCCCGGCCGGTGACGCGGCACGACCACCCGCAGTGCCGCGGGGGCGGACCGGCACACCACCGGTGCCGGCAGCGTGACGTACTCCCCGTCGATGCCGACCGCCACGGCGTCCGAGTCCGCCTCCACCACGACTTCCTCGGCGTTCAGCCGCACGACCGACCCGGACCGCGGACCGCGCACCAGACGGGCCGCCTGAGCGGTGTTGCCGACGCGGACGCACAGCACGCCGAGCCGTCCCGAGTCCAGCCGTTCCCGGCGTCCCGGGTGGGCCGAGTCGACCGCGCGCCGGTAGGGGTTGTTGCTGACCAGGAGCGCCTGCAGGCCCTCCGCCTCGGAGCCCCCGGCCCGCATGCGCAGCGCGGGCGCGTCCTTGCCGGTGAGGAGTTCGGGGAGGGTCTGCAGGGCGGTGTGCACTTTGGCGTCCCGGTAGGCGGGGTCGGCGACCACGGACGCGTAGCTCCCGAAGGACGCGTTGTTGACGAACACCCGGTCGGCGGCGAACCCGAGGTCGACGCGGAGCTCCACGCCGTCGGTGAGTGCCTCCAGGCTCGCGGCGGGATCCTCCCGGTCCAGACCGAGGTCGAGGGCGAAGTGGTTGCGGGTGCCGGCGGGGATCACGGCGAACGGCACGTCGTGATGCGCCGCCACCTCGGCCACCAGCGCCTGGGTGCCGTCACCGCCCGCAACGGCCAGCAGATCGGCCCCCTCGGCCACGGCCCGGCGCGCCAGGTCCACGACGTCCTGCCCCGCCTCGAGCAGCACCACCCGGGCGCCCGCCGCCCGCGCCTTCTCGGCGAGATGGAACCGGTCCACCTTGCCCCCGCCGGAGCGCGGGTTCATCAGGATCCAGGGGCGGTGCGGGGTCTCGGCCGTCTTGGGCTGCCGGGTGGTGTGTGAGGGTGCCAGCGCGGTGTGCGCCGCGGCGACGGCCAGGGCCCACAGGGCCAGCGACAGACAGGCGGGACCCAGCATGCCGGAGGACGCGTACAGGGCGAGCACGGCCAGGGGCGCGGTCACCGACAGCACCACCCCGAGGACACGCAGCACACCGGTGTGGGCCAGCGTCCACCACACGCCGACGGCGGCGAGCGCCAGGCCGGCGAGGCCGACCAGCGCCCACAGCACACTGCGCAGACCGGCGACGATCAGCGGCACGAGCACGCTGCCCAGCAGGGCGAGCAGCGCGACCCGTGCCCTGAGGACACTGCCCGAGGGCGGATCCGCCGCAGGGCTCGTGCTCGCGCCCGAGTCGCGGTGCCGACCCATGTCCTCACCCGTCCGTCACATCGCGGAGGTGTCGTCCCGCTGGACCACGCACAGGGCCCAGATGATGAACCCCGACATCGCGATCATCACGACCGACCACACCGGGTAGTACGGCAGCGAGAGGAAGTTGGCGATGATGACGAGGGCCGCGACGCCCACGCCGGCGACACGGGCCCAGGTGGACGTCACGAACAGTCCCATGCTGACGATCACGGCGACCACACCGAGGGCGAGGTGGACCCAGCCCCAGCCGGTGAGGTCGAACTGGAAGACGTAGTTACGGGTGGTGACGAAGACGTCGTCCTCGGCGATCGCCATGATCCCCCGGAAGATGGCGAGGAGGCCGGCGATCGTCAGCATGACGGCGGCGAAGGCCGTCAGGCCGGCGGCCCAGTTCTGCTTCGTCGAGGGAGCGTGTGCGGTGTGCGTGGCGGTCATCCTGAGTACCTCGTTCCACTGAGCACCAGGTCCTTGGCCCTGGCGTACTCCTGGTCGGTGATGTCGCCGCGGGCGCGGATCTCAGACAGCCTGGCGAGTTCGTCCACGCTGCTGGACCCGGCGCCGTTTCCGGCGGTCCTGCGGATGTAGGAGTCGAACTCCCGTTGCTGCGCCTGTGCCTGTGCCACCTCACGGCGGCCCATGCTCTTGCCGCGGGCGATCACGTAGACGAACACCCCGAGGAAGGGCAGGAGGATGACGAGCGCCAGCCAGCCGGCCTTCGCCCAGCCGCCCATGTCGTCGTCGCGGAAGATGTCGACGACGATCCGGAAGAGCAGGACGAACCACATGATCCACAGGAAGAACACCAGCATGGACCAGAAGACGCTCAGCAGCGGATAGTCGTACGCGAGGTACGTCGGCGTGCTCATGGCTCTCCTCCGTCCCGGGCGGCCGCACGGCCGCCTTTCTCTGCCTTCTCAGCGTGCCCACGGCAAGTAGCGGACGGCCTCACCCGGTGCGGGTGAACGGGGGCGTCAGGTCGCCGCCGAGGGGCCCGCGCCGCCCCTGACACCCGACCTGCGCAGAGCCGCCCGCCAGGCGAGGGCGAGCACCAGCTCCATCAGGCCCAGCAGGACGAGCCACAGGCCCAGCAGCCGGGTCAGCGCGCGGGCCGACTCGGTCGGCAGGGCGAGGACCACGACCCCGGCGAGGATGCCGAGCACCGCGGCGCCCAGGACGAAGCCGCGGTGCGGCAGGTCCTCGGCGGTGATCGCCGTGTAGAGGGTGAGGATCCCGGACACGAGCCAGAGGATCCCGACGACCAGCGAGAGCGCGGTCACGGTCTGCAGCGGGTTGCGCAGGCACAGCACTCCGGCCAGCACGTACAGCACGGCGACGAGCAGTCCGGCGATGCGTTCGCCGATTCCCTGTCCGGCGAACAGCGCCACGAATCGGAACGCCCCGTTCACCAGCAGGTACAGGCCGACGAGGACGGCCAGGACGTGCAGGGTCTCGTCCGGCCAGACCAGCACCAGCAGGCCCGGTATCAGCGTCGCGACCGCGGACCCCAGGATCCAGGTCCAGGAGCGGCCCAGCTGCTCCAGGGCCCGCTCGGTGCCGTCCGCCTGATCGCGGACCGCCCCGTCGGGACTGAACTGCGGTCCGGTACGCGGTGCCGTACCACGCGGAACGGTCATGGCTCCTCCTCGCGTGGGTGGGGCGGGTCGGCACCGGACCGCCGACGGGGCGGTGTGCGGGGACCTCAGGGCAAGCGTCCTCCGCTCCACCGGCGGCCGGGTCACCCGTTCCGGGTGATCCGGGCGGAGTCGCCGCGCGGGTGGGCTGGAGTCCGCGACGCCGCGTGGCGGAACGAGCGATCTCAGGGAGGCCGGGCCATGACCGTACCCAATTTCAGCGCAGCCCTGTCGACCGCCGAGCGGGCCGCGATCGGCCGGCACGCCCGGGTCCGTGCGTCCCGTTCGTGCCACGGGTGGTTCGAGGCCGGCCCCGACCGGTTCGATCCCGTCGAGATGATGGAACGTCAGTCGGCTTCCTGGGCGCCGGAGTTGGTGCGGGTCCGTCACGGCCGCATGCTTCAGTCGCCGTTGTGCTTCTACCGCGGCGCGGCGGCGGTCATGGCCGCGGACCTCGGGCCCACCCCCAATACGGGTCTGGGAGTGCAGCTGTGCGGTGACGCGCACCCGCTGAACTTCCGGCTGTTCGTCTCACCGGAACGCCATCTGGTCTTCGACATCGACGACTTCGACGAGACCTTCCCCGGACCATTCGAGTGGGACGTCAAACGTCTCACCGCCGGCTTGGTGATCGCGGGCCGGGAGAACGGCTTCTCCCCCAGTCAGCAGAACCGGGTCGTACGCTCCTGCGTGCGGGCCTACCGGGAGCGGGTGCGCGACTTCGCCCGCATGCGCACCCTCGACGTCTGGTATGCCCAGGACGACGTGGACCGGCTGCGCAGGCTGCTCGCCTCCTCGACGGACAAGGACGCCAGGCGCCAGGCCGCCCGGGCCGTCGTGCCCGCCCGCTCCCGCACGCACCTGCAGGCGTTCGAGAAGCTCACCCGCACCACGGTCGAGGGCCGTCGCATCACTCCGGACCCACCGCTGATCACTCCGCTGAGGGACCTGGTGTCCGTTTCGTCGGGTGACGAGGAGGAGAAGATGCTGCGGCTCGTGGTGGAGGGATACGCCCGCTCCCTGCCTCCCGAGCGCAGGCACCTGTTGCGCCGCTACCACCTGGTCGACATCGCCCGGAAGATGGTGGGCGTCGGCAGCGTCGGCACCCGCTGCTGGATGCTGCTCCTGCTGGGCGGGAACGACGACGATCCCCTGCTGCTGCAGGCCAAGGAGGCGCAGGAGTCGGTGCTGGCCTCTCAGATGGGCGGCGACCGCTACGACAACCAGGGCCGCCGGGTCGTCAACGGGCAGCGGCTGATCCAGGCGACGAGCGACATCCTCCTGGGCTGGACGCACGCGGTGGGTCTGGACGGCAAGGGCCGGGACTTCCATGTGCGACAGCTGCACGACTGGAAGGGTGTCGCCAGGCCGGAGACCATGGACGCGGATCTGCTGAACGTCTTCGCCCAGCTGTGCGGCGCCAGTCTGGCACGGGCCCACGCCCGGTCCGGCGACCCCGTCGCCATCGCCGCGTACCTCGGCGGCAGCGACCGCTTCGACCGGGCGATCGCCGAGTTCGCCCAGTCCTACGCCGACCGGAACGAGCGGGACTTCGAGGCGCTGCGGGCCGCGGCACGCTCCGGCCGGATCATCGCGTCGGAGCTGTGAGCCGTCCTCGCTCACTCGGGCGTCTGCCGCATCTCCAGGACGCGCAGGCCCAGCGACTGGCAGCGGGCCAGCAGCCCGAACAGCTGGGCCTCGTCGACGACGGAACCGAACAGGACCGTCTGGCCCGACATGAGGACGTGGTCCAGCTCCGGAAAGGCCTTGGCCAGCGTCTCCGACATGTTTCCCTCGACCCGGATCTCGTAGCGCATGGGCTTTGCTCCCGCGAGCGACCTGGTGCGGCGGTCTGCGCCCCGTACTGAGATCGTCCGGCCGTTCGGCCCACCCGGCCTCACCCTGCACAGGTGAACCGTCGTCCCGGTCGTCGGTCGTCCGAGGAAGGCACGGTCACAGCAGTCCCATCTCCCGGCCACGGCGTACCGCGACGCTGCGGCGGTTGACCGCCAGCTTGCGGTACAGGCTCTTGAGGTGGGTCTTGACCGTGTTCACCGAGACATACAGGTCCGCGGCGATCTCCTGGGTCGACATCATCTGGGCCAGTCGCTGAAGGACTTCGAGTTCCCGTGTGGTGAGCTCCTCCACGACGATCGGCAGGGGGAGCGGCGCAGACCCGGCCGCCCCCATGTGCGTCGAGGTACCGGGTGTGAGCCACCCCGCCGCCAGCTCGTTCAGCGGAGACGTGACCAGGAGCGGGCGGATCCACCGCCCGGCGTCCAGGAAGGGGCGCCGCAACTGCTCGCGCCGGGCGTCGAGGAGGGCCTGTGCGACGAGTCGGTGGGCGGCGTCGACGTCCCCCGCGGCATCCGCGGCCTGGGCTCTGACCAGAGTCGCCCGGACGGTCACCGCCGGGCCGGGCCGGCCGGCCGCGGGGACGGAGTCGAGCAGGTCGACGGCCGCCTCCTCGTTGCCCACGGCCAGCTGGATACGAGCGGCTTCCACGGCGCACGACGGCTGGTCGTCGCAGAGCTGCCGCAGCACGTCGGCGGCCTGCTCGGGCCGGCCTTCGGCCAGGTAGGCGGCCGAGGTCACCAGCATCTCGTGGCTGTTCGCCCACGGCGAGGCCACGGCGGCGGCGACGTCCGGATCCGCCGCCTCTACGGCGGCCGGGGCATTGCCCTGGGCGAGCTGGAGCCGGGCCGTCACGATGGCCCGTCCGGCGGCCGTCACCGGGTCGTGCGGCGCGACGGAGAGCTCGGCGGCCTCCTCGAGGAGAGCCCTGGCCCGGCCCAGCTCGTTGCGGTCGATGGCCACGGCGGCCAGAACCACCTGTCCGATCCCGGAGCCGGACGGCGGGGAGAGGCGGCCGTAGCGCTCCGTCTCGCTCACCGCCTCCAGGGCCTTGTGCTCGGCTCGGGCCGGCCAGCCGTTGAGATAGTCGATCAGCGCCAGGTGGCCCATCGACTCCTCTCGTGCCAGCACGGTGGAGGCCTTGCCGGGAGAGGCCACCACCTGGGACAGCGCGGCTCGGGCGTCCTCGAACCGCCCCGCCCACAGACGTGCCGAACCGAGATGGGTCAGCAGCAGGGCGGGTAGTTCGGGATGCTTGTCCAAGAGGTGCGGGGGAAGCTCCGGCCGCGCTTCCTCGGCCGTCTCGGCGGCCCGCTCCGCCAGCTCGGGTGATCCGGTCAGCCGGGCAGCGAGCGCCTCCAGGAGTGCGCAGCTCAGCTGCACGGCCGCAGGATCGCCGGCGTCGGTGGCCGGGTGGGCCTGAGCGTCGCGCAGATGGGCGAGACCGTGCTGGAAGTCGCTCCGGGACAGGTCACGGGCGGCCCGTACGAGGTCGGAGGCGGGGCTGGTGGTCTCGGGCCCCATGCCGGAGAAGAGCCCCGCCAGGTCGTCGGAGCCCAGGCCCGTGAAGAACTGTCCGATGGCCAGGTCGTCGACGAGGGCGCCGGCGGTGAAGTCCCAGGCGCCGGCGGCGGCACCGTGAGCGAGGGTCTCGGGAAGCGACCCCGCCCGGCGCAGCCACCGCGCGGCGCGCAGGTGGAGCTCGGATTCCAGACCGGGACGGTGCACACGCAGATAGGTGCGCAGTATCTCCCCGAACAGCGGGTGCAGACGGAACCAGGAGTGCCCGAGCTGCTCCACGAACGCGTTGTCCCGGTGCAGGTCGGTCAGGATGCGCTCGGCGTCGTCGCGGCCGGTCAGCGAGTTCACCAGATCGGGACAGAAGCGCTCCAGGACGCTGACGCGCAGCAGCAGGTCCTGCGTCTGTTCCGGCTGCCGTTTGAGCACCTCGCCGAGCAGGTAGTCGGCGATGGTGCTGCGGTCCGCCTCGAACTCCTTGAGGTAGGCCGCGGGGTCAGGGCTCTCGCGCGCGGCCAGGGCGCACAGGCGCAGCCCGGCGGCCCAGCCGCGCGTGCGGTCCACGAGGGCCCGGGCGGCGGCGACCGAAAGGGTCAGGCCATGCAGATCCAGCAGCGAGACGGCCTCTTGAGGGGTGAAGGCCAGCTCGGCGTCCCGGATCTCCGTCAGTTCGCCCGCCGCCCGGTACCGGTGCAGCGAGAGCATGGGTTCGGTGCGGGTGACGAGGATCAGATGCAGCCCCTGCCCGGCATGCCGGAGGACGAACTCCAGCTGGTCCGCGATCTCCGGTGCGGTCACGCGCTCGTACTCGTCCAGTACGACGGTCAGGGCCGGACCGGCCGCGTCCAGATTCTCGGCGATCGCGAACAGCACCCGTTGATCCACGCGGTCCGCGTCGGTGGGACCTGCGACCTCCTCGGGCAGGGCCCTGCCGCCGGCGCGCACGGCCTCGAGGAAGTACGCCCAGAACATGCCCGGCCGTTTGCCCTCCGCCTCGACGGTGAGCCAGGCGACCGGCTGCTCCAGGCCGGCCGCCCAGTCCGCGACCAGGAGTGTCTTGCCGGCACCGGCCGGACCGTTGACCATGGTCAGCGGCGTGTCGAGGGCATGGTCCAGATGCTGGTTGAGCCGGTGCCGGGCCAGGAAGGTGCCGGGTCTGGCGGGCAGGGCGAAACGTGTACGCAGGAAGGGGTCCCCGAGCGGGTCGACGTACTGTCCGGTCGGAACCGGCTGGTCCTTGGTAGCAGCCACGGCGCTCACCGCCAGTGTGAGTCAGGTCATGGGCAGCGCTCCCCATCGCTCAGCATCCCATTGTCCTCACACATGCGCCTGGCACACCCGGCCCAATGACCTCATCGCTGGGTCGAACGGCCCAACGAAAGGCCCACGGGGCCTACGACGTGGGCGTACGGAAACCCACACAGGGCTCCGGGTCCGCGATACGAGATCACTCCGGCTTTCCTTGACGCTTCTCGCCACCGGCTGCCACGATCGTCGACATGAAGATGCGACTGGACCTCACGCGGCGACGCCACGTCGACCTCGCACGCGTCTCCAGCGCCTCCTGTTGCTTCGCGGCCTGATCAATTTCTGGATCCGCCGCGTTTTCCGTCTTCCCACGTTTGAATTCACCGCACTCGCGGCTGCGCTGAAAAGGCGCCCTTCTCGAATTCGGCGTGCCCGGAAACATTCGGCCTCCGCTCCCAAGCGTGCACATCCCGGCGCCACCCCCGCGCATCCCCGAAAGAGGACCCATGGCCACCGTCCTGTCCGTCTCCGGCAGCCCCTCCGCCTCCTCCCGCACCAACCGACTGCTGCGCCACCTGGACCAGCGGCTGACCGCCCAGGGCCACGAGGTGATCCCGCTCGACGTGCGCACCGTGCCGGCCGAGGCCCTGCTGGGCGCGGACTTCCGGCACCCCGCCATCGTCGAGGCGACCGAGTTGTTCGAGCGGGCCGACGGGGTCGTCGTCGGCACCCCCGTCTACAAGGCGTCGTACTCCGGCGTGCTCAAGGCGCTCCTCGACCTGCTCCCGCAGTACGCGCTGGCCGGCAAGACCGTGCTGCCGCTGGCCACCGGCGGCTCCACCGCCCATGTCCTGGCCATCGACTACGCGCTCCGGCCGGTCCTGTCCTCCATGGGTGCCGCACACATCGTGCAGGGCTGGTTCACCCTCGACAAGGACATCACCGTGCACGAGGACGGCTCACTCACGGTCGCGCCTCCCGCGACCGAGGCGCTCACCCAGGTGGTCGACCAGTTCTCGACGGCCCTGGGCAGCCCCCGCGTGCTGGCCGCGGCGAGCTGAGCCCCGCTATCGGCCGCCGTGCCCCCACGCACCCTGATCGGAGATCGCGTGTCCCTCACCCTCCACTGGTTCCCGCCCACCAACGGCGACAGCCGCCATGTGGTCGGCGGCGGCCACGGCACGCCGGCGACCGCCTCCGGCCGCCGACGGTCGCCTGTCTGAGTCAAATCGCCCGTGCGGCCGAGGACTTGGGCTTCGTCGGCGCGCTCACGCCGACCGGTCGGCTTCGCTCGAGCGGGGGGACCCCCATCGAGGGCGCTCCGGCGCCTTGCGATGCACGGCACCAGACCACGCGACCTGATCGGACGCTCATCGTGAAAGGACCCCTACCGGGAGCGGTTGGCCAGTGCCCGGCGCACCGTCCGGGTGAGGATCGGGGGCATCAGGTCCACGCCTATGCGGCGGGCGCGGGAGCGCGGGCGCCGGGGAGCGGGCACCGAGGGCGGGGCGGGGGCCGTCGGCGGCTGCGGCTCGGGCGGTGTGTAGTGCCGGGAGTGCGGGAAGGGCGGTGCCTGCATGCCCTTGTTGGCGCGGGTGCGCACCAGCCGGTGCCCGGCGGCGTCCTGCACGCTCAGACCGATGTCCGTCCGCTCCTCCAGCATCGCCAGCAGCTCCTCCTGCACCGGCTCGGGATCGCCCCATGTGCCGTACAGCTTCTGGGTGCTGAGGCAGATTGGGCGCAGCCCGCGGTTGAGCACGGCCTCCCAGGTGGCGACCGAGACGCCGGGGGTGTGCTCGGAGCGGAAGTCGTCGAGGACGACGATGCCCTCGGGCAGCAGCAGGTCGCGGGCGGCCCCGATGTCGTCGCGCACGTGCTCGTACAGGTGGGAGGCGTCGATGTGGACGAAGCGGCAGGTGCCCGGTTTCACCTCGGCCGAGATCACGGAGGACGGGGCCTCCAGCACCCGGGGCAGGGTGTCGTGGAAGGAGAGGTAGTTGCGCTCGAAGGCCTGCCGGGTGAGGGAGGAGTACGACTTCGCCGTCTCGGCCTGGTTGGCGCCGTCCGGTGCCTCACCGCCGAACAGGTCGCAGACCGTGAACTCCTCGTCGTCCTGCCGGTGTTGGCCGAGCAGGATCGCGCTCTTGCCCATGTACACGCCGAGTTCCACCAGATCGCCCCGGAAGCCGCCCTTTTCCTGCCGCTCCAGGAACCAGGTGAACAGGAGCTGGTCCAGCGGAGGGAACCAGCCGGGGACGTCTTTGAGCTCGGCGGGGTTCTTGTCGATTGACTGTGCGATCGCCATGGAACGAGTCTGCTCATCCGGCGCCGGAGAAAGTGGCCGCCGACTGAATGTCCAGTGAACAGCTCAGTCGGCCCACGGCGCGGCCAGAGCGTCGAGATGGGCCCGGCGCACCTCGGCCGTCTGGCCCTGCACGAGGAGGAACATCCCC
Source organism: Streptomyces sp. NPDC005799 (assembly GCF_040630525.1). Lineage (NCBI taxonomy): Bacteria > Bacillati > Actinomycetota > Actinomycetes > Kitasatosporales > Streptomycetaceae > Streptomyces > Streptomyces sp. NPDC005799. The sequence goes on from NZ_JBEXXQ010000021.1 coordinate 27,803, forward strand.
TCACGGGCGAGGCGTTGGGCGGTCCCGGCCAGATCCATGGCGCGCCCGCCGCCCGCCACGATCGCCGCTGTCGTCGCCGCGCGCATCAGGTCGTACGACCGTGTCTTGAGTGCCAGGCGTTCCTCGACGCGTTCGTGCGGGACCGGGTGTTCGGCCAGGGCGTACACCTGTCGTCGCACCTCGTCGATGCGCCCGCGCAGGGGGCGTGCCGTCTCCGCTTCCCCGGCCTCCTCCAGTACCCGCAGCGCGGCGTACGCCACGCCGAAGACGGCGGGGGAGGCGTTGGTGTTGCGCGGCCGGTCCACCAGGGCGAACTTCTCCTGCGGGGTGCGCAGTACGACCGACTCCTCGGGCAGCCACAGCCCGTCCAGCTCCAGGGAGACGGTACGGGCGGCGGTGAGCGCCGCCAGCCGCATGGGCGGTGACGGGCGCAGCCCGGGCTGCTCACGCGCCTCGGTGAAGGCGAACACCACCTCGTCCGTGCCGGTCACCCCGGCGAGCAGCATCACGTCGTTCAGGCCCCAGCCCGTGTACCAGGGCACGGTCCCCTCGAAGCGCCAGCCGCCGCGCTCGGCGCTCGCGCGGACCGGGACGTGAGGAAAGGCACGCACGTGCGCGAAGGCGATGCCCGCCAGCAGTTCCCCGGTGGCCAGTGGCCGCAACAGCCGCTCCCTGACCGGCAGTTCGCACTGTGCCAGCAGTTTCACCGGTGTGTGGTGCTGGGTCTGGACGAACCAGGTCGAGCAGCAGGCCCCGGCGAGGATCTCCATGATCTCCCGCGCCACCGCGTCGGGAGCCCCCGCGCCGCCGTACTGCCGCGGCGCGCTCACGCCCAGCAGGCCCGAGCGCTTGATCGCCTCGATGTGCCCCGCCGGCACGCCCTCCTGGTCGACCCGCGCCGCCTGCGGAGCGAGGAGGGAGCCGGCGAGGCTCCGGGCGGTGGTGACGAGCGGGTGGGGTGCGGTGGCCGGGTGCGGTGCCGTGGTCATGGAAGAGATTCTCCCGATCTCGTCGTGCGCGGTGTCGATCCGGGGGAGGGGCGTTCGTGTAGGAGGTGGAGAAGGACACGACCCCGAGGAGGACCTCATGCAGTACTACCTGCTCAGCGTGATCACCCCGGCCGACGGCACGCCGCCCGGTCCCGAGGCGATGGCGGAGATCCGCCGCAACCTCGACACCTTCCACACGGAGCTGCGCGAGGCCGGCGCCTGGGTGTTCGCCGGCGGGCTGCACGGCCCCGAGACGGCGACCGTGCTGCGCCCCGAGGACGGCGAGGTGCTGATCACCGACGGGCCGTACGCCGAGGGCAAGGAGTACCTGGGCGGCATCTGTCTCATCAAGGCGCCCGACCTGGACGCTGCCCTGGAGTGGGGCAGGAAGGCGACCCGCGCCACCACTCTGCCCATCGAGGTGCGGCCGTTCCTGCACCAGGCCGACGACTGATGCCACAGCCCGTCGACGTCGAGGCCGTCTTCCGCGCCGAGTACGGGCGCGCGGTCTCCGTCCTGGTCCGCTTCCTCGGCGACATCGACCTCGCCGAGGAAGCGGTGCAGGACGCGTTCGCCACGGCGCTCGGCAAATGGCCGGAGACCGGTGTGCCGCCGAGTCCGGCCGGATGGATCATCACCACCGCCCGCAACCGCGCGCTCGACCGGCTGCGTCGGGAGGGGAAACGCGACGCACGGCACGCCGAGGCCGCTCTGCTGCACACCCCCGACGCACCGGCCGAGGAGGGCCCCGTGCGCGACGACCGGCTCCGTCTGATCTTCACCTGCTGCCATCCCGCGCTCGCCCCCCAGGCCCGGGTCGCCCTCACCCTGCGCCTGCTCGGCGGCCTGACCACACCCCAGATCGCCCGCGCCTTCCTGGTGCCCGAGCCGACCATGGCCCAGCGGATCGTCCGCGCCAAGGCCAAGATCCGCGACGCGCGGATCCCCTACCGCGTGCCCCGGGACGCCGACCTCCCGGACCGGCTGCAGGGCGTCCTGGCCGTCGTCTACCTGATCTTCAACCAGGGGTACGAGGGCACGCCCGAACTGACGTCGGAGGCGCTGCGCCTCGGCCGGCTGCTCGTCGACCTGATGCCGGACGAGCCGGAGGCCGTCGGCCTGCTCGCGCTGATGCTCCTCGCCGACTCCCGCCGGGACGCCCGCCGGGACGACCACGGCGAGCTGGTGCCGCTGCCCGAACAGGACCGCGCCCGCTGGAACCGGGAGCTGATCGCCGAGGGACAGTTGCTCGTGCGACGCTGTCTGCGCCGCGACCGGCCCGGCCCGTACCAGATCCAGGCCGCCATCCAGGCCGTCCACAGCGACGCGGCGACCGCGGAGGACACCGACTGGGGGCAGATCCTCACGCTCTACGACCAGCTGACGGCCTTCACCCCGAGCCCGGTCGTGGCGCTGAACCGGGCGGTCGCGGTGGCCGAGACCGAGGGCCCGAGCCCGGCGCTGGAACTGGTCGACGCCCTGGACCTCGACGCGTACCACGTCTTCCACGCGGTCCGCGCCGACCTGCTGCGCCGGCTGGGCCGCGACACCGAGGCGGTGCGGGCGTACGAGGCGGCCGCCGAGCGGGCCGAGAGTCCGGCGCAGCGTGCCTTCCTGGAACGGCGTCGGCGGGAACTCCTGCGGACGTGACCGGAGGAGACGGGATGTGACCGGAGGGCGACCGTCCTGCCCATGATCACCGTGTCCGACCTCGACAAGGCGATCGACTTCATCGACGACCGCGACAAGCCCCTCGTGCCGTACGTGTTCTCCGAGTCCGAGGAGACCCGCGCCCGGATCGCCGCCGAGACCTCCACCGGCGGCCTCGGCCTGCCGCTCGCCCATCTCGCCGTCTCGGACCTGCCCTTCGGCGGAGTGGTGGAGAGCGGCATGGGCAGCTACCGCGGCCGCTGCTCCATCGAGACCTTCAGTCCCGCAAGGCGGTGCTGAGCAAGCCGCCGTGCTGAAACCGGATATCAATTGCTGCTTATATAAGCGATCGCTGATACATTGACCGTATGCACGCCTTCGATGTGCTCGGCGATCCGGTGCGCCGACGGATCCTGGAACTGCTGGCCGACGGCGAGATGACCTCCGGAGCGGTGTGCGAGGTCATAGGGGAGGAGTTCGGGATCTCGCAGCCCGGCGTGTCGCAGCACCTGAAGGTGCTGCGGGACAACGGGTTCGCGACCGTGCGCCCCGAAGGAGCCCGACGGCTCTACGCGGTCAACACCGAGCCGCTGCAGGACATAGACGCCTGGCTCGACCGCTTCCGCCGCTTCTGGACCCCGCACCTGGACGCCCTCGCCACCGAACTGGCCCGCGGCAAGCGCGCGCGCCGGCTCGGTGGCGCCGACGAGACCCCGAGGAGCACCTCATGACCGACGTGACCCACGACATCAACGACGTACACCGGCAGGTCGGCCGGCGTGCCTTCCGGGAGGGGGAGGCCCGCGTGGTGACCGTGGCCCGGTCCTACGACGCCCCACTGGAGGATGTGTGGGACGCCTGTACGAACGCCGAGCGCATCCCGCGCTGGCTGCTGCCGGTGTCGGGGGAGCTGCGCCTCGGCGGCCGCTACCAGCTCGAGGGCAACGCCGGTGGCGTGATCGAGCGGTGCGACCCGCCACGCGGCCTTACGGCGACCTGGGAGTACGGCGGAGAGGTCAGCTGGATCGAACTGCGTCTGACACCGGAGGGCGGCGGCACGCGCTTCGAACTCGACCACATCGCCGACGTCGACGACACCAAGTGGGCGGAGTTCGGCCCCGGTGCGGTGGGCGTCGGCTGGGACCTGATGGTCCGGGGTCTGTCCCTGCATCTGGGCAGCGACGGCGCTCCCGTCGACCCGAAGAGGTTCATGAGCTGGATGGGCTCGGACGAGGGCCGTCGGTTCATGACGGACAGCAGCGAGGCCTGGTACGCGGCGAACCTCGCGGGCGGAGAGGACGAGAAGACGGCGCGCGCGGCGGCGGACCGCACCATCGCCGCCTATACCGGAGCCGGTGAGCCCGAAGAAGGCTAGGACGGGCTAGGACCTGTGGCCCGGGCTGTCCCCCGCGGGTATGTTCGTCCCGATATGTTCCGATAGTTGGAGCGGCCACCGCGTGTGGCGCCGAAATCGGGAGGACCCATCGCCGGGACGACGTCGGAGGGCCGCTCGGAGGCGGCGGAGCGCAGCCAGCCTCCGGAGGCCGATCTGCTGAGGACCATGCTGGGCCGGCCGGAGTACCGCAAGGCCCTGGTGTTCTGCGGGCTGATCGGCGTTCCGGTGGCCCTGATCGCGTTCTGGTTCCTCGTGGCCCTGCGCCAGCTGGAAGACCTGCTCTGGACGACCTGGCCCAAGGACCTGGGCTGGAAGCAGGCTCCCTGGTGGTGGGCGCTTCCGCTGCTGACGGTGGCCGGTCTCGTCGTCGGCCTGGTGGTCGCCCGGTTGCCGGGTCGGGGCGGACACCTCCCCGCCGGAGGTCTGCACGCCGGAGGCGTCTCCAGCAAGGCGCTGCCGGGTGTCCTGATCGCCGCACTGGTCGGGCTTCCGCTCGGCGTCGTGCTGGGACCCGAGGCCCCGCTGATCGCGATGGGCGGCGGATTCGCACTGCTCTTCGCGGGCCTGGTCCGAGCTCCGCAGACCCAGGCGAGTACGGCGCTGCTGGGCGCGGCGGGGGCGGCGGCCGCCATCTCCGCGCTCTTCGGGAACCCGATCGTGGGCGCGGTGCTGCTGATGGAGGTCGCCGGGGTGGGCGGGCCGCAACTGTTCGCGGTGATGCTGCCGGCCCTGCTGGCCAGCGGCGTGGGAGACCTGATCTTCACCGGATTCGTCCACTGGACCGGCCTCCAGACGGGAAGCCTGAACATCGGCCTGCCCAAGCCGCCGCCACTCGACTGGGGTGACGTGCTGTGGGTGCTGGTGCTGGCCCCCGCCCTCGCGTTCCTCGTCCACTCGATCTTCGTGGGCGGGCGGTTCGCGGCCCGTTTCGTGGCGAGGCGGACGGTGCGGAACACGACCATCTGCGCGCTCGGCGCCGGGGTCTGCATCACCCTCTACGCGCTCGCCACGGGACGCTCACCGGCCGAGGCGGCCCTGTCCGGGGAGGACACGCTGGCCCGGCTGGCCCAGGACCCGCATGCCTGGCCGGTGGGCGCGCTCATCGCCGTACTGGCCTTCAAGGGCCTGGCGTACGCGCTGTGCCTGGGCAGCCTGCGCGGTGGCCCTGTGTTTCCCGCCCTGTTCCTGGGCGGTGCGGCCGGGGTGCTGCTGGCACCGCTGCCCGGACTGGGGGTGGTCCCGGCGATGGCGGTCGGGATGGCGGCTTCGGTGACCGCGGCCCTGCGGCTGCCGGTGAGCTGCGTCGTCCTGGTCGTGCTGCTGCTGGGCAATGTCGAGACGGTGGCCCTCGTCGTGCTGGCCGCCGTCGTGTCGTTCGTGGTCGTCCAGCTGCTGCCGCAGGGCCCGAGCCTTCCGGTGGCCGGCGAGGAACCGGCCGATCAGCCGGCTCACTGACGCGCCTTCTCCCCGGAACGGTCCTCTACATGTCGTCGGGCGGCGCGTCCGGCAGCACGGGCGTGCCCAGACGGCGGGCCGCCCAGGGCTCGCGGGCGATGACAGCGCCGGCAGTGATGCACAGGGTCGCGACCACGCAGAGCGTGATGAGCCAGGACAGCAGGGTGAAGACGGCGCCCAGCGAGCCGTACTTGTCCAGGCTGTGGTTGAGGGCCCTGGGCACGTACAGGGGCGCGGCGGAGGTGAGGACGGTCAGGGCCGCTCCGGTCAGCAGCGCGCCCGGCAGCAACGGCCGCCAGGGCACGCGCGCCACCAGCAGCAGATGCTGCGTCCACCACCAGATGGCGACCTCCGCGATCAGCAGCAGGGGCACGCCGAGCCACAGGCCGAGGCCGAAGCCGTCGCGCAGGCTCCCCTGCAGTCCGAACATCAGCAGCCAGGCCGCGAGCCAGACGACCCAGCGCCAGGCGGCCACCCGTGCACCCGCCTTGGGCAGGCTCCAGGCGCGCTGGCACATCCGTTGCATGGCACGGCTGCACGCGGTGGCCGAGACGAGCACCATCAGCCCGCCGATCACACCGGTGGTCTGCCGAAGCTCGTCGGACGGGGCACCGGTGCCCTGGACGGCCTTGCTGAGTTCGGCGTTCGCACTTCCGGACAGTCCGAAGGCGTCGTGCAGGGAGTTGACGAGCTGGTCGCGCAGGGCCGGCGGGGCGATGGACGCCACCACGAACAGCAGCGGGACGGCCGTGAGGAACGTCTGGGCCGCCAGCCGGGTCGCCGAGTCGAGCACGTTCACCGAGATCAGATGCGACAGCAGATGTGTGATCACCGGGAAGCGGGTCTCGGCCCGGGTCCGCAGTCCCACCAGCCGGGCCCGCGTCGAGGCGAGGCGTTTCCGGCGCGATGCCCGGCGCGACGGGCGGTCCGGGCTGTTTCCTCCGGTCCCTGTCCCTGACTGCATGCTGCCAGGGTGCCCTCACTGGGGCCGCTTGGCCCAGGCAGGCGCACCCCGCAGGGCCGAACGGGTCAGCAAAACGGCATGAACAGCGGCGACCGAGAAGCATGGCCACGCGATCGGGTGAGCCGCCCCACCGTTGACGAATGGTGAGCCGCGCGCCCAGCGGTGAGACTGAGGCCATGGGCGAAAGCCGTTCCGTGTCCGGGCGGGCAGGATCGCGCGGGGGCCGCGATGGTGCTTGACCTGGTGTTCATCGGCCTCGCGATCGCCGTGTTCCCCCTGTCGGTGACCGCGTTCGTCCTGGTGCTGTCGGCTGATCGCGGAATCCTGAAGGGCCTGGTCTTCATCCTGGCCTGGCTCGCGTGTTTCGTGGCTGTCCTGACCGTCGTCCTGCTCACCACCGGCGGCAAACCGCCGGCTCCGAGGTCCCCGCCCTCCACCGCCGCCTCCGCCGTCAAGCTCGCCATCGGCGTGGGGCTCCTCGGGTACGGCTGGTACCGGCACCGGTCGCGGCACGGCGACCATGATCGGCGCCGGCACCGGCACAAGTCGTCCGGCGGCGGATTGATGGCGCGGCTCGACCGGCTGTCCCTGTGGGGCGCGGCGGGGATGGCTCCGCTCCTCCAGCCCTGGGGGCTCGTGGCGGCCGGCGCCGCGACGGTGGTCGGCGCCGACCTGTCCCACACCTCCTCGTACCTGGCCCTGTTCGGCTACTGCCTGCTCGCCACGAGCAGTCTGCTGGCGATGGAGGTGTACACGACGTTCGCCCCGGACTCGGCCAGGGTGCGCCTCGGGAAGCTGCGCACCTGGATCGAGACCCACCAGGAACAGGCGCTCGTGGCCGTGGCACTGGTGGCCGGGCTGTTCCTGGTGAGCAGAAGCATCAGTCAGCTGACGTCCTGACGTCCAGGAACTCGCGGATGGCGAAGGCGGCCAGCACGATCACGGCGGTCCAGATCACCACCGCCGTGGTCGGATAGCTCCAGGTGAACAGGACGATCGCGGCCACCGCGAGGATCGCCGCTCCGATCCACTTCTTGAAGCGGTGCACGAACCGGCCCACCGGGCCCAGTCGCAGCCCGGCCGAGACGGACGCGTCCCGCCCCGCGCCGATGCTCCTGCTGAAGAAGTGCCGGGTGAAGACGGCGGGGCGGGACGGGCCGACGAAGAACGCGCCGATGGCCGTGACCAGGGCCAGCGCCCCGACCGCCCGCACGCTGGAGCGCAGGAACCGCACCAGCGCGTCGTACACGGCGCCCGCGGCGGCCGAGTTGGTGCCCGGCGGCAGATGGTCCAGGTACACCGCGCGGAAGACACTGAGCGTGACACCGAGCAGCACCATCGCGAGGAAGAACCCGATCGCGGCCCCGATCAGCGCCCGCCGGCGATGGGTTGCCACGAACACGCCCGCGGCGGCGACGAGGACCGCGATGATCGGCATCCAGTCGCCGATGATCTGCAGCACTCGCAGATACGTCTTCACCTTGCCGATGTCCTTGCCCTGGACCACCACGAAGTCCGTGTGGACCGACGGGATGTTTGCCGCGACCCCCAGACCCGAGGAGACGAGGCGCTGCTTCACCTGGTCCACGATCGGCCCCACGTCGATGGCGACCGCGTTGTCCTTCAACTGGACGACACTGTCGCTGTTGCCCGTGAGCGCCTTGTCCACGGCGCTGTGGGCCCGGCGGTTGGCGTTCTTCCAGGCCGTCTCGAAGGCGGAGCTGGAGACCACGCGCTGCACGGTGGTGCTCACCAGTGTCTTCAGGCCGTTGGTGATCGGTGCGTCCAGTTTGCCGATCAGGGTCGCGACCTTCGGCGGCACGCCCTTCTGTGCCGCCGCGTCTTCCAGCTGCTTGACGAGCGCGTCCACGTCGACCCGCTCCAGAACGGCGTTGGTGACCCGGTCGGTCACCGCCTTCTGCACGTCGGGGTTGGACGCGAGGGGTGCCACGGTGGCGACGTAGCGATCGGTGTCCCGGATGATGCTGTTCGCCCAGACCGCGACCACCGCGAGCAGGGCCAGCAGGGACGCCAGAATGATCAGCAGGGTCGAACCGAGCGCCCGCAGCCGGTGCTTCGGCTCGCGCCGGGTGCTCTCCAGTTCACTGACCCGGCGCCGCAGTTCCTCCAGCTCACCGTCGTTCGGGCGGTCCGGCTGGGGCGTGTCGCTGCTCGTCATGCCTCCGAGGAGATCCCGGGAGAGGTCACCGGGCGAGCCGGGAGGGCCCGGAGGAGTGACGCTTGCACGAGGTGCGCCGGTCCATGTCCGGTGATGCAATGGCAACCAGGGGGAGTCCAGGCCTGCCAGAGGTGACCACCATGAGCGAGTTCGACGACATGGGACCCATCGACTACGTGGTCGTGGAGTTCCCCGGCAACCGCATGACGGGCGAGGCCTTCCCGCTGCTGGTGGATCTGGTGGACCGCGGCATCATCCGCATCCTGGACCTGAGGTTCATCAGGAAGGACGAGGACGGATCGGTGACCGCCCTGGAGATCGCCGACCTCACCGGCGACGGTCAACTCGACCTCGCCGTTTTCGAAGGGGCCAGCTCGGACCTGCTGGGGCAGGACGACCTGGAAGAGGCGGCCGCGGCGGTGGAGCCGGGCAACTCGGCCGGTCTGCTCGTCTACGAGAACCTGTGGGCGGCGCCCTTCGCGAGCGCCCTGCGGCGCGGCGGCGCCCAGCTCGTCGCCTCCGGACGCCTGAACGTGCAGGCCGTCCTCGCCGCCCTCGAGGCCGCCGAGGCCGCGTCCTGAGGTGAGAAGCGCGGGATCATGGAACGCGCACGTCATACGCCATGCCGAGATGCCGCCCGATGAGGGTGATGGTGCAATGGACATGGTGTCTTCCATCGACTTCGGGTAAGAGGCGATTGCCATGCCAGGTCTACTTCGCGGAGTTGCGCGTACCGCCGTGGTCGCGGGCACGGCGACCGCGGTCTCCAATCGGGTGTCACGCCGCCAGCAGGGCCGCTGGGCGGAGCAGGCCCAACAGCAGTCCGCCTACCAGGAGCCACAGGGGCCCCAGCAGGGCTACCAGGCGCCTCCGCCTCCGCCCGCCACCTCCACTGCCGACGACATGACGAACAAGATCGACCAGCTCAAGCAGCTCGGCGACCTGAAGGCCCAAGGCGTTCTGACCGAAGCCGAGTTCGAGGAACAGAAGCGCAGGCTGCTCGCCTGACGGCCCATCACCGCCCCACGAACCCCGGTGTGTTCGCACCGGGGTTCGTCGCGTGCGTGCCCCTTTCCGGACGGGAACCGGGGTTGACTGGTCTACACCCTTGACTGGTACAGACCAAGGGAGTTGAGTGTGGCTCCACAACCCCCCACCGCGGCCGTGCCCCTCACCGGGTACGGCCGTGTTCCGCGAAGGAGCCGATCGTGTCCGGGCCTCGTATCGCTGCCGGCTTCGTGGTCGGCAAGGCGCAGTGCAACCAGCCGTTCCCGAACCGGAGTTCCTCCTGAATGCCACAACTGCGCGCACTGGCGTGTCACCCGGCGGCAACCTCTCCTGCTGACGGCGGCCCCTGCCTCATGGTGTCATGCACCTGATCACCCGATGCTCACCTCGGACGAAGGGCACCACCATGCGCACCCCCCACGCCCTGCTCGCCACGGCCGCGGCGCTCGCCGCCACGGTCGTGGCACCTCCGGCCCACGCGGCAGCCGCCGTTCCGGCACCCGGCCTCTACTACGTCCAGAGCGCCACGACCGGGCTGAACGCCGCCGACAACGCCGGAGCCGTCGAACAGCACAGACCCAAGGGCAACGAGGACCACCAGCAGTGGAGACTGACGGCGAGTGGATCGTCGTACCTCCTGGAGAGCACCGACGCCGCCGGCAGCTGTCTCGGCCGCTCCGGTGACCAGGCCAGAACCCTCACCTGCACGAGCCCGGACGCGGCGTGGGAGATCGTCCCCTCCGGCAGCGAACAGTTCACGCTCAAGGCACCTGGTACGGACCGCTACTTGACGGTCGCGGGCAAGCCCTCCGGGGCCAACTACCCCGCCCAGCTGGCCGTCGGAGCCTCCGGCGACCTGTCCGGCTGGTACCTCACCCCCGTCACCACGCCGACCGCGCCGATGCCGCCCCAGGACCAACGTACCCTGGACCAGGTCACGTTCCTCACCGCCCACAACGCCTACGCCAACGGCGTCGACGGCGGTTTCGCGCCGCCGTTCGTCAACTTCTTCCCCAACCAGGCGCGTGGCATCAACCAGCAACTCGCCGACGGCGTACGGGGGTTCATGCTGGACATCCACCAGACCCCGGACGGTGCGATCCTCTGCCACGACAGCTGCACCCTGGTCAGCAGGCCCGTCGCCCTCTGGGTCGACCTCCAGCGCATGGTCGACTTCCTCAAGGCCCATCCCGACCAGGTCGTCACCGTCTTCCTCGAGGACTACGTCGATCCGGGCGTCCTGCGGTCCGAACTCGCCCGCGTCAGCGGCCTGTACGACGTCCTGTACCGTCCCGACCGCACCGGGGTCCGGCAGCACGGCTGGCCCCGACTGGCCGACCTGATCGCCGCGAACCAACGGCTGCTGATCTTCACCGATCACAGCCGCTCCTCCGACGAGTCGGCCGGCCTCACCCGGGACAGCTTCGGCGTGATGTACCAGCGTGAGTGGACCGTCGAGAACTACTGGTCCATGGGCTCCGGCGTCGGCTCCTCCGACTGGTCCTGCTACAGCCGCTGGTACGACGCGAACACCAACGTCCCGCTCACCCGCACGGAGAGCGGCTTCCGTCCCCTGTTCGTCATGAACCACTTCCGGGACGCCGCGGTCGCCGGCACGGCCGGCACGGACAACACCAAACTCGCCGACCGCGCCCAGCGGTTCTGCCAGCCGGCCGCCCGCAAGAAGCCCAACTTCCTCGCTGTGGACCGCTACGACCTGGGCGACCCCGCCTCCGCCGTCGACACCCTCAACTCGTACACGTATCCGTAAAAGGATCGGCGGAGCACGGGTGCTGTGCGAGACTCCGCCGATGACCTCCGAAACGATCACCGCGGACGCCGCGGGCACCTGGAAACTCGCCGGCCTGACCGTCAGCCGCATCGGCTTCGGAGCCATGCGGCTGACGGGCAGCGCCGCCTTCCACCTCGGCACCCCCAGCGACCGGGACCGCTCGATCGCCGTGCTGCGCAGGGCGATCGAGCTCGGCGTCAACCACATCGACACCGCCGCCTTCTACTTCTCCCAGCTGCGCTCCGCCAACGAGATCATCAACGCCGCCCTGGCGCCGTACCCGGACGACCTCCTCATCGCCGTGAAGGTCGGCCCCTTCCGCGACTACCACGGCGAGTGGGGCACCTCCGCCCGGCCCGACCAGCTGCGCGGCCACGTCGAGGAGAACCTGCGCCAGCTCGGCCGCGACCACCTGGACCTGGTCTATCTGCGCCGCATGCGGCAGGAGTCCGTCGCCGAGCACTTCGGCGCCCTGGCCGAACTGCGCGAGGCGGGCCTCATCAGGCACCTGGCCCTGTCCGACGTCGAACCCCGGCACTTGGCCGAGGCGCAGGCCATCGCGCCCGTGGTGAGCGTGCAGAACCGGTACGCGCTCGACGACCCGAACCCCGACACCGACGAAGTCCTGCGCCTCTGCGGCGAGCAGGGCATCGCCTTCGTGCCGTTCTACGCCGTCGCCGGCAAGAGCGGTCCGCGCGCCGCCGCCGATCACCACGACGCCGCGGTACGCGCCGTCGCCGAGGCCCATGGCGCCAGTCCCGCTCAGGTCCGGCTCGCCTGGACCCTGCACCAGGGCCCGCACGTCCTCGCCATCCCCGGCACGAGCAACCCCGACCACCTCGTCGAGAACCTCGCCGCGGGCGCGTTGCGGTTGACGGACGAGGAACTGCGACGGCTGGGCGCCCTGCGCGGACCGAGCGACTGACCACCCGCCGTACCCGTGCCTCCCGGCCCGTCCCGCGAAGGCGGTCCGGGGTCGCCGCAGGGCCTTTCCGATACCGACTGGCGTTCCCCGAGTTTTACGTATAACCTCACCCGTCAACCGCTCACCCCGAAAGGCCCCGATGAGTCGCATCGCCCTGGTCACCCTCGTCGTCGACGACTATGACGAGGCGATCCGCTTCTACACCGAGGCCCTCGGATTCCGGCTCGTCGAGGACGCACCGCGCCCCGACGGGTCCCGGTGGGTGGTCGTCGGTCCCGGCACCGATGCCCACGGCACCGGCCTGCTGCTCGCCCGCGCCAAGGGCGAGGCGCAGCGTGACCGGGTCGGCGACCAGACCGGCGGACGGGTGGGCTTCTTCCTGCACACCGACGACTTCGCCCGCGACCACGCCCGTATGCTCGCCGCCGGCGTGACCTTCCTGGAGGAGCCGCGGCATGAGCCCTACGGCTCCGTCGCCGTCTTCCAGGACCTGTACGGAAACCGCTGGGACCTGCTCCAGCCCGCCGTGTAACCCCCGTTCTCCCAGAACCGCCTGTCGTAGAAAGCGCCCGCCATGACCGCTACGCGCGTAGACGCCGATGTGATCCGCCGCCTCCCCAAGGCCGTCCTGCACGACCACCTGGACGGTGGCCTGCGCCCCGCCACCGTGGTGGACCTCGCGGCCGCGGTCGGTCACACCCTGCCCACCACGGACCCCGACGAGCTGGCCGCCTGGTACTTCGAGGCCGCCAACTCCGGTGACCTGGTGCGTTACATAGCCACCTTCGAGCACACCCTGGCCGTCATGCAGACCCGCGAGGGCCTGCTGCGTGTCGCGGAGGAGTACGTGCTCGACCTGGCGGCCGACGGGGTCGTCTACGCGGAGGTGCGCTACGCGCCCGAGCTGAACACCCGGGGCGGGCTGGCGCTCAGCGAGGTCGTCGAGACCGTCCAGGAGGGGCTCGCGGCCGGCATGGCGAAGGCCGCTGCCGCCGGTACCCCCGTCCGGGTGGGCACCCTGCTGTGCGGCATGCGGATGTTCGACCGGGTCCGCGAGGCGGCCGACCTGGCCGTCGCGTTCCGGGACGCCGGCGTCGTCGGCTTCGACATCGCCGGCGCCGAGGACGGTTTCCCGCCTGCCGACCACCTCGACGCCTTCGAGCACCTGCGCCGCGAGAGCGTGCCCTTCACCATCCACGCCGGCGAGGCGCACGGACTGCCCAGCATCCACCAGGCCGTACAGGTGTGCGGCGCGCAGCGCATCGGCCACGGAGTGCGCCTCACCGAGGACATCGTCGACGGCAAGCTCGGCCGGCTCGCGGGCTGGGTGCGCGACCGCCGTATCGCGCTGGAGATGTGCCCGACCTCCAACCTCCAGACGGGTGCGGCCCCCTCGATCGCCGAGCACCCGATCACGGCCCTTAAGGACCTGGGCTTCCGGGTCACCCTCAACACCGACAACCGTCTGGTCTCGGGCACGACGATGACCCGGGAGATGTCCCTGCTGGTGGAGGAGGCGGGCTGGACGGTCGAGGACCTGCGCACCGTCACGGTGAACGCCGTCAAGAGCGCGTTCATCCCGTTCGACGAGCGCAAGGCCCTCATCGAGGACGTCGTCCTGCCGGGCTACGCGGCAGCGTTCTGAAGCAGCCCGCGCACATAGGCGGCCTGTCCGACGTGCTGCAGATCGTCGGACAGGACGCTGACCAGGCGGACACCCAGGGTGACGGGCGGCTCCCAGCGTTCGTCGACGACGCGGTCCAGGTCTTGCGAGGCCAGCTCACCCAGGACGGAGAGGGTCTGCTCGTGCACGGCGTCGTAATAGCCGGTCAGCAGCTCGCCGGAGTCGACCCGGACCTTGCCGACCCTCGTGGAGCTGTGCCCGTAGCCGGTGTCGTGGCGGGGCAGGTCCAGGCCGAAGCGCTTGAACCAGTCCTGGGTGAGCCAGACCTGCTCCAGCCCGAAGGCGTCGGCGACGTGGTCGTCCTGGACCCGGGTCAGATGCCAGATCAGCCAGCTGACGGAGTTGGCGTCGTGCGAGGGGCGGGCGTTGAGCTCGTCCGGGCCGAGCCCCTCGACGACGGAGTGGACTTCTTCCCGGATGCGGCTGTGGCCGTCGATGAGGATGTCCTTTGCATGCATGACTCCACCATCGCGCATCACACGCTGTCGTGTGTCGCCTGTTCCAGAAGCGCCATCAGTGCCCGCGCCGCCGGACTGGTCGCCGGGGCCGGCGGCAGCAGGGCCACCGTCTCGTAGACCGTCTCGCCCGTGCCCTTCACGGGCAGGGCGGTCAGCGCCTCGCGCTTGTGCCGGAAGTGCCGGGGGACGACGGCCACGCCGAGGTTCTCGTCCACCAGGTCCAGCAGACTGTGCACGTCGTTGACCTCCAGCGCCACCGTGCGCCGTACACCCGCCGCGGTGAAGGCCGCGTCGGTGGTGCGGCGCGGGCCCCAGTCGGGCTGGAAGTCGACGAACACCTCGCAGCCCAGATCGTCCGGGGTCACCGCCGCGTCGTCCCTCGCCAGGCGGTGGCTGGGATGGCACAGCACGGTCATCGGCTCGGCCGTCAGCGACACCGAGCGCAGCTGGTCGGTGTCCGCCTGCGTACGGTAGGCGAAGGCCAGGTCCAGCCGTCCCGCCGCGACCTCCTCGGCGAGTTCCAGCGAGCCCGCCTGCCGCAGCCGGATCTCCACGTCCGGATGCCGGTGCCGGAACGCCGCCAGCAGCCGCGCCACATGCACGCCCGCGATGCACTGCTCGGTCCCCACCGACAGCGTGCCCCGCAGCACTCCCTGCACGGCCGCGACCGCCTCGTGCGCCGCCCGCACCTGTGCCAGGATCCGCTCGGCCTCGCCCAGCAGCGCCCGTCCCGCCTCGGTGAGCGTCACCCTGCGGGTGGTGCGCACGAACAGCGGCGTCTGCAACTCCCGCTCCAGCGCCCGGATCGAGGCCGACAGCCCCGACTGGGAGACCATCAGCCGTTCGGCGGCCCGGGTGAAATGCTGGTCCTCGGCGACCGCGACGAAGTGCTGGAGATGGCGGAGTTCCATGATTGTGCAGCCTATCTGCTGAGTTCCATCGCATTCTCCTGTTGGACCACTGCCCTCAGGTCGCCAAAGATGGGGTACCGGTTTCCGGAACCGAGAAAGTCCTGTGCCAACCCCTCTGGAGTCGCGTTGTACACCGCACACCCCGACCGCTACGCGGACCTGCCCTACCGGCGCACCGGACGCAGCGGCCTCAAGCTCCCCGCGATCTCGCTCGGCCTGTGGCACAACTTCGGTCCCGACCGCCCGGTCGAGACTCAGCGGGCCATTCTGCGCCGCGCCTTCGACCTCGGCGTCACCCACTTCGACCTCGCCAACAACTACGGCCCGCCGCCCGGCGCCGCCGAGCTGGCCTTCGGCGAGGCCCTCAAGGGCGACTTCGCGCGCTACCGCGACGAGCTGGTGATCTCCACCAAGGCCGGCTATCTGATGTGGCCCGGCCCGTACGGCGAGTGGGGCTCGCGCAAGTACCTGCTGTCCTCGCTGGACCAGAGCCTTGCCCGGATGGGCCTGGACTACGTCGACATCTTCTACTCGCACCGCCCCGACCCGGAGACTCCGCTGGAGGAGACGATGGGCGCCCTGCACTCCGCGGTGCAGCAGGGCAAGGCGCTCTATGTCGGCATCTCCAACTACTCGGCCGAGCAGACCCGGGAGGCCGCACGCATCCTGGGCGAGCTGGGCACCCCACTGCTGATCCACCAGCCGCGCTACTCGATGCTCGACCGCCGCCCCGAGGACGGCGGCCTGCTGGACGCGCTCGACGAGCTCCAGGTCGGCTCCATCGTCTTCTCCCCGCTGGAGCAGGGCCTGCTGTCCTCCCGCTACCTCGACGGCATCCCGGAGGACTCGCGGGCCGCCTCCGACAGCCCGTTCCTGCAGTCGGACGCGGTCACCGAGGACCTGGTGGCCAAGCTGCGTGCTCTCGACGAGATCGCCAAGGGCCGCGGACAGACCCTGGCCCAGCTGGCCCTCGCGTGGGTGCTGCGCGGCGGCCGGGTGACCTCCGCGCTGGTCGGCGCGAGCAGCCCGCAGCAGATCGAGGACAGCGTCGCGGCCACCCGCAACCTGGACTTCGACGCCGACGAACTGGCCCGCATCGACGCGATCGTCACGCCGTAAGACGCTCGCTGACCTCCCAGAGGCGGGCCGCCGCCTTCGGATCGACGGCGCCCGGCAGCACGCCGGGCGTCCGCTCGCTCTCGTACCAGGCGGCCTCGGTCTCGGGCGTCACGAGCGGGCTGACGTCGCAGTTCTCGCAGTAGACCCCGCCGAGGCCGGCCAGCTGGGGACTGGTCGCGCACCAGACGCCGGTGGCCGCGCCCTGCTGCACCGTCTTCCACTGACGGCCGGGATCGATGACGGGCCTGCCGTCTGCGTCGACCGTGCCCGACGCCCGGACGATCTCCGGGTCGAGGTGCTTGATCAGCCCGGTGTCGATGATGATGCCGGGGTGCACGGAGAAGGCCCGTACGCCCTCGGTGCGCCCGCGCCGGTCCAGCTCCACGGCGAACAGCGCGTTGGCCGTCTTCGACTGGCCGTACGCGACGAACGGCTCGTAGGGCCGGTGCTCGAAGTGCAGGTCGTCGAAGTCGACGCCGCCGAAGCGGATGCCCCGGGAGGACACGGACACGACCCGTGCTCCGCCTGCCGCGACGAGCGCCGGCCACAGGCGTCGGACCAGCTGGAAGTGCCCCAGGTGGTTGGTCGCGAACTGTGCCTCGTAGCCGCGCGCGTCCCGGGTCAGGGGAGTCGCCATGATCCCGGCGCTGTTGACCAGGAGGTGCAGCGGCCGTCCGGAGGCCAGGAACTTCTCCGCGAAGGCGTCGATCGACGCCGGATCCAGCAGGTCCAGGTACTCGGTCTCGGCCCCGGGCACAACCGTCAGCGCGGCCCGCGCCCGCTCGAGGTCACGCGCCGGTACGACGACCTGGGCGCCGGCGGAGCGCAGCACCCGGGCCGTCTCCAGGCCGATCCCCGAGTAGCCGCCGGTGACGATCGCGACCTTCCCGGTCAGGTCGATCCCGCTGGTCACCTCCTCGGCGGTGGACGCGGCGCCGAAGCCGGAGCGGACGGGACGCTGTGCGGTGGTGGTCATGTCTGGCTCTCCTCGAAATGGACTGACCAGGCCACCGTAGGACCGCCGATCCGTACGATGAATGCTTGAGAATCCGCATTGCTTGCGTGATGGTTCGAGCATGACCGCGGATCCGCTCTCCGACGCTCTCGCCGTCGCCGACGCCCGCAGTGTGTTCTCCGGGGGATTCCTGGCCGGAGGGCACTGGGCGATCCGGCTCGTGGGGCGCGACAAACTGAAGGTCAACGCCGTGGTGCGCGGACGATGCCTGCTGCTGCCGCCGGACGGCGGCGAGCCACTGCCACTGGTCGAGGGCGACATCGTGGTCTCCGACGGCAGACGGCCGTATGTGCTGTGCAGCGGGCCCGGCATCGAGCCGATCAGCTCCGACCAGGTCGCGATGGACCCAGGAACCCGCATGGGGCGGCTCGGCGAGGGCGAGGACGTCGCCTGCGTCTCCGGGCACATCGACCTCAGCCGGGACAGCGGCGAGCTGCTGCGCCGGGCGCTGCCGGAGCTCATCCACGTGACAGCCGACGCGGCCGAGGCGTCCGTGCTGCGCTGGCTGGTCGGGCAGCTGATGGGGGAGATGAAGACGCGCCGGGCGGGCGGCGAGTTCGCCTCGGACCAGCTGGCCCAGCTGATGTTCGTGCAGGTGCTGCGGGTCTGCCTCGCCGAGGCCGGCGGGCTGCCGCCCGGCTGGCTACGCGCTCTCGCCGACGAACGGCTCGTCCCGGCGCTGCGTCTGATGCACGCCGACCCGGGACACCCCTGGCGGCTCCAGGAGCTGGCCCGCGCCGCCGCGATGTCCCGCACCACCTTCGCCGTACGGTTCAAGGAGGCGGCCGGGGTGCCGCCGCTGACGTACCTGCTGAACTGGCGCATGAGTCTCGCGGCCCGCGCCCTGCGCCAGGACACGGCCCCCATCGCCACGCTCGCCCGCTCCGTCGGCTACACCTCCGAAAGCGCCTTCAGCAACGCCTTCAAACGCTCCATGGGCGTAGCCCCCCGCCGCTACCGGGACGCCGCCCGGGCCTAGAGCCGCTCCTCCAGGCGTACGGTCACCGAGTCGCCCTCCGTCTTGCCGATCGCCTTGCGGAGGTCGGCCTTGACCGGCAGTTTGTGGGTGCCGTCGCCGAGGGCCATGAAGGAGCTGCGGAAGGGGTGTCCGTCGATCGTGCCGCGGACCTTGACGAGCCCGCGGGTGCCGAAGAAGTCGACGGACTTCGGCCAGACCAGATAGGTCCAGCCACCCTCGGCGGGGCTCTTGCGCAGGACGGCGGTGAACTGCTCGTCGAGTTTTCCGGTCGTCACCATGGTGGTTCCTCCGCTCCCGGTGGTCGTGTACAGGAGACCGTCGGGAGCGGGGAAACTCATCGCCCCGGCCGCGTGCTCACGTCCCGGTCGGCACCCGGTCCAGAAAGCCCAGCACGGTGCGGATGCGCCCGTCCTCGTCCAGCGTGATGACGTCGAAGCCGGCCACCGGCGCCGAGCCGTCGGACTCGTTGACCAGCTCCCAGGAGAAACGCGCCGTGCCGTGGTGGCCGTCGACCGGGCCGGCCGGCCGGAAGGCGAACCCGGGGAACTGCTCGTGGGCCGCGGCGATCACGGCGGCGATCCCCTCGTGGCCGGTGACATCGGCCAGCGGGTCGGTGTAGGAACCGTTTGGGGTCCACGCGGCGGCGACCGCCTTCGCCAGCTCCTCCGGCTCGCCCGCGTTCCAGGCCTCGAAGTAGCGGGCGACGGCGTTCTCGTAACGGTCGGTGTTCGCGGACATGGCGATCAGCCTCCACAGAGGTAGTCGTTGCTGGTCAGAGCCTGGATCGCGGTCTCGGCGACCCGGTACGACCACCCTGCCCGGCGCGGGGCGGTGGGTCGATTACCCCTCGGGTAATGAACCGACCCGCGCATTTCGGCCAACTGCCCCTGTGAATATGCCAGGAGACTGGCCGGAAAAGCATGGTGACACTGTTTCAGTAGTGAACATACTCAACAGTTGAGGGACTTCACGGCGAGCGAAGACGCCGTCACGTACCGCACATGAGCCGCCCGGAAAGCGAGGAAAGGCCGAGAGGCGAACGAGCAGCGGGGGAATGACCATGCATGACGAGTTCTTATGCCACGTCACCGCGTACGGAGTCTGTGCCGGGCAGCGCATCGGCGTACCCCTGGGCACCTACCGTGCCCCCACCCTCGCCCTCGCGCTGTGGTGGCTGCGCGACCGCGCCATCTGGATCGCCGACCGTCTCGACCCGCAGCCCGAGGCCGAACACTTCCCGTCCGGTTCGCTGATCCCGGTCGCCGAGACCGTGCCGGACGTGCCGACCGCGCTGCGCTGGTGGTGCGGTGAACTCTCCCAACAGGAGCTGGTCGCCGACGAGTTGGCCGCCGGGAGACTGGTGCGGGTCGCCATCTGCGACGAGACCACCGAGTACGAGCTGCTCGCCGAGTCCGTAGACGCACTGCGCATGCAGCGGGTCGTCCCGGCGCTGTTCATGCCTGTCGGCTGAGCTCCGGGACCGCTCCTCGCGCCAGGCGCACATGTGGACGAATCGGTAGTATTTGCCGCATGGCAGAGCGGCCGGTCGCTCCGACAGCGCCTGAACTCGTGCTGGAGACCGAGACGGGCTCCACGGTGATGAGCCCGAGCCACGACTACCACGTGGGCCGCGACCCGCTGTGCGACATCGTCCTGGACGACGCGCGGGTCTCGTGGCACCACGCGGTGCTGCGGCCCGAGGACGGTCACTGGCTGGTCGAGGACGAGCACAGCACCAACGGCACGTTCGCCGACGGCCGCCGTGTCCACGAGTGGGGCGTCGGACCCGGAAGCGTCATTCGCTTCGGCAACCCCTCCGACGGCCCCCGCGCCGTCCTGCTCGACTGCCCGCCACCGGTCGTCGAACGCCCCTCCGCGGTGTCGATGCCCGGCCTGACCGGCACCTTCCGCCAGCCCACCACCGTACGGCCGCTGCCCACCCGCACCCTGCGCATCGGCCGCGCCACCGACAACGACCTGGTCATCGACGACCTCGGCGTCTCCCGCCGGCACGCCGAACTGCGCGCCCTGCCCGACGGCAGCTACGAGATCGCCGACCTCGGCAGCCACAACGGCACCTACCTCAACGGCACGCCCGTCACCGTCGCCCCGATCGGCCCCGGCGACATCGTCGGCATCGGCCACTCGGCGTTCAGCCTCGTCGGCGACACCCTGCAGGAATACGTCGACACCGGCGAGGTCTCCCTCGACGTGCAGGATCTCGCGGTCGCCGTCGACCGGGGCCGCAAGACGCTGCTGGACCACGTCTCCTTCCCGGTCGGGGAGAAGTGCCTGCTCGCGGTCGTCGGCCCGAGCGGTGCCGGAAAATCCACCCTGCTCAACGCGCTCACCGGGCAGCGGCCCGCCGACCACGGCACCGTCCTCTACGACGGCCGCGACCTCTACCGCGACTATGCCGAGCTGCGCCAGCGCATCGGCCTGGTCCCGCAG
Organism: Streptomyces sp. NPDC005799; assembly: GCF_040630525.1. NCBI lineage: Bacteria > Bacillati > Actinomycetota > Actinomycetes > Kitasatosporales > Streptomycetaceae > Streptomyces > Streptomyces sp. NPDC005799. Next base: position 48,778 of record NZ_JBEXXQ010000021.1, read on the forward strand.
GACGACATCCTGCACTCCCAGCTCACCGTCCGCAGCGCCCTGTCCTACGCGGCCGAACTGCGCTTCCCGCAGGACACCGCCAAGGCCGAGCGCCGGGCCCGCGTCGACGAGGTCATCCGCGAGCTGGGCCTGGAGCAGCGCGCCCGCCAGCCCGTGCACAGCCTCTCCGGCGGCCAGCGCAAACGCGTCAGCGTCGCCCTGGAGCTGCTGACCAAGCCCTCCCTGCTCTTCCTCGACGAGCCGACCTCCGGTCTGGACCCCGGCATGGACCGCTCGGTGATGCACATGCTGCGCGGCCTCGCCGACGACGGACGCACGGTCATCGTCGTCACCCACAGCGTCCTCAGCCTCGACGTGTGCGACCGACTCCTGGTCCTCGCACCCGGCGGCAAGGTCGCCTACTACGGCCCGCCCGAGGACGCCCTCGCCTTCTTCGGCTTCGAACAGTGGCCGGAGGCCTTCGAGGCCTTCGAACGGGACGCCGACCGCGACTGGGCGGGCGACTTCCGCCTCTCGCCCTTCCACCGGCACTACGTCACCGAGGCCACCGCCCAGCCCCGGGTGCCCCGCTCCGGCCCGGTCGTCATCACCCCGCCCGCCCGGCCACGCAGCCGGGGCGCCCAGCTCGGCACCCTGGTGCGCCGCTACACCGCCGCGCTCAGCGCCGACCGCACCTTCCTCGCCATCATGATCGCCCTGCCGTTCGTGATGGGCGCCATGGCCCGCGCCCTGGCCGGCAGCAAACTCACCCATGACACGGCGATGAACGCCCTGCTGATCCTGTGCGTCGGCGGAGTCCTCACGGGGGCGGCCAACGCCGTGCGCGAACTGGTGAAGGAGCGCACCATCTACCAGCGGGAACGCGCCGTGGGCCTGTCCAGATCGGCGTACCTGATGTCCAAGGTCGTCGTCCTCGGCACGGTCACCGTGCTGCAGGCCGTTGTGCTGACCCTCGTCGCCCTGCTCGGCGTCGATCTCAACGCACCCGGCGGGAAAGGCGTGTTGATGCCGCCCCTGGTCGAAATCACCGTCGCGGTCGCCCTGCTGGCGTTCACGGCGATGATGCTCGGCCTGCTGGTCTCCGCGCTGGTGCGCAAGGAGGAGGTGACGATGCCGCTTCTGGTGCTGCTCGCCATCGTCCAGGTCGTCTTCTGCGGCGCCCTGTTGAAACTGCACGGCGTACCGGGCCTGGAACAACTGTCCTGGCTGGTGCCCTCACGCTGGGCGCTCGGCGCGATGGCCGGCACGATCGGGCTGTCCCGGATCGTCCCGGGCGAGCTGACCGCCGACCCGCTGTTCCGGCACTCCACCGGGGTGTGGCTGCTGAACATCGCCATGCTGGTCGTGCTGTCCGCCGTCTTCTGGTTCGCGGTGTCCCGGCTGCTGCGCCGGCACGAACCGGCCGTGATGCGGAAGTAGGGCCGCGATGACCACGCCCGGATTCCGGCCCACCCACGTCGTCCCCCAGCACGGCATGCCCGCCTGGGAGGCCCCCGACCCCGCCCGCCCCACCATGCCCCTCGACCCGTTGCTGCCCGTGCAGCTGACGGAGCGGCGCGGCGACTGGGCGCACGTCCTGTGCGTCAACGGCTGGTCGGCCTGGGTGGACGGCCGCCTGCTGGTCGCCGTACCCCAGGAACCGCCGGCCGCCGGCGATCCCCGCGCCCGGATCGCCGACCCGCGCCCCCTGCTCGCCCGCGCCGAACAGGCCCTGGCCCACTACCGGGCCGCCGTCGAGGACCTCGCCGGCGGCATGGACGGGGAGTCCTTCCGCGGCCGTACGCGCGGGCTGCGCGTCGGAATCGTCGTCGACGGCGAGTCCGTGTGGCTGTACGACACCGAGCAGGGCCGGTGGGTGTACGGCGACGGAGCGCGTCTGGCCCCGTACGCCACCGACGACGGACCCGGCGCGGCCGCGGGTCCGGCCGCGGCGGACGCCGGGCATGCCCCGACCCAGGTCGTGACGCCCGATGGACCGTGACACGGGCCTGTTCTCGGGCCGCCCCTCCGAGCTGGTCGGCACCCAGGTCGCCGACTACCGCATCGAGCGCGAGATCGGGCGCGGCGGCATGGCCGTCGTCTACCGCGCCCGCGACCTGCGCCTGGACCGCACGGTCGCGCTGAAGCTGCTCGCCCCCGAGCTGGCCCGCAACGACACCTTCCGGCTCCGTTTCACGCACGAGTCCCGGGCGGCCGCCGCCATCGACCACCCGCACATCGTGCCGATCTACGAGGCGGGCGAGACGGACGGCGTCCTGTACATCGCGATGCGTTACGTCGAGGGCAGCGACCTGCGGCATGTCCTGGACCGCCGCGGCCCGCTGGCCCCCTCGGTCGCGGTCCGCATCGCCGCGCAGGTCGCCTCCGCGCTGGACGCGGCCCACGAACACGGGCTGGTCCACCGGGACGTGAAGCCCGGCAACATCCTGGTGGCCCGCGGCACCGACAGCGACCACCCGGAGCACAGCTACCTCACCGACTTCGGCCTGACGAAGAAGTCGTTGTCCCTGACCGGCTTCACGACCGTCGGCCAGTTCGTCGGCACCCTCGACTACGTGGCACCCGAGCAGATCTCCGGCCGCCCGGTCGACGGACGCTGCGACGTCTACGGTTTCGCCTGCGTCGTCTACGAGTCCCTCGCGGGTCACCCGCCCTTCCGCCGCGACGACGACATGGCCCTGCTGTGGGCCCACCAGTACGACCAGCCGCCTGCGCTGACGGAGTCCCGCCCCGACCTCGCCCCCGAGGTCGACCCGGTCTTCACCAAGGCCCTCGCCAAGCCCCCGGACGAGCGCCACGCCTCCTGTCTCGCCTTCGTCTCCGATCTGCGCGCGTCCCTGACCGGAGGCCTGGACGCCAGTCATCCGGCGACGGCGGTGGACCTTCGGCAGGCGGGCCCGGGGGAGGAGCCGCCACCGGCGCCCCCACGCTGGGCCGACCCGGTGTTCGGGCGTCCGGGCCCGGGATAGGCTCATAACTGATCGTTACCGACGAGGGGGGTCCGACGATGAGCGGAAGCGTGACGGCGGTCAGCAGCAACGGGGTGTACTCCTTCACCAAGCCGAACCGGGACAGCATCACGCTGCTCGCCGGGCTGGGGGTGGAGGGGGACGTGCACGCCGGGGTGACGGTCAAGCACCGGTCCAGGGTCGCGCAGGACCCCACCCAGCCCAACCTGCGCCAGGTGCATCTCATCCACGAGGAGCTCTTCGCCGAGGTCGGCGAGGCCGGGTTCAAGGTGGCGCCCGGCGAGCTCGGCGAGAACATCACCACGCGCGGCATCGACCTGCTCGGCCTGCCGGTCGGCACCCTGCTGCGCGTCGGCGACTCCGCCGTCCTGGAGGTCACCGGTCTGCGCAACCCCTGTCTGCAGATCGACAACTTCCAGGACGGGCTGCTCAAGCAGGTCGTCGGCAGGGACGAGGCCGGCAAGGTCGTACGCAAGGCCGGGATCATGACCGTCGTGCGGGAAGGGGGCGTGGTGCGCCCCGACGACAGGATCGAGGCGGAACTCCCCAGCGGCCCGCACCGGCCCCTGGACAGGGTCTGACCACACGTCACACCCCTGCGGCGGCACCCCTCCGCCGTACCGGCCTCGCCAGCAGCGCGCCCAGGAACCCGGTCACCAGCCCCCACAGCACCGCCAGCCCCAGCGCGCTCCACACCTGGGGCGTGAGGAACAGGTTCCCGCCCAGACGCCCGCCCAGGTCGCCGATGCCCAGCACCGACAGGCCGTAGTGCGCGGAGATCCGGCCGACCAGGCAGATCATCCAGACCGTGAGCGCGAGGGCGACGGCCATGTGCAGGGCGTGCTGCCAGGCGCGCGTCCGGGACGGGGAGCGGGCCGCCATCACGAAGGCCGCGCCCAGCAGCAGCACCGCGTCCACGACGACCAGCCACCACACCCGGCTGTCGTAGTCGGAGAGGGTGCTCAGGTTGAGCGTGGAGACGTCCTTGGTGCGCAGCACCTCGTCGAGCACGTGCGGCATGGGCAGCCCGAACGGCCCCTGCACCCTGCCGTGCCAGGTCGCGCCGAGGCCGAGGGTGAGGGTGAGCCAGGCCAGGTTCGGCATGCCCAGCAGGATCACCGCGAGGGTCTCCACGGCATGCCCGCGGGTCGCCGCGGTCACCAGGCCGATGACGACGCCGAGAGCGACGTACACGAGGAGCAGGGCCACCATCGCGTACGCGGCCGGACGCACCGACTCCTGGAAGCGCAGCAACCGGCCGGGCAGCGGCGCCCCGCGCGAGACCAGCAGGGCCAGCACCAGGACGCCGGCCAGCCACAGCAGGCCGAAGAGAAGCGTTTGCGGTACGTCGGTCTTGAAACCGACCTTCGGCGAGACGTCGAACAGGTCACCGACGTCGCTGAGCGTGCCGTTGCCGAGGGAGAGGGCGAAGGTCTGGCGGGCACCGAAGGCCAGACCGAGCAGGGCGAGCAGCCACAAGGCTGCGATCCGGGCCGCCCATCCAGCCAGTTCGGGCGCTCCGGTGACCGCCCGGTGCCGCAGCGGGCGCAGGAAGCCGGCGGCGAGCACGAGCGCACCCGTCAGCGTGACGGACAGCGGGATCACGGTCAGCCCGGCGGAGGACGAGGCGAGCCCGCCCGCGTCCCCGGACAGCTCGATCGTGCCGCCGACGGCCGTGACCACCGTCGCCGCCACCACCCGGGGAAACGCGCCCTGGGGAAGATCCGTCGCTCCGGCCGCCCACAACCCCAGGGCGGCCACGACCCCCATGGCGATCAGCGCGGCCAGCACCGCGGCCAGGGCCTGCACCCAGCCATGACGGGTCACGGTCTGCTCGGAGGCGGTTCGCAGGCTCACGCCTGCCACGCTAAGCAGCACCCGCCCACCCCGCCCGCCGGGAGGGCCGTCCGCGTCGGCTTGCGAGCCGCGCACGACAGATGCAGACAATAGGTATGTAGGTCATTTGAGCTGCACAACTCCGAGCAAGCAGCTGGAAACCAGCAGGAATCCAACGTCGGGAAGAAGAGCTCGTGAGCGTCGAACCGCCGTCTTCCGGCCGCCCCACAGGACCGCCCTCGGGCCCGCTGTCGGGTCCCACCGAGCCACCGTCCGGTCCGCCCTCCGAGCCGCCGCCCGGCAGCAGTGGCGGAGCGCCCACACCGGAACCCCACCGTCCGTGGTGGAGGTCGGTACCGCGCGTCGCCCTGCTTACCACCGCGGTCGTCGCGGTCGTGGCCCTGGCACTCGTGTTCACCCACTCGGGCGGGGGTGGCGGCGGCAAGAAGAGCGGCGAGGTCTTCCTTCAGGCGGCGGACAAGAGCGGCCCCGACCCGTTCACCCCGTCCACCGCCAAGAACAGCTCCACCACCCCCGTCTCGCCCTCTCCGGCCACACCCTCGGCCCAGTCCAACGCGGTGCAGGGGGTGGACGGCGGCGCGCCCGGCCTCTACGGCGGCAGCCGCAACGTCTCCAGCTGCGACGTGGAACAGCAGATCAAGTACCTCCAGGCGACCCCGGCGAAGACCCAGGCCTTCGCCGGCGTCGAGGGCATCGCCCCCTCCCAGGTCCCCGCCTACCTGCGCTCGCTCACCCCGGTGCAGCTGCGCATGGACACCCGCGTCACCAACCACGGCTACCGCAACGGCACCGCCACCACCTACCAGGCCGTCCTTCAGGCGGGCACCGCCGTCATGGTCGACGGCCACGGCGTACCCCGCGTCCGCTGCGCCTGCGGCAACCCGCTCACCCAGCCCGTCGCCCAGCAGGGCGCGTTCAGGCAGACCGGCGACGCGTGGCCGTCGTACCACGCCTCGAACACCGTCGTGGTCACACCCGCACCGCAGATCATCAACGTCTTCGTGATCTACGACCCCCACCACAAGGCCTGGATCGGCCGGCACCGCGGAGACACCGGGCACCACGACCGGCCGGTCAAACCGCCGACGCGACCCTCGCCGTCGGTGAGCGTCACCACGCCCACGCCGTCGTCGCCGTGCGCCTCCTCGCCGGGCCCGGGTTCGGGCAAGAAGTCCCCCTGCCCGCCCAGCTCGAGCACCCCATCCTCCCCGTCCTCCTCGTCGCCGAGTTCGGAGTCGCCGTCGTCCGTGCCGCCCACGACCGCGCCGCCGTCCTCGGATTCCTCGTCCCTCGAGCCGCCGACGGCCTCGAGCTCACTGAGTTCCTTGTCATCGGTGGGCACGACACCGGCGCTCTGAGTGGAAGCGGACACATCGGGCCGCGGCGGGGACTGCGAAGCGCGGCTCGGGGTACGAGCACTGGTGCAGCAGCGTCCGGCCGGTCCGGCTTCCGAGAGAGAAACGCATGAACGACCATGTGGGCGGAGCAGTGGTGGCAACTGGTTTCGATGTACCGGTGGAACCCCTCCGACGGGCGGCCCACTACACCGGCGAACCGGGGTGCATCGCCGAGGCCAGGGCCTTCGCCGCGCACTTCGTGGGCCGGCTGAGAACGGAGTGGTGCGCCGAGATCGGGTCACGCGCCGAGGAGGAGGTCCTGCTCGTCGTGAGCGAGCTGGTCACCAACGCCGACCGGCACAGCAACGGCCCCTACATCCTGGAGCTGGAGGGCACGGACACCTTTGTGACGGTGTGCGTGTGCGACAGCAGCGCGGCCCTGCCGCGCCGGTTCCCGCGCGACCCCGAGCGCATCGGCCGGCACGGTCTGGAGATAGTCCACGCGCTCGCCAAGGGGATGTCCGTCGAACGGGTGCCGGTGGGCAAGCGCGTGTCGGCCGTGGTGGCGCTGAGCGCGGAGTGAGTGCGTCGGCTGACCGCTGCGGGCCATCGCGGCGGTCAGCCGACTTCGTGCGGGTATCTCAGGCGCAGCCGAGTTCGCCCAGCATGCCCTCGCGCAGCCGCGCGATGATCCGCTTGATCAGGCGGGACACATGCATCTGCGAGCAGCCGAGGCGCTCGCCGATCTCCGCCTGGGTGGCCTCCTCCACGAACCGCATGTGGATGATCTGCCGGTCGCGCTCGCCGAGCTCGGCCATCAGCGGGGCCAGCGACTGGAAGTCCTCGACGAGCCGCAGCCCGTCCTCCTCGACGCCGATGAAGTCGGCCAGCACCGCCTCGCCGCCCTCCGGTCCGTCGCCGGTGAGCGCGGCGTCCAGGGAGGAGGAGTTGTACCCGTTGGCGGCGATCTGCGCCTCGACGGCCTCGTTCTCGGAGATGTTCATGAGCGTGGCCAGCTCGGCGGTCGTGGGATCGCGGTCCAGCCGGCTGGCGAGTTCCTCGCGCGCCTTGGCGAGCTCCACGCGCAGTTCCTGCAGCCGCCGCGGCACGTGCACGGCCCAGGTGGTGTCGCGGAAGAACCGCTTGATCTCACCGACGATGTACGGCAGCGCGAAGGACGTGAACTCCACCTCGCGGGACAGCTCGAACCGGTCGATCGCCTTGATCAGGCCGATCATGCCGGTCTGGACGAGGTCCTCCATGTCGTCGCCGCGCCCCCGGAACCGCCCGGCGGCGAACCGCACCAGCGACATGTTCATCTCGATGAGGGTGTTACGGGCGTACTGGTACTCGTGCGTACCCTCTTCCAGCTCCGCGAGCCGCTGGAAGAACTGCCGGGACAGCTCTCGCGCGTCGCGCGGTGCCACGGACCGGGGCTCGACGATGCCCGGAAGCGGCCCGTCGCTCGTGCCGGTCCCGGCGGTCTCCGCTGTGACCTGCGCCTTCGACCGATTCACGGCGGTATTCATTTCCTCTCCCACGGAAGTCGGGGTCCGACGGTGTGTACTACCTCGGGTCCTCGGGATGCGGGTACCCCGGGTTCGGCGGACCATACCTCCCGCAGATCCGGCTGGCGGAAAATATCACTCCGGTGTCCGGGCGGCCACGACGAGTTCGTGGAGATAACGCTTGGTGACGGTCCCGCCGAACCGGGTGTCGATGAGCTGCCGCAGAGAGGTCAGCAGGCCCTGTCGGGCCGTGTCGTCCAGTGCCCGGTGGCCCGAGTAGGTCAGCAGGACGTCGATGTACTGGTCGGCGGTGTAGGTGATGTCCTGGGTGACACGGACCGGCACCGGGGTCTCGAACAGGTCGGATCCGTTGAGCTGGGCGGTCTCCGCGAAGACGATCTCGGACGCCGGCTGCAGACGCAGCCCGGGCGGGGTGGCCGGATCCCAGCGTTCGTAGCACTCCTGTGCCAGCCGGAAGAACTCCTCGGTGCCGCCCGCGACGTGGTCGGTGAGGATCAGGGCCAGACGCCCGCCGGGCCGCAGCGCCCGCGCCGACTTCACCAGCCGGACCGCCGGGTCGATCCAGTGGAACGCGGTGGCGCACACCACCAGGTCGAACGGCTCGTCCGGCAGTTCCCAGCGCTCGAAGTCCGCCACCCGCACGTCCACCCGGGGAAAGCCGCGCAGGCGCCGCCGGGCCACCTGTGCCATGGCGTCGCCGAGTTCCACCGCCGTGATGCGGCAGCCCGACTCGGCCAGCGGAAGGGTGAGTTGACCGGTGCCCGGACCGATCTCCAGGACCCTGCTGTCCGGGCCGAGGTCTGCGGCGCGCGTCAACTCCTCGACGAGGGAGGCCGGATAGCGCGGCCGTGCCCGGTCGTACAGCTCCGCGACTTCGTTGAACGTCTCCCGCAGCACCTTCATCGCGTCCTCCGCTCCTGGGATTCCACCCAGGGCAGAATGCCGATCTCTTCCCATCGGGGCGATCGAATTTAGTCTGAGGGGGTGAGCAGCCAAGCGCCGAACGAAGCACGTGTCATTCCCCTGCGCCGTCCGCAGGCCGAACGTCCCGCAGCCTCGCCGCCGCGTGAGGCGGCCCCGGCGCCCCCCGCGCCCAGGGAGCCGCTCTGGCGTGACCTGGTCGGGGACGTCCTGCGGCGCGAGCGCCTCGCGCAGGAGCGCACCCTCAAGGACGTGGCGGACGCCGCCCGGATCTCCATGCCGTACCTCTCCGAGGTGGAGCGGGGCCGCAAGGAGGCCTCCTCCGAGGTCCTCGCGGCCGCCGCCCACGCCCTGGGCCTGGGCCTCGGCGACCTGCTGTCGCTGGCGCAGGGCGAGCTCACCCGGAGCGGCAGTCGCCGGCACGGCCGGAGCGCGGCCACGCCCGCCTCGCCGTACAACGGACTGTGCCTGGCCGCCTGACCGCGGCAGCGGGCCGGCGCCTCAGACCGCCACGAGGCGCCGGCTCAGCACCTCGTCGGCCAGTCCGTAGGCCACCGCCTCCTGGGCGGTGAAGACCTTGTCGCGGTCCATGTCCGCGCGCAGGGTCGTGATGTCGTGGTGGGTGTGGCGCGCCAGCACCTCCTCGATCTGCGAGCGGATCCGCACCATCTCCTTGGCCTGCAGGGACAGATCGGAGACCGTGCCCTGCCGGCCGCCGCTGGCCGGCTGCCCCAGCAGCACCCGTGCGTGTTCCAGCACGAACCGCCGCCCCGGATCGCCGCCCGCCAGCAGGACGGCCGCCGTGGAGGCCGCCTGGCCGACACAGAACGTCGAGATCGGCGCCTGGACGAACGTCATCGTGTCGTAGATCGCCATCAGCGAAGTGACCGAGCCCCCCGGGGAGTTGATGTAGATCGCGATCTCGTGCTCGGGGGCCGCCGACTCCAGGTGCAGGAGTTGCGCGATGACGACGTTGGCGACGCCGTCGTCGATCTCGGTGCCGAGGAAGATGATCCGTTCCGACAGCAGCCGGCTGAACACGTCGGAGGAGCGCTCGCCGTGCGCGGTCCGCTCGACGACGTACGGAATCGTGTAGTTCCCCATGTCACAGCCCCATCCGTCGCTTGGAGGCGGCCGGGCGGACGTCCGCGAGGGAGTCCAGGACCCGGTCGACCATGCCGTACTCCCTGGCCTCCTCGGCCGTGAACCAGCGGTCGCGGTCGCCGTCCCGGGAGATGGTCTCCGGGCTCTGCCCGGTGTGCTCGGCGGTGATCCGCTCGATGGTCCGTTTGGTGTGCTCCAGGTTCTCCGCCTGGATCTCGATGTCGGCGGTGGTGCCGCCGATCCCGGCCGACGGCTGGTGCATCATGATGCGCGCGTTGGGCAGCGCGTACCGCTTGCCCGTCGCGCCGACGCTGAGCAGGAACTGGCCCATGCTGGCCGCGAAGCCCATGGCGAGCGTGGAGACGTCGTTCGGGATCAGCCGCATGGTGTCGTAGATGGCGAGACCGGCGTGGACCGAGCCGCCGGGGCTGTTGATGTAGAGGCTGATGTCGCTGCGCGGGTCCTCCGCGGACAGCAGGAGCAGCTGGGCGCAGACCCGGTTGGCGGAGATCTCGTCGACCTGGGTGCCGAGGAAGACGATGCGCTGCCCGAGCAGTTGGGCGGCGAGATGGTCGTCGAAGCGGCTGGGCGGGGTGTCGCCCTCCTCGGCGCGGGGCGCGAGCGGGGTGAGTGGAGTCATCGGTTCTCCTGTCGAACGGGTGATGCCGTCGCATCGTGATGCCGTCGACTCCACTCTTGGCCCGGTTCGGTGCCCCGATGCGGTTTCTCTGCCCGCGGCAGATTCGCCACCGGCAGAGCCCGCCGTCAGCCCTTCTCGCGCAGCTGCCGGAAGAACGCCCGCACGTCGCCGACCAGCAGGTCGGGCTCCTCCATCGCCGCGAAGTGCCCGCCGCGGTCGAACTCCGTCCAGCGCACCAGGTTCTCGGTGCGTTCCGCCTTGTGTCGCAGCGGGATCTGGGGTTCGGCCGGGAACAGGGCGAGTGCGGTGGGGGCGGTCGACGGCTCGGTCTGCAGGGCGACCCGGCCGGTGGCGTGGGCGCGTTCGTAGTAGATGCGGGCCGCGGAACCGGCGGTCCCGGTCAGCCAGTAGAGCATCACGTTGGTGAGCAGCCGGTCCCGGTCCACGGCCTCCTCCGGCAGCAGCTGGGAGTCCGTCCACTCGTGGAACTTCTCGACGATCCAGGCGAGTTGGCCCACGGGGGAGTCCGTGAGCGCGTAGGCCACGGTCTGCGGCCGGGTGGCCTGCAGGACGGCGTACCCGGTGCCCTCGCGCGACCACTCGCTCCACCGGCGCCACGACAGCAGCGCCCGCTCCTGTTCCTCGGTGCCCAGCCCGTCCAGCTCCTCCTGCGTGGGCTCGGTGAGCTGCTGAGCCCCCGGCAGCAGGTTGAGGTGGACGCCGATCACCCGGTCGGGGTGGGCGCGCCCCAGTTCACGGGAGATCGCCGCGCCCCAGTCGCCGCCCTGCGCGCCGAAGCGCTCGTAGCCCAGGCGGCGCATCAGCTCGGCCCAGGCGTCCGCGACCCGGCCCGCCTCCCAGCCGGTGTCCGTGGGCGGTCCGGACAGCCCGAACCCGGGAATGCCGGGGACGACGACGTGGAAGGCGTCGGCCGGGTCGCCGCCGTGCGCGGCCGGATCGGCGAGCGGGCCGACCACGTCCAGGAACTCCACGATCGATCCCGGCCAGCCGTGCGTGATGATCAGCGGGGTGGCGTCCGGTTCGGGGGAGCGGACGTGCGCGAAGTGCACGGTCGAGCCGTCGATGGTGGTGGTGAACTGCGGCCACCGGTTCAGCTGCGCCTCGGCGGCCCGCCAGTCGTAGGTGTGGCGCCAGTAGTGGACCAGCTCGCGCAGATAGTCGGCCGGCACGCCGTACGCCCATCCGGTGCCCGGCAGCTCGTCCGGCCAGCGGGTGCGGTCGAGGCGGTCGCGCAGGTCGTCGAGGTCGCGCTGCGGGATGTCGAGGCGGAAGGGGCGGATCGTGTCCGTGGGGGATGACGTCATAGAGCGGAGCCTAGGCGGGGGCCTAGGCAGGGCCATATGGATTAATCGGTCGCCCCACCGATGAGTTCCGCCGCCAGGATCGGTCGGTAGAGGTGACAGCGTTCCACGTCCCAGGAGGAGCCCATGACCACCGACGGATTCACCACCTGTCTCTGGTTCGACGGACAGGCCGAGGAGGCCGCTCACTACTACGTCTCGATCTTCAAGAACTCCAGCATCGGCCGCGTCGGCCGGAACGTCGAAGGGGGAGCGGGCCCGGTCGGCTCCGTGCTGGCGGTGGAGTTCACCGCCAACGGCCAGAAGTTCGTGGCGCTCAACGGCGGGCCCCAGTTCACGTTCAACGAGTCGATCTCCTTCCAGATCTTCTGCAAGGACCAGGAGGAGATCGACTACTACTGGACCAAGCTCACCGAGGGCGGCGGCGAGCCGGGCCCCTGCGGTTGGCTCAAGGACAGGTACGGCCTGTCCTGGCAGGTCGTACCGGACAAGCTGATCGACATGATCAGCGACCCGGACCAGGAGAAGGCCTCCCGCACCACCAAGGCCTTCATGGCGATGTCCAAGTTCGACATCGCGGCCCTGGAGAAGGCCTACGCGGGCGAGTGACGGCCCGTCCGACTGCTGCTGCCGTGGGCGCGCGGGGTCACTGGCCGGCGGTCAGTGCCCCGCTGCCTGCCGCGCGATCACCCGGGTGACCTCGCGGGCCATGCGCAGGATGCCGGGGGAGCGCACCGGGCACGGCTTGGGGGTGGACGTCGTGGGGGCCAGGCAGAAGTGCAGGTAGTCCGAGCTGAGGTGGAGGGCGGTACGGTCCTGGTCCGCCTGGGTGCAGTAGTCGGGGTGCGCGTGCTCGTAGGGGGTGCACGGCAGGTACTGCGCCCAGGTGTAGCGGCCGCCCGCCGGGCTGACCGTCGCGCCCGCGTCGGCGACCAGGTCGTGGGAGGCGGCGGCCTGCTGCTCGTACATCTCGTTGACGCGGCGCACCCGGTCCGGCGTGATCGGATCCGGTCCCTGCAGCACCCACACGATCCTCGGCCGTTTCGCCCCGCCCGCGTCCGCGATCTGCTCGGTGAGTCTGCGCAGGTCGGCGCGGTAGCGGGTGAAGTACCGCTGCTGCGAGGCGTTGTAGGTGATGCCGTTCATGCACCAGGTGTAGCCCCAGGCGTTGCCCCAGAACTGCATCACCACGTAGTCCGGATGCCGTGCCCGTACCAGCGCGGCGGCCTTGTCGGCGTCCGGCACCAGCGAGCGCGCCCCGGTGCCCTCCAGGTAGTCGCAGAGTGTGGTGCCCGAGTACGGGGCGCTGGCGTAGGTCGCGTTCAGATCCGTGCGCAGCTGCCGTCCGAGGACGTTCTGGGCCTCCATCGCCAGCGAGTCGCCGAGGTACAGCACCTTGGGGGCCACGGCCGGGCGGCCGGGGGAGGCGGGGGCCCGCTGGTGGGTCGTGGTGGCACTCGCGCCCGGTACGGCCGGGGAGGGCGGCGGGGCCTGCGGGGCGGACGACGGGTCGGTGCACCCGCCGAGCAGGAGCGCGCAGGCCAGCGACACCCCCACGATCCACGGTTTCCGCATGCAGCAACTCCCGCCCCGGCAACCGAAAACGGTTCCCCAGGCAAGCACAGGAGGGCGCAAGGGGGAAGATGCGGGGGCGAGTTCAGGCCTGGCCGAGCCGTTCGAGGAGGTCCAGCAGCTCGGCGAGCGGCAGTGGTTTGGCCAGGTGGGCGTCGAAACCGGCCGTACGGGACAGGGCGCGGTCGGTGCCCCGGCTGAACCCGGACACCGCGATCAGGCGCAATCGGTCCCCGCCCGGCCTGGCACGCAGGGTACGGGCGACCGTGTAACCGTCCATGTCCGGCAACCCCAGATCGCACAGGACGGCGTCGAAGGACTCGTTCCCGGTGGCGGCGAGGGCATCCGCGCCGGTGTGGACGGCGGCGACCCGGTGGCCCCGGCGTTCCAGCAGGGTGCGGTAGGTGGCGGCCAGGTCCGCGTTGTCCTCGACGATCAGCAGGGAGAGACGGCCGGGTGCCGGACGGGTGGCCGTGGTGCGCGTCGGCCGAGGGGCCGTCACCTCGGTGGTCGGCAGCCGCACCGTGAACGCCGCGCCCTTGCCGGGGCCGTCGCTGTGGGCGCCGATCCGGCCGCCGTGCAGCTCCACCACCGTGCGCGCCACCGCGAGCCCCAGTCCCAGCCCCTCCGGGGTGTCGGGGCCGGCCGGGGCGGCCCGCATGAACACCCCGAACAGCTCCTCGGCCTGTTCCGGGGCGAAGCCGATGCCGTCGTCGCGGACGGTGAGCAGGGCCAAGCCGTCCTCGACTTCCAGGCCCACCTCGGTGTGTCCGCCGGTCCGGGTGTACTTCAGCGCGTTGGACAGGAGGTTGGTCAGCACCTGGGCCAGGCGCAGCCGGTCGCCGTCGATCATCACCGGCTCGGACGGCACGACGACGCCCAGGGTGCGGCCCTCGTGTCCGAACACGCCCCGGATGTCGGCACACGCGCCGTCCACGACCGAGCGCAGGTCGACCGGGTCGCGCACCAGCTCCAGACGTCCGGTCACCGCCCGGGTGCCGTCCAGCAGGTCGTTGCTCATCCGCGCCAGTGTGCCCAGCTGCCGCTCCAGGACCGACAGCGCCGGATGGCCGCCGGGCAGGTCGAGGGCGAGCAGCTCGGTGGCCGCGGTGGCGGCGGCGAGCGGGTTGCGCAGTTCGTGCGAGAGGGTGGCGATGAACCGGTCCTTGGCCCGCTGCTCCTCCCGCAACCGGCGTCCGGCGGCGTCGAGTTCGGCGTTGGCCCGGCTGAGCTGCTCGTTGACCTCGCGGATCTCCCGGGCCCGGACGAACAGGTCGATCTCCATGCCCTCGGCCCGCATCTGCGCCTCGGCGACGGCCCGCCGCTGCTCGCGCCCGACCCGGCGCAGATGCACGAAGTCCGTGACGTCCTCGACCCGGTGGATGATGTGGACGACACGGCCGTCGTCGTCCAGGACCGGTGCGTTGACCGGGCTCCAGTAGCGCTCGGCGAAGACGCCCTCCTCGCCGGCGGGGATGTCGTAGCGCTGCAGCGCCATCGTGTCCGTACGGCCGCTCGCCACCACCGTCTCCAGTGAGCGCCGCAGATTGGCCACGCCGTCGGCCGAGGGGTCGTCCGGATTGTCGGGGAAGACCTCGAAGATCGGCCGCCCCACGATGTCCCGCTCCGTCCGTGTCGCCGTCAGATACGCGCGGTTGACCTCGACGATGGTGAAGTCGGTGCTCAGGACGAGCAGCGGGGACAGCGTGGCGTCGAACAGGCGCCGGTAGTCCGGCTCGTCGGGCATGGTCGGACCTCCGGACCGAGGCGGGTCACTCACAGGTCGAGGCGGTAGCCGTAGCCGCGGACGGTCGTGATCCGCGGGGCGGGGGCGGGCATCGCCGCGAGCTTGCCGCGCAGCCGGTACACGTGCTCGACCACGGTGGCCGCCTGCTGCCAGGACGAGCCCCAGATCCGCTCCAGCAGCTGCTCCGCCGAGAAGACCCGGCCGGGCGCCTGGGCCAGCATCTCCAGCAGCGCGTACTCCTTGGGACGCAGCGTCAGCGTCATGCCGTCGACGGAGGCCTGGCGGCCCGCGCTGTCGATGAGCAGGGAGCCGACCCGGAGCACGGTGGGCGCCTCGGGCGGCTGCGAGCGGCGCAGCACCGCGTGGATACGGGCCACCAGTTCCCGTTGTGAGAACGGTTTCACCAGGTAGTCGTCGGCGCCGATCTCCAGCCCCGCCACCCGGTCCGTCTCCGCGCCGCGTCCGCTGACCACGATGACCGGCAGCCGGCTGGTGGAGCGCAACGCACGCAGCAGCTCGAGGCCGCTGCCGTCGGGCAGCCCCAGGTCGAGGACGGCGAGGTCGATGCCGCCCTCGTGCAGAGCGGCCTTGCCGGCGCGCGCGTCCATGGCCCAGGTGACGGTGAAGCCCGCGCGCTCCAGATAGGAACGGCACATCAGTGCGAAGTCGGGGTCGTCCTCGATCAGCGCGAGATGCGGTCGCATAACGCATCACCCGGACTGTCTGCCGCCCGCTCGTTGTGCAGCTCATGAGCGGGCGTTGATGCCCCGACCATGTGGCGAAGGTAGAACAGGACAAGCCCACGGTTCAAGGGGGAGCCGCCCGGGGGGAGTTTCGGCGCGGGCTCGTGCGGTGCGGGGATGTGTGTCGCAACCGCCGCACGGGCCCGCGCCGGAACGCGGATCAGACGCGGTCCGCGGCGATCAGCAGGTACTGGAAGCTGCCGTTGCGGTACGCGGACAGGAACGTGTCCTCGATGCCGGTGACCAGGTGGTCCGCCTCGCGGCGCAGTTCCCAGTAGGGGATGGTGTCGGCGGTCAGGTCCTGGACGTGGACCGGGACCAGACGGTGGCGGGCCATCGCCCGGAAGTACTCCGAGCGCGGGTGGATGTCGCAGATGTAGTGGGCGTTGATCAGGGACACCTCGCGCGAGGCACGCCCGTAGGTGTCGTTGTAGCAGCCGGTGATCACGACGTAGCGTCCGCCGCGGCGCAGCAGCCGGGCGTGCTCCGCGAACAGCAGGTCCAGTTCGACGTACATGGTCGACTCGTTGTTCCACGACGCGGCGTAGGCACCGGTCTCGAAACCGGTGTCGAGCATGTTGCGGTGGTGGTAGCGCACCCTGCCGTCGATGCCTCGTTTGCGGGCCTGTTCGCCCGCGAAGGCGGCCTGCTTGGCGGAGATGGTCACGCCGTCGGCGTGGCAGCCGTAGCGCAGGTTCGCCACCACGCTGCCGCCGCCGCGTCCGCAGCCGGCGTCGAAGACCCGGTCGTCCGGGGTGAGTGGGCCGAGATGGGCGGCGAGGAGTTCGGCCTGGGCGTGTTCCAGCCGGTGCAGTTCCGCGGTGATCCGCTCACGGCGCAGCACGGGGTCGCTCTCGTCGAGCACGGAGTGGTCCGCGGCGCCGACGCCGTAGTGGTGGTGGTAGAGGTCGTCGAGCTTGCCGAGTTCGAGGTTGACCGGGTTCTCCTCGGCGTTCCAGTAGTCCGCCACGCGGTTCTGGTACGTGGACTGGGTCGGCAGCGGGACGTTCCTGGTGTCGGCGGGGGCGATGGTCAACGGTGACTCCTCGTGGTGTTGCTGATGGTTCATCGGGGTGGCGCCTACCAGTAGTCGGGAAGGTGGTAGCGGTGGGTGTTGGTGGCGTGCCACTCGTGGTTGCCGGCCACCCAGTCGGACAGGCTCCGGGCGTAGCGCTCCACGAGGGGCGAGGCGGCGGACAGAACGGCCGACTCGTCCTCGAACGCGGTCATGATCTCGTTGTGGATGTCGACGGCCCTGAGATAGGCGGCCTTCAGCCCGCACCGCTCGTTGGCGGCGACGACCTGCGGCAGGTTGAGGTGGTCGGGGTCGCTGGCCAGCTCCTTGGTGAAGGAGTACAGGTCGTTGACGATGGTCGTGGCGTTGCAGGCGAGCGCGGTGATCCGCTGGATCTCCGGGCGGGCGTAGACGGCTTCCGGCAGTTCGTAGCCGTCCACCGCGTCGACGATGGACAGACAGGGGCGGAAGTTGTTGAACTGCCGCATCACCAGGTACTCCCAGACCCGCGGCACGTGTCGGGTCTCCATCCAGGCGGCCTCCGCGAGATAGCCGAGGTGGAGGCGGGCGATGTCGTGGACGAAGCGGTCGCTCTGGCTGGGGGTGGCGAAGGCGGCGAAGTCCTTCATGGCCCAGTGGTACGAGCGCAGCGGGCCGTCGGCCTGGACGCCCTCGCGCCACTCGGCCTCCAGGGCGGGTGTGCCGTGGTACGGGTCGATCGCCGACTGGGCCAGGATCAGCGGCCCGCCGAGTCCGCGGCGCGCTCCGCCGCGGCCCTCGTCCTCCTCGCAGTAGCAGCTGTCGACGAGGTTCTCGGCGAGCAGCAGCTGCCCGGCCACGGTCAGCCGGTCCAGGTCGGCCGCCTGAGGATGCTGCAGCACGACGGCCCGGCCGAACTGGAACCCGGAGAAGTCCCCCTTCCAGGCGGCCGGGAACAGCTCCAGGCCGCGGGCCCAGGTCTCCAGTCTGCGGTCGATCTCCGCGGCCTTCTCGGGGTCGGCGGGGACGACCGGCCGGTACTTGAGCCCGGGGATCGCGCCGCCACGCCGGGTGCGCACGGTGCGGGCCAGGTTCGGCGGCCCCGGCAGGGACGGGACGGACGTGGGGGTGCTCATCGCGTGCTCCACCCTCAGTCGGCCGTCCGGCCGATCTGGACGTTCTCCAGGATCCCCGCCGCGTCCGGCACGAGGATGGCGAGCGAGTGGTACGCGGTGACCAGGTAGCTGATGATCGCGGCCGCGTCGATCCCCATGAACCGCACGTTCAGGCCCGGCTGGTACTCCTCCGGGATGCCGGTCTGGAACAGGCCGATCACGCCCTGGTCGGACTCGCCGGTGCGCAGCGCGATGATGCTGCTGGTGTGCCGGTCGCTGACCGGGATCTTGTTGCAGGGGAGGATCGGCACCCCGCGCCAGGCGGGAATCTCGTGCCCCTCGACGGTCGCCGTGCCCGGTACCAGTCCGCGGCGGTTGCACTGCCGGAAGAAGGCGGCGATCGCCTTGGGATGGGCGAGGAACACCTTGGTCTTGCGGCGCATGGCCAGCAACTCGTCCATGTCGTCCGGTGTCGGCGGCCCGGTGAAGGTGCTGACGCGCTGTCCGTAGTCGACGTTGTGCAGCAGCCCGAACTCCCGGTTGTTGACCAGCTCCCACTCCTGGCGCTCGCGGATCTCCTCGATGGTCAGGCGCAGTTGCTGCTCGGTCTGGTTCATCGGGTCGTTGTAGAGGTCGGCGACCCGGGTGTGCACCCGCAGCACGGTCTGGGTGAGCGACAGCTCGTACTCGCGCGGGGCGAGGTCGTAGTTGACGAACCCGCCGGGCAGCGTCGGTTCGCCCACGTGGCCCGCCTGGACGGGGACGTCGGCCTCTCCCTTGCGGTTCATCGGGAGTTTCTGCCGCTCGGCGAACGCCTGGAGGTGGGCGGCCAGCGACGGCACCCGGTCGGTGAGCTCGGTGACGACGTCCCAGGGCAGCGCCAGCAGCACGCCCGCCGTCTCCGCGCGCACCGAGCTCAGCCACAGCGGGTCCGACTGGCCGATGGCCTCGTCGCCCATCTGGTCGCCGTCGGTGACGACTCCGGTGATCTCCTCCTCGCCGTACTTGCCGGCCGTGTACCGGGTGAACCTGCCGTGCACCACCAGATAGGCCTCGGTGACCGGCTGGCCGGCCTCGAACAGCACCTGTCCGGCACGTACTTCGCGGACCCGGAAGCGGGTGGCGACCTCCTTGAGGACATCGATGTCGGAGTAGCCGCGCAGCACCGGCAGTTCGGTGAGCGTCTCGGGGATGACCTTGATGTCGTTGGCGCCGTTCTGCTCGAACTGCACCCGGCCGCGACCGATCTTCAGCTGCAGGCGCCGGTTGACCCGGTAGGTGCCGCCCCGGACGTCCACCCACGGCAGCGCCTTCAGCAGCCAGCGCGAGCTGATGGCCTGCATCTGCGGTTCGGACTTGGTGGTCGTGGTGAGCCGGCGCGCCGCCCGGGTGCTGAGGCTGGTGAGCTGCGGTTCGCCGGGATCGTCGGGAGCGGGGTTGTCGGTGGTGCTTTCGGGGACGGACACATTCCCTCCCTGAACAGGGGTGTGCGGAGTGGTCGTTGAGAAGGACGAGAGCGCGGTGGCTGACAGGAACGCACCGCGTGTACAAGCCAACAGGCATGGCGGCGGCCCTGGTACGGCGTGCGGGGGGCGTTTTCCCGGAGCGGAGGGGCACATACCCCTCCTTGTCCCGCGCGGGTTCGTCGCAGGTGATCGCGCGCCGGGCGTGTGAGCCGTGCGGCCCCTTTCGAGGAGGGCGCTCAGGAGAGGTCGTTCACCACGACCGCGGCTCCGTCGAACCGCCCCGCCTTCAGGTCCCGCAGGGCCTGGTCGGCCCGCGTCAGGGGATAGGCGTGGGTGGTGGCGCGCACGCCGTGCCGGGCGGCCAGGGCGAGGAACTCCCGGCCGTCATCACGGGTGTTGGAGGTGACGCTGCGCATCTGCCTCTCGTAGAAGAGGTCGGTCTCGTAGTGCAGCGGCGGGGTGTCGCTGAGGTGGATGCCCGCGACGGAGAGAGTGCCGCCGCGGTCCAGGGCGCGCAGCGCGACCGGGACCAGGTCGCCGACCGGGGCGAACAGGATCGCGCTGTCCAGCGGCTCGGGCGGCATCGCGTACGCGTCGCGTGCGGAGGCGGCGCCGAGTTCCAGTGCCAGCCGCTGTGCCGTGCTCCCACGGGTCAGGACGTGCACGGTGGCGCCCTCGGCCAGGGCCAGTTGCGCGCACAGATGGGCGCTGCCCCCGAAGCCGTACAGTCCGAGCCGTCCGCCCGGCGGCAGCGCGGCCCGGCGCAGCGCGCGGTAGCCGATGATCCCCGCGCACAGCAGCGGCGCGAGCGCCACGTCGTCGAGGGCGCCGGGCAGCCGGTAGGTGAAGGAGGCGGGCACGGTCGTGTACTGCGCGTAGCCGCCGTCGGCGTCCCAGCCGGTGTAGCGCGAGGCTGGGCACAGGTTCTCGGCGCCGCGTGAGCAGTAGGCGCAGGTGCCGTCCGTTCGCCGCAGCCAGGCCACGCCGACCCGGTCACCGGCGGCGAAGCCCTCGACCGCCGCTCCGACCCCGGCGACGACGCCCACCACCTCGTGCCCCGGGGTCACCCCGGCCCGGTGCACGGGCAGATCGCCCTCGGCGACATGCAGATCGGTGCGGCACACCCCGCACGCGCGCACGTGCACGAGCAGTTCGTCGTCGGCGGGCTTCGGAACCGGTTTCTCGACGAATCGGAGAACCCCTTCCTCCTCGACCGGCCCCGGGGTCACCACCGACCACGCCCGCATCGTCCCGTTCGCCATCCCGCACCCCGTCCGTCACCTCGACAGCCCACCGGAAGCCTCCCCGACCAGTCTGGAACGGACTCCGGCGTTCGGCGCGCGCTTCGACCGGCGGATGGCTAGCGTGAGGAAACGGACCATCCGCATATTCGGGAAAGGGCCGCTGTCATGGCCGTACAACCTGAGGGAACCCCCTGCTGGGCCGACGCGATGTTCGGTGACGTCGAGGGAGCCAAGAGCTTCTACGGTGACGTCCTCGGCTGGACCTTCGGCGAGGCGTCGTCGGAGTACGGCAACTACACCCAGGCCTACGCGGACGGCAAGGCGGTCGCCGCCGTCGTACCGCCGATGCCCGGCCAGGAAGGCCAGTCGCAGTGGTGCCTGTACTTCGCCTCCGCGGACGCCGCCGCGACGGCCGCCAGGATCCGGGAGAACGGCGGCGAGGTGCTGATGGAGCCGATGCAGGTCGGCGAGTTCGGCACCATGTGCATCGCCCGTGAGCCCAGCGGCGCGGTCTTCGGCCTCTGGCAGGGCGGCACCCACGAGGGCTTCGAGGCGACCGCGGTACCGGGCGCCTACGGCTGGGCCGAGGTCTTCACCCGGGACCCGGAGCGGACGGACGCCTTCTTCAGCGCCGTCTTCCCGTACACGGCCCAGCAGATCGTCGACGACGCGGTCGACTTCCGCATGTTCAACCTCGGCGACAACACGGTCCTGGGCCGCATGCGGATGGGCGAGGAGTTCCCGCCGGAGATCCCCTCCTACATCAACCTCTACTTCGTCGTCCCCGACTGCGACGACGCCGTCGCCAAGGCGACCAAGCTCGGCGGAGTCCTGCGCTTCGGTCCCATGGACAGCCCCTACGGCAGGTTCGCGGCCCTGAGCGACCCGCAGGGGGCGAGCTTCTCGGTGATCGACATCACGCGCACCGCGGGCGAGATGCCCCGGACCGAGGAGGTCTCCTAGAGGTGCCGGAAGGCCCCGTCCGCCGTGGCATGATCGAGCCCATGCGTGAACGTGTGGTGGCCGCCTGCGACGGGGCCTCGAAGGGAAACCCGGGACCTGCGGGCTGGGCGTGGGTGGTCTCCGACGACTCCGAGGTCCCGGCTCGCTGGGAGGCCGGACCGCTGGGCCGGGCCACCAACAACGTCGCCGAACTCACCGCGCTGGAACGCCTGTTGACGTCGACCGACCCGGGTGTGCCGCTCGAGGTCCGGATGGACTCGCAGTACGCCATGAAGGCGGTCACCACCTGGCTGCCCGGATGGAAGCGCAACGGATGGAAGACGGCGGCCGGCAAACCGGTCGCCAACCAGGACCTGGTGGTGCGCATCGACGAGCTGCTCCAGGGCCGCTCGGTCGACTTCCGTTACGTGCCGGCCCACCAGGTCGACGGCGACCCGCTGAACGACTTCGCCGACCGGGCCGCGAGTCAGGCGGCGACCGTGCAGGAGCCGGCGGGCAGCGCACTCGGCTCACCGGAGCCGCCGCCCTCGCCGGACACCCCGAAAAAGGCCGCCGCCCCGCGCCGGAAGCCTGGTGGGGCCCGGCAGGGCGGCGGCTCGTCGTCCCGCACGATCAAGGCGAAGTTCCCCGGCCGTTGCCTGTGCGGCCGGTCCTACGCGGCCGGGGAGCCGATCACCAAGAACGCGCAGGGCTGGGGGCACCCGGAGTGCCGTACGGCGGAAGCCGGTTAGCGGACGGGGTCAGACGACCGCGCCGCGCCACTCGCCGGTCTCCCGGCCGCGCTTCTCGATGAACTGCTTGAAGCGCTCCAGGTCGCCCTTGGCCTGCCGCTTCACGACTCCGAGCTTGTCGCCGACCTTCTCGGTGACGCTCTCGGGCTGGAACTCCATCTGCAGCATGACCTTGGTGTGCGTGTCGTCGAGGCGGTGGAAGGTCACCACCCCGGCCTGCTTGGCCTCCCCGGAGATCGTGGTCCAGGCGACCCGCTCGTCCGGGATCTGTTCGGTGATCTCCGCGTCGAACTCCCGGTGAACCCCGTTCACACTGGTCACCCAGTGGGTGAGCGTGTCGGTTCGCTGCTCGATGCGCTCCACGCCGTTCATGAACTCAGGGAACGTCTCGAACTGCGTCCACTGGTTGTAGGCGGTGTGCACCGGGACGCCGACCTCAATGGATTCCTCGACCTGCGACACGGGTGAAACCCTCCTTCGTTCTCAGACGGTTGCGTGCGGGCCGGGTACCCGTGACCTGCGCGGCGAACCTTCCGTTGAACAGCCGTCCATCGACGTCCTGCTACTGTGCGTCGCAAGCTGCAAACTCTGAGTAATTCCAAGGGGTGCGCGTGAAGGTCGCCTGCGTCGGCGGCGGGCCCGCCGGCCTGTATCTCTCGATCCTGCTCAAGCGGCAGGACCCGTCCCACGACATCACCGTCCACGAGCGCAATCCGGAGGGCTCCACCTACGGCTGGGGAGTGACCTACTGGCGCGGACTGCTCGACAAGCTCCACGAACACGACCCGGAATCGGCCCGCGCCCTGGAGCGGCACTCCGTGAGCTGGAACGAGGGCGTGGCCCGCGTACGCGACGCGGAGGCCCGGCACCCCGGCGACGAGGGCTTCGGCATCGGACGCCACCGGCTGCTGGAGATCCTCTCCGCGCGTGCCCGCTCCCTCGGCGTCCGGCTGGAGTTCGAGCACGAGATCACCGACACCAACCTGCCCGTCGCCGACCTGGTCGTCGCCGGTGACGGCGTCCACAGCGCCCTGCGCACCCGGCACGAGGACGACTTCGGCACCGAGATCAGGGCCGGCCGCAACCGCTACATCTGGCTCGGCACCACCAAGGTCTTCGACTCCTTCACCTTCGCCTTCGTCGAGACCGACCACGGCTGGATCTGGTGCTACGGCTACGGCTTCAGCCCCGAACGCAGCACCTGCGTCGTCGAATGCGCCCCCGAGACCTTCAGCGGCCTCGGCCTCGACACCGCGGGCGAGGCCGACGGGCTCGCGCTGCTGGAGAAGCTCTTCGCCGACGTCCTGGACGGTCACCCCCTCATCGGCCGCTCCTCGGCCGACGGCAGCGCCCAGTGGCTGACCTTCCGCACCCTCACCAACCGCGCCTGGTCCCGCGGCAACCTCGTCCTCATGGGGGACGCCGCCCACACCACCCACTACTCGATCGGCGCCGGCACCACCCTCGCCCTGGAGGACGCCATCGCGCTGGCCGGCGCCCTGCGCACGCACACCGACCTCCCGCGGGCCCTCGCCCACTACGAGCGCGAACGGAAGGCGCAGCTGCTGTCCATCCAGAGCGCGGCACGCTACAGCGCCCAGTGGTACGAGAACCTGCCGCGCTACATCGGCCTGCCCCCGCAGCAGATGTTCGCCCTGCTCGGCCAGCGCCACTCGCCCCTGCTGCCGTACGTCCCGCCCCAGCTCTACTACCGCCTCGACAGCGCGGCCGGACAGCTGGAGGCGCTGCGCCGCTTCAAACGCTGGCTCGGGCCGAAGGTCGCCCGGACCGTCCACGCGCGGGCGCTGGCCTCCCGGAAGTAGCTGCTCCTCAGTGGCCGCATACGGAAAGGCCTTGGGTGAATGGCTATTCACCGGCTATGGTGAATAGCAATTCACCGCTTCTTTTCCGCAGCCACACACTGGAGTACCCATGGGCCAGCCAGTACCGATAGCCGAGCCCTCCACGGCGAGGGCCCTGCGGGACCGGCTCACGATCCCGGTGCTGGCGTTCGGCGGCATCCTCATGGCCGTCATGCAGACGGTGGTCGTACCGCTGCTGCCGGACCTTCCCCGCCTCACGCACTCCTCGGCGGGCGCGGTCTCCTGGACGGTCACGGCCACCCTGCTGGCCGGAGCCGTTCTCACCCCGGTCCTCGGCCGCGCCGGCGACATGTACGGCAAGCGCAGGGTGCTGACGGCGGCGCTCGGCCTGATGACGGTCGGCTCGGTGATGTGCGCCCTGTCCTCCGACATCGCCGTACTGATCACGGCCCGTGCCCTGCAGGGGGCAGCCGCCTCCGTCGTACCGCTGTCGATCAGCATCCTGCGCGACGAACTGCCCCCCGAGCGCCGGGGTTCCGCGGTGGCCCTGATGAGCTCCACCGTCGGCATCGGCGCCGCCCTGGGCCTGCCGCTGGCCGCGCTCGTCGTGCAGTACGCCGACTGGCACACCATGTTCTGGCTGACCAGCGCCCTGGGCGCGCTCGGCGTGACGGCGGTGTGGTGGGCGGTCAGGGAGTCGCCGGCGCGCGAGCCGGGCCGGTTCGACGTGGTGGGCGCCCTGGGTCTGGCGGCGGGGCTGGTCTCTCTGCTGCTCGGGGTCTCCCAGGGCGGTGAGTGGGGCTGGGGGAGCGCACGGGTCGTGGGCCTGTTCGCCGGCTCCGTCGTCATCATGGCGCTGTGGTGGTGGCAGCAGCTGCGCGCCGAACGGCCGCTGGTCGACCTGCGCCTGGTCTCCCGGCCCCGGGTGGGTCTGTCCCATGTGGCGGCGCTGCTCACCGGATTCGCCTTCTACGCCAACTCCCTGGTGACCGCCCAGCTGGTCCAGGCGCCCAAGGCCACCGGCTACGGCCTCGGGCTCTCGATCGTGCAGACCGGTCTGTGCCTGCTGCCCGGCGGCGTCACCATGCTGCTGTTCTCACCCGTCTCGGCCCGTATCTCCGCGGCGCGCGGACCGCGGATCACGCTCGCGCTCGGAGCCGCGGTCATCGCCTGCGGCTACGTGGTGCGCATCGCCGACAGCCGCGACCTGTGGATGATCATCCTGGGGGCGACGGTCGTGTCCATCGGCACCACCCTCGCCTACTCGGCCCTGCCCACCCTGATCCTGCGCGCCGTCCCGGCCGGGCAGACCGCCTCCGCCAACGGCGTCAACGTCCTGATGCGCACCATCGGCCAGGCCACCTCCAGCGCCGCCGTCGCCGCCGTCCTGGTGCACCACACCAGCCCGGTCGGCGGGCTGCCGGTGCCGACCCTGCACGGCTATCTGATGGCGTTCGCGATGGCGGGCGCGATCGCGCTGGCCGCCGCCGCGACGGCGCTGACCATCCCGGGCGACTCCGCCGACGGCGGGACACGCCGGGCCCGCGGCCGCACCCGGGGCTCACGGGACGAGGCACTGGAGGGAGCATGAGTGCCGTGAGCACTCCCCCCACCGCCTCCGCTCCCGCCCGCCGCGACGCCGAGGCCACCAAGGCGGCCATCCTCAAGGCCGCCCGCCATCTGCTGGCCCGGCACGCGCACGCCGACATCACGCTGAAGGCGGTCGCCGAACGCGCCGGTGTCAGTCCGCCGTTGATCCTGAAGTACTTCGGCAACAAGGACGCCCTGTTCGCCCGGGTGATGTCCTTCGAGGCCGACGCGGACGCCCTGCTGGACGCCCCGCTGGAGGACCTTGGCCGGCACATGGTCCGGCTGGTCCTGTTCGGCCAGTCCCGGCAGGGCGCCGACCCGCTGCTGCGGATCGTCTTCGCGCCCCTGCACGGCGAACAGGGCGACATCCTGCGCGGCAACTTCCGCACCCAGGTCACCGAGCGCCTCACGGCCCGCCTCACCGGGCCCGACGCGGGCCTGCGCGCGGAACTCGCCGTCGCCGCCCTGCTCGGCCTCGGCGTGATCTACGGCATCGCCCGTGGCACCCACGTCCGGGCGGCGGACCTGGACGACGTGGTCGCCCGGTACGCGCCCCTCGTACAGCAGCACCTCACGCCAGGAACCCCGCCGTCGCGGCCGTGAACACCTGCGGATCGTCGAGCCACGGGAAGTGCCCGGCGCCGGACACCTCGACGAACTCCGCCTTGGGGAAGAGGCCGGCGAGCTCGGAGACGGCGGGGGAGGGGGAGTTGAGGTCGACCTGCCCCGCCAGGACGAGCGTCGGTGCGGTGCACCCGGCCAGGGCCGCGCGCGTGGCGTCCGGGTCGAAGGCGCCGTCCGCGGCGAAGACGGATGCCGCCCGCTGGTTCTTCTGGGCGGCTCCGGCGGCGTGGTGGGCGCGTGCCGTCTCGTCCCAACGGCCGTACAGGAAGGGCGCGATGGCGTCCCAGCTGTCGGCCGTCGCGCGTCCGGCGGTGATGTCCCGCAGGGCGGCGAAGGCGACCGGGAACCACGGCTCGTCCTGCCTGAGCTGCGCGGTGCGGCGCCGGATCTCCGGCAAGACCGTGATGCCGACGGCCGACATGCTCGGCGTCACCAGCACCAGCCTGGCGACGCGGTCCGGGTGCCGGGTGGCGTACAGCAGGGCCGGGTTGGTGCCGGCGGAGTGGCCGAGGAGGTCCACCGTGTCGAGGCCGAGGTGCTCGCGCAGGGCCTCCACGTCGTCGACGAGACGGTCGCAGCGGTAAGTGGCCGGGTCCTCGGGCGCGGCGGACTCACCGGTGCCGCGGAAGTCCAGCAGCACCAGTCGGCGGTGCGCGGACAGCCCGCCGAGGTCGCCCAGATAGGCGGACGCCTGCATCGGGCCGCCCGGCAGACAGATCAGCGGCCGGCCCTCCCCGCGGACGTGGTAGGCGAGTTCGGTCCCGTCGGGCGCGGTGAAGTCAGGCATGATCGGCAGCCTCGCAGCGGCGCCCGCCGGGGGCAACCGGTTAACGCAGCAGCCGGTCGAGGAAGGGGTTGCCGAAGACGCGGTGCGGGTCGAGCCGGTCCAGGATCCCGGCCGCCTGACCCCACACGGACTCGCCGAACGAGGCGGGCACGGCCGTGTCCAGTACCTCCGCATCGCTCCAGACGGCCTCGTCCGTGTAGGCCCAGCCCTTGGACCACTCCACCCGGGTCAGCGCGTGCTCCCCGTCGTAGGTGCGCAACAGGAACCGCTCCAACTCCCGAAGGAACGCCTCGGCGTACGGCGTGCCGGGCAGCGTCAGCACATCCAGCCATACGGCCGTGTCCCACTCGGGGTGTGCCGCGCTCTGCCGCAGCGCCGACAGCAACGGGGCCCGGGCGCCGACGAGTTCGGCGTCCGCGGGGTCGTCCAGGCCGGTGATCCGGATCTCCACCGAGCCGTTGACCGGGAAGCGGCCCACGGCGGTGTAGGCGCTCAGCCGCTCGCGGTAGTAGGCCGTGAACTCGCTGACCACGCGCTGCACTTGGGCGCGGGAGGTGAGCACCGCGTACCCGTTGGCGGTCACCCGCAGGGTCGTGGGCCGGATGTAGAGCAGCGTGTTCTTCGACGGCCCCCAGATGTCGGCCGACAGCGTCGCCGTGAGTCCGGCAGCGGCCACCGTGTACTGTGCGGTGCCCAGCTCCGGGGCCAGATACCAGGCCGCGTCCGCGGTCATGCGCCCCACGAGGTCGGCGACCACGGTCGGGACGCTGTCGGAGAAGGGGTAGTTGTACGGCGATGTCACGTGCCGCGAGGTCAGCGGCCGGGTCGGTGCCACGCTCCAGACCTTGAACCAGGGGAACTCCGTGAAGGCGAACCAGATCGCCTCCACCCGCCCCGCCCGCTCGAGGAAGCTCGCGAGGGTGCGTCCGTCGGACCCGGGCGCCGCGAACAGTTCCGCGGCCGGGATGTCCGTACGGCTCACGCACCGCAGGTTCACATTGGCACCCACCCGCAGCACGACCTCGGTCACCAGGGAGCGGCCGAGATGCGTGAGCAGGGCGGCGCTGTCCGCCTCGTCGCGGTGGTAGGTGCGCAGCACATACGCTCCCGCGCCCTCGTCCCACACGACCGCCGTCAGCGACAGCACCAGATTGCTGAGCGAGCCGTACGTGTGCCCCGGCAGCCGGCTCTCACCCTGCGCCGGTACGGCCGTACCGTGCGCGTCGACGGCCAGGGCGCCGCCGAGCGTGAGGTCGCCGGGAGCGGGGGCGGCGGTGACACCGAGCCCGTGCTGTTCGAGGTGGGTGAGCAGGGCCTCCAGGGTGACTCCGGTGCCGGCCCGGACGGCGGTGGGGGAGTCGAGGGACAGGCCGGTCAGGTGCGGGACGGTGTCGAGGAGGAGGACCTTCGCGTCCGAGGGCGTCGCCGCGGTGATCGTCAGCGGTGACCAGCCGTGAGCGCAACCCCGGGCGCGGACCGTCCAGCCATGCCGCCAGGCCCAGTTGACGACGGCCGGCACCTGCTCGGGGCCGGTCGGCGCGCAGGCCCACAGTCCGTCGGCGGTGATCTCGCCGACCCAGTTGCGGTACGCCGAGCGGTAGAGGTCGACGTCCTCGGGGAAGCCCGGCAGCTCCTCGGCCGCGACCGCGGGATCGGCCGCGATCAGGACGGGAACGGCGGCCAACGCGGCGGCCGACAGCACAAAGGCGCGGCGGCTGAAGGACGGGTCGTCGGCAGCGACGGTGGGGTGGTTGCTCACTGAACGATCTGTCACGGGGCCACGCTAGGCGGCGGTTGACACGAGTCGACCCGCTGTCGGCATGCATCACCCATGTGAGTGAATGCTTCCCACATGCTGCACCGGAGCGGCCCGTTCCGCGCACCGGTGTCACGAATGACAGACTGACGTCATGGACGAGCGCACTTTCGGCAGGTCGAATCAGCACGCATCCGTCGTCGGTCTCGGAACATGGCAGCTGGGCGCCGACTGGGGAGACGTCGACGACAAGGAAGCCCTCGCGGTGCTGGAGGCGGCGGCCGAATCGGGGGTGACCTTCTTCGACACCGCCGACGTCTACGGCGACGGGCGCAGCGAGCAGACCATCGCCGCCTTCCTCGCCGGCCGGCCGGACCTGCATGTGCTGGTCGCCACCAAGATGGGCCGGCGGGTCGAACAGCTCCCGGAGAACTACGTCCTGGACAACTTCCGTGCCTGGAACGACCGTTCGCGGCGCAACCTGGGCGTCGACCGCATCGACCTGGTCCAGCTGCACTGCCCGCCCACGCCCGTCTACTCCACCGACGAGGTCTTCGACGCCCTGGACACCCTGGTCGAGGAGGAGCGGATCGCCGCGTACGGGGTGAGCGTGGAGACCTGCGCCGAGGCGCTGACCGCGATCGCCCGGCCGGGTGTGGCGAGCGTGCAGATCATCCTCAACCCGTTCCGCATGAAGCCGCTGCGGGAGGTGCTGCCGGCCGCGCGGGAGGCCGGCGTCGGCATCATCGCCCGCGTCCCGCTGGCTTCCGGGCTGCTGTCGGGCAAGTACACCAAGGACACCGTCTTCCCCGCCAACGACCACCGCACCTACAACCGGCACGGCGAGTCCTTCGACGTCGGCGAAACCTTCTCCGGCGTCGACTACACGACCGGCGTCGAGGCGGCCGCCGAGTTCTCCGCCCTGGTGCCCGAGGGGTACACCCCGGCCCAGCTCGCCCTGCGCTGGATCGTCCAGCAGCCGGGCGTGACCACCGTGATCCCCGGCGCCCGCTCGCCCGAGCAGGCCCGCGCCAACGCGGCCGCGGCGAAGCTGCCGGAGCTGCCGGAGCAGACGCTCGGCGCGATCCGCGATCTCTACGACCGTCGGATCAAGGACCAGGTCGAGGTCCGCTGGTAGGGCCCGGGGAACCGGTCACGGCTCCAGGAGCAGCTGCCACTCCTGCTCCTGGTCGCCGGAGACCGAGCCCTGGTCCTGGGCCGTGAAGGCGTGGGTGAGCGACTCGCGCGCCAGCGCCACCGCATCCGGGGCGCCCTGCACGGTCACCGTCACCGCCCCGGACAGATGGCCCGGGCCGCCCGTCGCGGGCTCGGTCGGCCGGTCCGCGGGATCGTGTTCGAACCGTGCCGTGTGGACCGTGACGTCCTCGTCCTTGGGCGGTTCCTCCTTCGCCTGCCCGAAGGCGGGCTCCAGGACCCGCACGACCGCGCGCGCGTCGGCGGCGGTGGCGCCGCTGAGGGTGACCGTGAGCTCGGTACCGGACATGGGCGTCGGATCCCTCCGCTGGTCGTCGTACACCATGGCCTCCGTGTAACCGTCCCGTGATCGCCCAAACAGCGGTGGTTCGTCCCGGGGACGATCAATCGCGGACTTTGCGGGAACACGGAAGGCGACGGTGTCGGGGGCGAACACGCCGGGAGGAACAGTGCCTGCCACGGAGAACGAGTCAGGTGTGAACGAGTGGGGGAGGCACGAGACCGACGAGGAGAGGGCCGACCGCAAGTGGAGTGACCTGATCCAGGAGGTCAGGGTCGCCCAGACGGGGGTGCAGATCCTGTTCGGCTTCCTGCTGACCGTCGTGTTCCAGCAGAAGTACGCCTCGCTGGAGGACACCGACAAGACCATCTACATCGTGACCGTGGTGCTGGGCGCCGCCGCGACCGGGGCGCTGATCGGGCCGGTCTCCCTGCACCGCCTGGTCTCCGGACAGCGGGTCAAGGCCGAGGCTGTCGAGTGGGCCTCGCGGATGACCTTCGTGGGCCTGCTCCTGTTGCTGGCCACGATGACCTCCTCCCTGCTGCTGATCCTGCGGGTGGCCACCCACAACGAGGCCGTGCCGTGGATCGTCACCGCAGTGGTCGCGTGGTACGCCCTGTGCTGGTTCGTGGTCCCGATGTGGACGCGGCGCCGTCATACGACGAAGTGAGGGCGAGCGCGTCGAGCTGGCGGTCGTGAAGGCGCGGGAGGACCAGCACCGAGACGGTGGCGCCGATCAGCGCGCAGAACATGTCCCACTGGGTGTCCCACACATCGCCCTGGGTGGCCAGGAAGGCGTCCGCGGAATGCCCACCGACCACCGCGGCCAGCCACTCCAGCATCTCGAAGACGGCACTGAAGGCCAGGCAAGCGCACACGGTCAGCGGCGCCAGCCAGCGGCTGCCCCGCAGCGGGGAGGTGCGGCAGAGCAGCTCCCGTACCAGCACCGCCGGGACGAAGCCCTGCATGAGGTGCCCGAAGCGGTCGTACGGATTGCGGGCCAGCCCGAGGGTGTCCCGCACCCAGTCGCCGAGCGGCACCTGCGCGTAGGTGTAGTGGCCGCCCACCGCGAGGACCAGGGCGTGCGCGGCCAGCAGACAGCACAGCAGGTTCGTCAGCGGGAAGCGCCGCCAGGCGAGCACGACGAGCGGCAGCCCGACGAGCACCCACACCGTCTCCAGGAACCAGGTCCCGCGCTCCCGTGCGCCCCAGGCCGAAAGGGCCATGCCGACGACCACAACGGCGGCGGCCACGGCGGGCAGAGGCCGGCGGGGGAGGGCGGAGTGCACAACAGCGGTCATGGAGGCTCCTCTTGGTCAGGAGCCCCCATGCTGGCGGAGCGGGCGGGCGGCGGCATGAGTACGGCTACTCAGCGCCGCCCGGGTAGCGGGACCGCTCAGCCCTTCGCGCCGCGCAGGGCCGTCAGGCAGCCGGTGATGGCCTGCTGGAGCTCCTCCAGGCGCTGGACCATGTCGTCCTCGACGAAGTCCTGGACGTCGTCGAAGGTGAGCTCCTCGAAGGCCTTCGTGGCCTTCTGCAGGCTGCTGTAGAACTTCGTGCGCCGTTCCTGGACGCGCAGTTCGGGATCGGCCTCCACGGCCTCGGCGACCAGGGACTTCATGGTGTCGTAGGCCTCGGTGGCCCAGTCGCCGGTGTCCTCGTCGTCCTCCAGTTCGTCAATGAGCGACAGATGCCGCTCGGCCTCCTGGCGCAGGTCGGCCGGGGCGTCGATGGTCTGCCCGGCGGGCGTCCTGACCTGGCCGGACTCGGCGATCTGGCGCACGTAGCCGATCCGGTCGGCCGACCTGCTCTCGCTGGCGACGGCCTTCTTCAGATCGTCCGTGCGGACCACGTCCCGCGCCAACTCGGCCTGCAGTTCCGGGTCTTCGCGCACCCGGTCGAGCAGTGCCTGTTGGGCCGCCCGGGCGGTGGAGGGGTCGGCGAGGATCGCGGCGCGCAGCGCGGTGGGGTTCTCGGCGACCTCCAGCGCCTTCGTGGGCCGGATGCCCTCGGCCTCGGCGGCCTCGGCGATGGCGGTGCCACGCTCGGAGGTGGCGCTGTTACGGGAGACGTAGTAGCTCAGCCACACGTCGGCGTCCGGCAGTTCCACCTCCTGGCCCGGCGCGAGTGCCTCGAAGTGCGGCACCATGCCGTCGTCGGCGGCCCGGTCCCAGGCCTTGTAGTAGCGCATCACGCGCTCCGGGGAGCAGGCCGCCAGTTCCGCGAACTCCTTCGCGGAAACCTTCGCCGTCTCCTCCGCGCCCTGACCGCCGGGCCGTACGCTGCGCGCCACCATCAGGCCGAAGGCCCATCCACCGGTCCGCGCGTAGACTCCGAACTCGCGCGCGTCCCGCGCCACGAGGTCGGACAGGGGCGCGGGGGACGGCTCGGACGTCTCGGCAGGGTCGATCGCCAGTGTCACCGATGACTCTCCTGTGCAAAGCTGGTCGGACTGCGGAAGTGCAGACCGGCAGCCTATATGCACCCGTTGACGTCGCTTTGTGAGGCGCCGGTGGTGGCGCGCGCCGCGTCAGCCGAACGCGTCCCGCAGTGCGGGCAGCAGCGTCTTCTCCGCCCAGTCCAGATACGCCGGCTGCGATTCGCCGCCGATCTGCACCAGCGCGATCTCCCCGAACCCGGCCTCGGCATACGGCCGTACGGCCTCGACGAAGTCCTCCGGGTCGTCCCCGCACGGGATCGACTCGGCGACGTCGTCCGGAGTCACGAACTGCGTCGCGGCCTCGAACGCGTCCGGGTGCGGCAGTTCGGAGTTGACCTTCCAGCCGCTGCCGAACCAGCGGAACTGGGAGTGCGCGCGCTTGATCGCGGTGTCCCGGTCGGGGTCGTGGCAGACGGGCAGCTGACCCACCCGCGGCTTGCCCTCGCCGCCGTGCCGGTCGAACGACTCCAGCAGCCCGGCCTTGGGTTCGGTGGCGATCACCAGGTCGGCGAGCCGGCCCGCCAGCGCGCAGGACTGCTCGCCGGAGACGGCGACACCGATCGGCGGCGGCTCGTCCGGCAGATCCCACAGCCGGGCCGACTCCACGTCGAAGTGCGTGCCGCGGTGGTTGACATGGCCGCCCTCGAACAGCGCCCGGATGATCTGGACGGCCTCCTCCAGCATCTCGTGGCGCACGTCGACCGACGGCCAGCCGCCGCCCACCACATGCTCGTTGAGGTTCTCGCCGGCGCCGAGCCCGAGCCGGAAGCGGCCCTCGGACAGCAACTGCAGCGTCGCCGCCTTCTGCGCCACGATCGCCGGGTGGTAGCGGACGGTCGGACAGGTCACGTAGGTCATCAGCGGAATGCGCGAGGTCGCCTGGGCCGCCGCGCCCAGGACGCTCCACGCGTACGGCGAGTGCCCCTGCGAGCGCAGCCACGGAAAGTAGTGGTCCGAGGTCACCGAGAAGTCGTAACCGGCCTGCTCGGCCCGCACCACGTGGTCGACCAGTTCACGAGGGCCGGCCTGCTCGGTCATCATCGTGTATCCGATTCGTACCATGACGCCCGAGTCCCCTGCACCGGCGACGGAAAACGGCCTCTCGATCCGGCGCGGCCCACCAGGCAGGATGCCCTCATGAACCCCAGCCCGCTGCCGTCCAGTACCCCCGCCGCCCAGGGCGTCGACGCCACCGGTGTCCACGCCTTCCTCGACGCCCTCGAAGCCGATCCCGAGATCGAGCCGCACAGCCTGATGATCCTGCGGCACGGCCGCCTGGTGTCCGCCGGCTGGTGGGCGCCGTACACGCCGGGGCGTCCGCACCTGCTGTACTCCCTCAGCAAGAGCTTCACCGCGACGGCCGCCGGGATCGCCGCCGGCGAGGGCCTGCTGAACTTCGACGAACCGGTGATCTCCTACTTCCCGGAGTTCGAGGCCGACATCACCGACCCGCGCAGCCGGGCGATGCTGGTGCGGCACGTGGCGTCCATGGCCAGCGGGCACGAGGGCGAGACCTACGAGCGGGCGTTCGCCCTCGACCCGGGCGAAGTGGTGCGGGGCTTCCTGCTGGTCCCGCCCGAGCGCGACCCCGGGACCGTGTTCGCCTACAACCAGCCCGCGACGTACACCCTCGCCGCGATCGTGCAGCGCGTCACTGGGCAGCCGCTGACCGAGTATCTCCGTCCGCGGCTGCTGGACCCGCTCGGCATCGGCGAGGTGGCCTGGCTGCGCGACCGCAATGGCCGGGAACTGGGCTTCAGCGGGCTGCACGCCACCACCGACGCCATCGCCCGGCTCGGCCTGCTGTATCTGCGGGACGGGGTGTGGGAGGGCGAGCGGCTGCTGCCCGAGGGCTGGGTGGCCGAGGCCACGCGCCCGCACGTCGACAACGGTGACGGTACGGCCGAGGGAGCGCTGTCGGACTGGCAGCAGGGCTACGGCTTCCAGTTCTGGATCGCGCGGCACGGATATCGCGGCGACGGCGCCTACGGGCAGTTCTGCCTCGTGCTGCCCGAGCACGACGCCGTGATAGCGACGACCGCGGCGACCGAGCGGATGCAGCAGGTCCTCGATCTCGTCTGGGAGCACCTGCTGCCGGCCTTCGGACCGGAGCCGCTGTCCGGCAGGGAGCACGAGGACACGGCCCTGCGGGAGCGCCTGGCCCGGCTCTCTCTGCCTCCGGTCACCGGGAAGCCGGCACCGCCCGAGCGTGCGGGGGAATGGTCCGGTGCCGCGTTCACCCCGCTCGGCGGTGTCTGCGCCGAGCAGCCGAAGCTGGGCTCGGTCACGGTGACGGCCGCCGACGGCGGCTGGGAGCTGCGGCTCACCGAGGACGGCCACCCCCTCGACCTGCGCCTGGGGACCGGCTGGACGGTCACCGACGGGCCGCTGCCCACCGCGGTCAGCGGCGGCTGGACCGACGCCGGCATCCTCACCGTGGACATCGTGTTCCTGGAGACACCGCACCGCCTGACCGTGACGTGCACTCTTTCGGACCGCACGTTCACGGCCCACTGGCACACCTCCCCGCTGCACCACCCGCCCCTGCGCGCGCTGCGGGCGCCGCGGCCGTCAGCCTGACGACGGACTGAACGTCCGCAGGAGGGTCGCCAGTGCCTGCTGATTGGCGGAGGTGTCCCACTCGGCGTTCGGAGTCGTCCACCGCAGCGAGAACCCGCGGCCGCCGCCCAGCAGGAAGCCGCGCCCGAAGGTGCGCACCCGGGTGCCGTCGACGGTGGAGCGCCACTCCATGTCGGCGGCCTTGTGGCCCTGGTAGGTCGTCGCCTTGATCTCGCCGATCCGCTGGTAGCCGACCTCCTTCTGCAGCTCCGGCTCGACGTCGTCGCGCCATACGGCGACCGGGTCGGGGCCCAGGACGGTGCTGTAGGTGATCGCCAGGGTGCGCGGATCTCCGCTCGCGCCGAAGGTCACGCGGTACGAGAGGTCGCCCACGCGGTGGGTGTCCACCCGCTTCCAGCCCTTGGGGAGGTCGACGGAGAAGCCCTCGGGTGCGGAGTAGCGGACGAACGCCGGCGGCAGGGCCGAGGCCGACGGCGATCCCGAGGGAGACGGCGAGATCACCGACGGGGAGGTGGAGGGGGTCGCGGAAGGAGAGGGAGCGGTCGTGCCGTCGGTGCGGCTCTCAGGCGCGGAGACGGAGGGGGAGGGCCGGGGCGCGCCTTCGGGCGAGGCCGTGCCGAGGCCCGGCAGCCGGTGGGTGGCGGCCAGCGCGGCGACTGCCACGGTGACCACGGCCAGGGCGGTGCCGG
This sequence comes from Streptomyces sp. NPDC005799, assembly GCF_040630525.1. Taxonomy (NCBI): domain Bacteria; kingdom Bacillati; phylum Actinomycetota; class Actinomycetes; order Kitasatosporales; family Streptomycetaceae; genus Streptomyces; species Streptomyces sp. NPDC005799. The sequence goes on from NZ_JBEXXQ010000021.1 coordinate 84,816, forward strand.
CCGCCATGGCGCGCCTGCCCCACGGCGGGGCCGCGTGCCAGGCGGCGGTGTAGTTGCCGCGCAGCCGGGGCCTGGGCGCGCTCTGCGCGAGCGTGCCGGGATCCTCGGTCAGGACCCGCTGGAGGGCCTCGCGGACCACCGGACGGGTCAGCCGTTCCCGGGAGTTCTTGCGCAGCAGGCCCAGCACGGTCTGGGTGAGCGGGCCCGCGTGCACCGGCGTGCGCAGCGGCAGGCGGTCCACGCCCTTCAGCGTGGCCTCGGGCCGGTCCCGGTCCCGGAACGGCGGGCGGCCCTCGACCATGGTGTAAAGGATCGCGCCGAGCGCCCAGAGGTCCGCCGCGGGCCCGATCCGCTCGTCGCGGGCCTGTTCGGGGGAGGCGTACGACGGCGCCGTCAGCCGGGGTGCCAGGGTGGCGCCGGCCAGGCCGAAGCCCGTGACCACGACCGAACCCCGGTCCCGCACGAACACCTGTCCGGGGCTGAGCTCGCCGTGGGTGATGCCCTGGCCGTGCGCCGCCTCCAGCACGTCCAGCAGCTCCAGACCGATGCGGGCCGCCCGCACATAGTTGAACGTGCCTTCCTGGGCGAGGAGTTCGCCGAGCGGCGTGCCGTCGATCCAGTCGGTCACGATCCATAGGGTGCCGTTCTCCTCCACGGCGTCCACGACGGTCGCCACCGCGCCGGGGCACAGCAGTCCCATCGTCTCGGACATACGCATGATGCGGGCGGTGGTGCGCAGCGCGGAATCGTTGTCAGGGTCCGCCGGGAAGTCGATCTGGGTGAGCAGATAAGGACGCTGGGCAGCGCCGTCGGCGGCCTTGCCGTACCAGCAGACCCGGTTCGCCTCGCGGTGGACGACGTCGACGAGCCGATACCTTCCGGCAACCAACTCGTGTGTGAAGACATGCGCCTTGACCATGGTCATCCCTCGTTGAACCCCTGGCTCTCACCTTTCACAAGAGGTACGAGAAGTGCGCCGGTGCGTGTTCAATGCATCCTCAACTCACCGGCGCACGCCCCTATTTGTTCATGCGCTGTTGGGGGAATTCCGGAAGTGCCCTACGTCCGACCCCAATTCAGGCCGCCACATGTTCCCGCCGGTAACTCCCCCTCGGCGTGGAACTCAGTGCTGCTGGGCCTTCTGCGGCGTCGCCTCGCTCGGCCGTACGACCACACAGCCGTCGCCCTGCAGCATCAGCTGGACCGCCTCGCCCGAGCCGCCGCGCAGCATCGAGCCGATGGACTGCGAACGGTGCAAGGAGGTCTGCAGACCGGCCGTCCAGCCGACCACCGCGTCCGTGTCGACGTACACCGGGTACTGCGGGGAGACCGGGATGACCAGCGGGTTGCCCTCGCACACCAGGCCCAGCCTGCCCTGCCCGGTGAAGACGCTGTTGAACAGGCCGCCGCCGGCTATGCCCGCGCCCTTGACGGTCGCGATCCGGTACGACAGGGAGGCGTCGAAGCACAGGACGTTGCGGCCGTTGACGGTGAACTCGTCGCCGGGGTCGACGTCGACGATGAAACAGTTCTGCGCCTCGTGCGCGAACCACGCCTCGCCCTGCCCGCGCACCGACATCAGGGGCAGCCCCTCACCGGTGACCGCGCGCTTGAGCATGCCGCCCACGCCCTGGCCCTTGCGCTCGAACTGGAGGCTGCCGCGATAGGCGATCATCGCGCCCTGACGGGCGAGCATCTCGCCGTTGACCGCGTACTTGATGCACTTGGCGTTCTCGACCGACATACCCGCCTGGGTCGCCGGCTGGACCATGTGCTCGCTGGAAAAGAGGGAACCCTTCATGCGGGCATCCTGTCCCGGAGCGATTCATTCCGCCAAGATCACGACCGTCACGGGTTTTCGGTGGTCAGGCGCCGAAGAGCTGTGTCCAGTACGTCCCCTTGGGGCCGCCACCGGCGAACCCGACGCCGATGTGGGTGAAATCGGGCTTGAGGATGTTGGCGCGGTGGCCCGGGCTGTGCATCCAGCCGTCCACGACCTCGGCCGGGGAACGCTGACCGCAGGCTATGTTCTCGCCGATCGTGCGGCGGGTGGAGCCCGCGGCGGCCGCCCGGTCCCACGGCTGACGTCCTTCCGGGGAGGTGTGGGAGTAGAAGGCACGGGCCATCATGTCGGCGCTGTGCGCCTGCGCCGCGGACGTCAGGACGGGATCGACGGCCAGGGGAGGCAGGCCGGCCCCGGCGCGCTCGCGGTTGGTGCGTTCGACGACCTGCGTGGCCGTGCGTGTCAGGTCGCCGGGTGTGAAGGGCCTCGCCCACACGGCGGTCCAGAAGGTGTCGCCGGAGCGGGCGTGTTCGACGCTCGCGTGGGTGAAGGCCGGGTCGAGCAGGGTGCGCCGGGACTGTTCGTCGCCCAGCACGTAGTCGATGAACTCGGAGGCGGTGCGCGGGCCGGAGACCAGGTGCTCGCCGACCGTGATGTACGGGTATCCGGCAGCCGTCACCCGCTGGTACAGCGAGACGCCGTCCGGCCCCTCGACTCCGAGCCGCCCCGCGGCGGCCAGGGCGCCGACGTGGGCGTGCGCGGCGGTGGCGAGACGGGCATCAGGGGAGACGGGCGGGCAACCGGCCGCGGCGCGGGCGGAGTTGACGAGGCTGAGCCAGCCGCCGGGGTCGGGGGAGGAGCGGGGTGACGGGAAGGGCGCTGACGGCGTGGCGCGCGCGGGAGAGGGCGGCGGTACGGAGGCGACGGGCGGCACCGCGGTCGTCCCGTCGTCGGTCACGTCGACCCCGAAGTCCCGTGCGATCCCGGCGAGTCCGTCCGCGTACCCCTGCCCCAGGGCGCGCAGCTTCCAGCCGCCGGCCCGCCGGTAGAGCTCCGCGAGCAGCAGCACCGTCTCCTGGCGTGGCGGGGGCGGGGTGAAGCGGGCCAGGGGGTGGGCGCCGGGTCCGTCCAGGTGGAGGGTGGGTGCCGGGAGCCGGCCCAGGGGGGTGCCGGGGTCGGCAGGGCTGACCACCACCGTGACGCGGGTGGCCCCGGCGCGCAGCCTCGCCGGGTCGACGGTGAGCGTGTCGCCGTCGAGGCGGGCGCCGGGAGCGGAGGGCTGGTTGTAGAACACGAAGTCGGCGTCGCCGCGGACCCTGCCGCCGTCGTCCGTGATGAGCGCGGAGACGTCGAAGGGGCCGGGGACCCGGACGGTCACGGCGCCGCCCGGGAGGGGCATGTTGCCCCCGGGGACCAACTCGCTCATGTCACCGCCCCGGTGTCGTCGCCCTCGGCCCCGAAGGAGGGGCTCATCGGGGCAACGCCCATCGGAACGGGAGGGTTCCCCGCCGGGCGGTCACTGCCCGGCGAGCCCCCAGGCGGCGTCCCCCTGGCGTTCCAGGACCGCCGCACCCCGCCGCACCTTCGCCGGCTTGCCGCAGAACGCCGACTCCAGCGTGCCCAGCATCGTGTTGTGCACGGCGCCGTTGTTGGAGGTGTTGACCAGGGCCGTGAGAGTGCGCCGGCCGTCCTTGGTGGCGAAGGCGTAGGTGTAGTAGCCCTGGACGGCGCCCGTGTGGCCGTACACCGAGACGCCACAGGACAGGTCGCGGCGGCGCAGGCCGAGGCCGTACGCCTGGGTGCTGTTGACCGGGAGCATGTGCTCCATCTGACGCAGCTGGGCGGCCGAGGTGAGACGGCCGCGGAGCAGGGCCGACAGGAACGTGTCGAGGTCGCGGGTGCTGGAGATGAGCGCGCCCGCGCTCTGCGCCCAGGAGACGGTCTGCTCGGTCGCGTCCACCAGGGGCGCGCCCGCCGTGTCCGGGGTGAGATAGCCGTTCGTGTGTCTGCCGGGGATGGTCGTGCCGGGGTGCACGTAGAACGTGTCGCGCAGGTTCAGCGGCTTGATGATGCGGTTCTCGTACTCGGTGCGCACGGAGTGACCGGTCAGTTTCTCGATGAGCATCCCGGCGACGACGAAGTTGGTGTTTGAGTACGCGTACGCGGTCCCCGGAGCGTTGGTGCGGGTGTGCCGCAGTGAGCGGTCCACGAGCTGGCGGTAGGTGAAGACCCTGGTGCGCACGGCCTCGAAGCCGGAGACCGACTTCGCGAACATGTCGTTGGTGTAGTCGTACAGGCCGCTGCGGTGGCCCAGCACCTGCCGTACCGTGATGCGGCGGTCGGGCAGCAGGCCCGGCAGATAGCGGTCGACCGGGGCGTCCAGCTCCAGTTTCTTCTCGTCGGCCAGTTGGAGCAGCACGACCGCCGAGAAGACCTTGGTGACGCTGCCGATACGGAACCGGTCCGCGTTGCTGATGGCCCGTCCGCTCCGTCGGTCGGCGACGCCGACGGCGAGTTGCCGGACCGTGCCGTCGTCGTCGATCCGCGCGATCGCGCCGGGCGCGCCCTGTCTCAGCGCGGTGCGCAGGGCGGTGTCGACACCCGTGACGTCGGGGCGCGCGGGGGCGGCGGCGTGCGCGGGCGCCGGGAGCAGACAGAGCGCGACCGCGCCCAGGGCCGTGGCCCTGGATGCGAGATGAGTCACATTCACGTGGGGCAACCTTCTTCCGTCCCGTCACATCTCCACTACTGGCACACAGTTGGTGACTCCTCGATCACCGAGTGGTGGGGATTGGCAAAGTATTGCCCTGCTTTGCGTGGAATCCCATGATTTGGGCTTTACATGGACATGACTCGTCCATCAGGGTTCGAACTGGGGCCCGACCAGCCCCCATGGCGGACAACCAGGCCATGCGTCAGGGCGGTTGGCGAAAGCGGCCGTCCTGGAAGGAAGGAACCCTTATCAGTGCGTAGACCGCACATACGCAGCGTGGCGGTCGCCGTCGCCGTCACGACGGCCGCCACGGGCCTTGCCGGCACCGCCTTCGCGGGCCCGGACACGGGGACAGCCCATGCTGCGGCCGCCACGACCTCGGCCGCGTCCGTGGTGTCGGCGGCCCGCGCCGCCGCCTTCGCCCACGCCGGCGCGACCGGCGTCTCCCAGGGCGAGGAACTGCACGCCCAGGACGTCATGATCGACCCCGAGGGTGCGCGGCACGTCCGGTTCGCCCGGACCCACCGGGGCATGACGGTCCTCGGTGGCGACCTCGTCGTCCACCTGAACCGGCAGCTGTCGTACACCGGGGTCACCCGGGCCGCCGACCACACCGTCAGGCCCGCCGCGGCGAGTGCCGCCAAGCTCTCGGCCGACGAGGCCGAGCGGAAGGCCGCGTCCGTGGCCAAGGGCGACGCCGGCACCGCCCGCCTCGTCGTGGACGCCCGTGACGGCGCGTCCGCCCTCGCCTACCAGGTCACGGTCACCGACAGCGGCACCACCGAGGCTGCCGGGGCCCGGACCGTCGTCGTCGACGCCGTCACCGGCAAGGTGCGCAGCAACACGCCGAACAACGACGAGTTCCTCTCGCCCGAGCTGCTCGACACCCTGCGCGAGCGCGGCGAGATCGCCGACCCCGCCACCGGCATCGGCGCGCGGAGCGCCTCAGTCGCAACCGCGGCGGCCTCGTCGTCCGCGGCAGCCGCAGCCGTGCACTACCCGCGCACGGCCAAGGGCACCGGCAAGTCCCTCTTCGTCGGCCCGGTCCCGCTGACCACCACGCAGACGGCCATCAGGACGTTCGTGCTGAAGGACCCGACCCGGTACGGCACCGAGACCCGGGACGCCAAGGGCAGCTACACGGAGAGCTTCGCCCGCGGCAAGCAGATCGCCACCAGCAACGACGTCTTCGGCAACGGCGCCACGTCCAGCCGCAACAGCGCCGCCGCGGACGCCCAGTACGGCATCACCAAGACGCTGGACTTCTACCTGAAGACCTTCGCCCGCAGGGGCATCGCCAACAACAGCAAGCCCGCAAAGGGCATGGTCCACTGGGGCAGCAAGGTGGCCAACGCCTTCTGGGACTCAGGCTGCGGCTGCATGCTGTACGGCGACGGTGACGGCGACATGTTCAAGAAGCCGCTGGTCGTGCTGGACGTCACGGGGCACGAGCTGACCCACGGCGTGGTGGACGCCACCGCCAAGCTGGAGCCCACCCGGGTCGACGCGGACGGCAACCAGTACGGCGAGCCCGGCTCGCTGAACGAGTCCCTGGCGGACATCTTCGGCTCGAACGTCGAGTTCTTCACCAACAACCCGAAGGACACGCCGGACTACCTCATCGGCGAGAAGCTGGGCCTCGCGCAGAAGTTCCTGCGCCGCCTCGACCACCCCTCCCTCGACCGGCTCGAGGGCACGGTGGACTACTGGCAGCCCGAGGTGTACGACGCGGAGGTGCACGCCGGCTCCGGCGTCTCCTCGCACGCGTACTACCTGCTCGCCGAGGGCAGTGGCCAGAAGACGATCGGCGGCGTCAGGTACGACTCGCCGACCTACGACGGCTCGACCGTCAAGGGTATCGGCCGCGCCAAGGCCACGGCGATCTTCTACCGTGCGCTGACCCGCTACATGGTCTCCACCACCGACTTCCACGACGCGCGCGTCGCGACGCTGAAGGCGGCCAAGGACCTCTACGGGGCGACCGGCGTCGAGTACCGGACGGTGGACCAGGCCTGGGCCGCCGTCAACGTCAGCGAGGCCAACACGCCGGCCGACCAGCACTGACGCCGACGTCGGAGGTGCTCAGACCCACTGCCTCTCCACTTCCTGCGACACCGTGAACCCGGCGTCGCAGGAGGGGCAGTGGGCTCTGCCGAAGACGTACGTCAGCGCGTGCGCGACCTCGTGCTGTCCTGCCGCCACGGCCTCGCGGTGCAGGCGCGCGCCGATGCCGTCGAGGCGGTCCGGGGCGATGGGTGTCAGCTCCGCCCGCCCTTCCGTGTCCTCCGCGCCCGGCCCCGTCACGTAGTCGCCGGCCACGGAGAAGTAGCCGTAGGAACCGAAGGCGACGAACAGGCCGTCCTCGCACTCCGGGCACTGAAGCTCGTACTCCTCGTTGACCACGCCCTCCAGCGCCTCCGCCCACACACCGGCGTCCTCGAAGGCCAGGACGGCCATCTGCAGGTACACGAAGTCACCGGTCCCCGGGGTGGCGAGCAACGCGCGTGCCACCCCCAGCAGTTCGGCGATCTGGGGGGCGTACCGCTCCCGGCGCTCGGGGTCCGGGTCCGTCGTGATCAGGCCGGCCATGAGCACCGCCTGTATCGGTTCGCCCGGGGCCCGCCCGAGAGCGATGTCCGCCAGGACCGGCATGGCCGCCCAACTCGCCTCGTACACCGACCCCTGATGGCACAGCGCGGACCACAGATCCGTCCACACTCTGTCGTCCTCCGGGCCGCCGAGCTGCGCGAACAGTCCGGGGATGTCCTCGGCGCCGCCGTAGGCGTGGGTCAGCTCGCCCCAATTGATCGTCGTCATGCGGCGATTGTGCCCGCCGGGTCTGACAACGGGGCCACAGACGAATCCTGCTTCTTTTATTGACGGTGGAAAAGAAGCCCTCTAGGTTCCCGGTCATGCGCCCGACCCCCCGTGTCGAGACGTTCCCGGCGAACACGCCGGCCGCCTCGCAGATCTTCACCACGGTCCTGTCCCACGGACCGCTCACCCGGCTGGAGGTGGCCCGGCGGGCAGGGCTGTCGCCGGCCGCCGTCACCAAGGCGGTCAAACCCCTGATCGAGGCCGGGTACCTGGTGGAGGACGCGGCGGACGAGGACCGGCCGACGCTCGGCCGGCCCGCCAACCCGGTGCGGGTCGACGGCGGACGGGCCTTGTTCCTCGGCGTCAAGGTGACCGGCGACGAGATCATCGCCGTCCTCACCGACCTGTGCTGCCGTGTCCGCGCCGACCGCCGTCTGCCGCTGGCCGACCGCGACACCAGGTCCGTGCTCACCGGCATCGCGCGTCTCGTCGACGAACTGCTGCTGTCCGCCGACGAGTTGGGCTCAACCGTGCAGGGCCTCGGGATCGCCGTCTCCGGCGATGTGGACCGCGCCGAGGGCGTCGTACGCTACTCGCCGTTCCTGGAGTGGCGGGACGTCCCGCTCGCTGAACTCGCCGCCATGACCTGCGGGTTGCCGGTCACGGTCGACAACGACGTACGGGCCCTGACCGTGGCCGAGCAGTGGTTCGGCGAGGGCGTGGGCCTGTCCGACTTCGCCGTGGTGACCGTCGGTGCCGGAATCGGCTGCGGTCTGGTGGTGCACGGACGGGTCGTCTCCGGCGCGCACGGCGTGGCCGGCGAGATCGGTCATGTCACCGTCGACCCGGCCGGACCGGCCTGCCACTGCGGCAACCGCGGCTGCGTGGAGGCGATCGCGGGGGAGGCCGCGATCGTCCGCCAGGTCCGCGCCGCCACCGGCCGTCAGGTCGCCGACGCCACCGAGGCCGTCGCGCTCGCCCACCGCGAAGTGCCGGGCGTGCGGGAGGTGTACGCGCGGGCCGGTGAGGCCATCGGCCGGGGCATCGCCACCGTCGCCAACCTTCTCGGCCCCGAACGCGTGATCATCTCCGGCGAGGGCCTCGCCGCCCACGACCTCTTCGCCGAGCAGATCCGCGCCGCCTTCACCGCCGCCGCCTTCGGCTCCGCCGCCCGGTGCGACGTACTGACCCGTCCGCTGCCCTTCGAGGAATGGGCCCGCGGAGCCGCCGCCACCGCCATTCAGTCCTTCATCTCCTTAGACCCCCCGCAGCCGAGCCGCTGATCCGATTCCCCCTGGAGGCACGACCCATGAGGTCTTCCTCGTACTCCGCCCTGCCCGCACGCACCCTCAGAGCCGCGGTGGTCCTGGCCCTCGCCGCGGGCGCCGTCACCGTCGCCCCGGCGGCCCACGCCGGAACCACCCCTCCCACCCTCGCCGCCAAGCCCTACCTGGGCTGGTCGAGTTGGAGCATGCAGTCCTCCAAGTACCCCGGCCTCAACCCCGACGGCGACTACAGCTACCTCACCGAGGCCAACGTCACCCAGCAGACCGACGCCCTGGCCGCCAAGCTGAAGAAGTACGGCTACGACTACGTCAACATCGACGCCGGCTGGTGGCGCGACACCACCTGGAAGCCGGAGTACGACCAGTACGGACGCCAGAAGGCCGACCCGGGGCGCTTCCCCAGCGGCATGAAGGCCGTCGCCGACCGCATCCACGCCAAGGGCCTCAAGGCCGGCATCTACCTCCCCGCCGGCCTGGAGAAGGAGGCGTACGGCGACGGGAAGACGCCGATATGGAACGCCGACGGCTGCACCACCGCCGACATCGTCTACGGCGACCTGCGCACCACCAACGGCTGGGACAGCTCCTACAAGCTCGACTTCTCCCGCCCCTGCACCCAGAAGTACATCGACTCCCAGGCCCGGTTGATCGCAGGCTGGGGCTATGACTTCCTCAAGCTCGACGGCGTCGGACCCGGCTCCGGCAAGAGCGGTGACCAGTACGACAACGTTGCCGACGTGGCCGCCTGGAACAAGGCCATCACCGCCACCGGCCGCCCGATCCACCTGGAACTCTCCTGGTCCCTGGACATCGGACACGCCGCCGACTGGAAGAAGTACTCCAACGGCTGGCGCATCGACACCGACGTCGAGTGCTACTGCAACACCCTCGTCAGCTGGGAGAACTCCGTCGACGACCGCTGGGACGACACCCCCGGCTGGACGAAGTACGCAGGCCCCGGCGGCTGGAACGACCTCGACTCCCTCGACGTCGGCAACGGCGCGATGGACGGCCTGACCAAGGCCGAACGGCAGAGCTACGCCACCCTGTGGGCCATCGCCAAGTCACCGCTCTTCACCGGCGACGACCTCACCCGCCTCGACTCCTACGGTCTGTCCCTGCTGACCAACAAGGAAGTCATCGCCCTCAACCAGGGCGCCACCCCGCCGGCCCGGCCGATCACCCCGTCCGACCCGCAGCAGGTGTGGGCCGCGAAGAACCCCGACGGCAGCTACACCGTCGCCCTGTTCAACCTCGCCGACAGCCCCGCCGCCGCCTCCGCCTCCTGGGCCTCCCTCGGCTTCACCGGCACGGCGTCCGTCCGTGACCTGTGGAACCACGAGAATCTCGGCAGCCTCAAGGACAAGGTCACCGAGGCCCTGCCCGCCCACGGCTCCCGCCTGTTCACCGTCACCCCGCACGGCAGCGCACTCGCCTTCACCGGCTACGAGGCCGAGTCCTCCGCCAACACCCTCGCCGGCAACGCCTCCGTCGCCGACTGCTCGGCCTGCTCCGGCGGCAGGAAGGTCGGCAACCTCTACCTCGGCGGCAAGCTGACCATCAACGACGTCGTCGTCCCCAAGGCCGGCACCTACCAGGTGAAGATCGCCTACGTCAGCGGCGACGCCCGCTCCGCCGCCGTCTCCGTCAACGGCGGCGGCCCGACGAACCACAAGTTCCCCTCCACCGGCGACTGGGGGACCGTCGAGACGGTCAGCGTGCCGCTGACCCTCAAGGCCGGCTCCAACACGATCACCTTCGACAGCGGCACCGGCTACGCGCCGGACATCGACCGGATCGACATCCCGAAGTCTTCCTGACCCAGCCTCCAGGAGCCGCAGTGAACACCGATCCCGCCCGCCTGCTTCCCAGACGCGACCTGCTGGCCGCCACCGCCGCCGGAGCCGCCCTGGCGGCCCTGCCCGCCTTCACCGCCTCGGCCGCACCCGAACGGCCCGCCAACGCACCCGAGATCACGACAAGTTCGCACGACGAGCTGTGGTGGCAGGCCCCCGCCGACGACAACTCCATGATCGAACAGGGCCTCCCGGTCGGTAACGGCCGCCTCGGCGCCCTCGCGGGCAACGACCCCGGCCACGAGGTCCTGCTCGTCACCGACGCCACGATGTGGACCGGCGGCCTCAACGACACCCTCGACGCCGCCGGCCAGTTCCCCTACGACCGCGACCACTTCGGCTCCCTCACCCTGCTCGCCCGGCTCACCGTCGACATCCCCGAGCACGACCTCGGCGCCGTCTCCGGCTACCGCCGCACCCTCGACCTCGCCCGGGGCGTGGTGACCACGTCGTACGTCCGCTCGGGAGTCACGTATCAGCGGCAGCTCTTCGCCAGCCGACCCGACGACGTGATCGTGCTGCACTTCACCCAGAGCGGGGGAGGCCGCTACACCGGCACCGTCACGCTGGAGGGCACGCACGGCGAGGGCGCCGGAGTCTCCTTCGGTGCCGCGTTCGCCAACGGCCTCGAGTACGGGGCCGCCGTGACCGCGCACGGCACCGGCGGCCGCGTCACCGTCAGCGGCTCGCACATCTCCTTCGCCGGCTGCAAGGACCTCACCGTGGTGGTGAGCGGCGGCACCAACTACGCGCCGGACGCGGCCCAGGGCTACCGCGATCCGTCCCTCGAGCCCCGGCGCCTCGCCCGCACCAAGGTCGCCGACGCCGCCGCGCACTCCGCCGACACCCTGCTGCGCACCCATGTCACCGACCACCACGCGCTGTTCGGACAGTTCGGTCTCTCGCTGGGGACCTCAACCGCCCAGCAGCGTTCCCTCGACACCTGGGAGCGGCTGCAGGCCCGGGCGCGCGACGGCGCACCCGATCCCGAACTCGAGGCCGCCTACGTCCAGTTCGGCCGCTATCTGATGATCTCCGGGTCGCGCGGCAGCCTGCCGCTGGGGCTCCAGGGGCTGTGGCTGGACGGCAACGACCCGGACTGGATGGGCGACTACCACACCGACATCAACCTCCAGATGAACTACTGGATGGCCGACCGGGCGGGCCTGTCCGCCTGCTTCGACGCCCTCACCGACTACTGCGTCGCCCAGGTGCCGTCCTGGACCGACCTGACCCGCCGGCTGTTCGACGACCCCCGCAACCGCTACCGCAACTCCAGCGGCAAGAACGCCGGATGGACCCTCGCCATCTCCACCAACCCCTACGGCGGAGGAGGTTGGTGGTGGCATCCGGCGGGCAACGCCTGGCTGTGCAACTCCCTGTGGGAGCACTACGAGTTCACCCGCTCGCGCGCCCATCTGGAGAAGATCTACCCGCTGCTCAAGGGCGCCTGCGAGTTCTGGGAGGCCCGGCTGCTCACCACGACCCTGCCGGGCAGTTCCAAGGAGGTGCTGATCGCCGACAGCGACTGGTCGCCGGAACAGGGACCGCTCGACGCCAAGGGCATCACCTACGCCCAGGAGCTGGTGTGGGCGCTGTTCGGCAACTACTGCGTGGCCTCGGCCGAGCTGAAGCGGGACGGCGGCTACGCGGAAACCATCTTCGGCCTCCGCAAAAAGCTGTACCTTCCCCAGGTGAGCCCGAAGACCGGCTGGCTCGAGGAATGGATGTCCCCCGACAACCTCGGCGAGACCACCCACCGTCATCTCTCGCCGCTGGTGGGCCTGTTCCCCGGCGACCGCATCCGCCCCGACGGCTCCACCCCGTCCGACGTAGTGGCCGGCGCCACCGCCCTGCTCACCGCACGCGGCATGAACAGCTTCGGCTGGGCGAATGCCTGGCGGAGCCTGTGCTGGGCCCGCCTGAAGAACGCCGACAACGCCTACCAGCTGATCGTCACCAACCTGCGCCCGTCGGCGGACGGCGGCAACGGCACCGCGCCCAACCTCTTCGACATCTACGAGACCAGGCCGGGCCGGGGCATCTTCCAGATCGACGCCAACTTCGGTACCCCGGCGGCCGTGACCGAGATGCTGCTGTACTCCCGGCCGGGCCATCTGGAACTCCTCCCGGCCCTCCCGGACGCCTGGGCCGCCTCCGGATCGCTCACCGGAGCCCCGGCGCGCGGCGGCTTCGTCGTCGACCTACGCTGGCAGGACGGGAGGCCGACCGAGGCACGCATCCGCAGTGTGGGCGGCCGTACGACGACGGTCGCGTTCGGCGGCTCGTCGCGGACCGTGACCGTAGCGCCCGGAGGGTCCGTGACGATCAAGGACTTCGCGCGGTGAGCGCCCGGCACCGACGGGCCGTCCGGCTCGCCGCCCTCCTGCTGCTGGCCGGCGCCTTCCAGGCGTCACCGGTCGAGGCATCCGGCCGGCAGCCCGAGTTCGCGGTGGTGGGGGCGCCCGCCGACGGGCGGGACGTGGTCACCTGGGGCGCGAGCGCCGACCGGATCGGCGACGCCGTGCCCGACCGCGGCTACCGGCTGATCGTGCATACCGGCGTCGGCGGCACCGATCTGCGCGTCCGGCTCTCCAACGCCTTCGGGGACCGCCCCGTCACCTTCGACAGCCTCTACGCCGGCCTCCAGCAGACCGGCGCCGCACTGGTCCACGGCAGCAACCGGCGCCTGACCTTCGGCGGCGCCCGGTCGATCAGCATCCCCGCCGGCGCCGTCGCCCTCAGCGACCCGCTGCCCGGCTCGCTGCCGGCCGCCACCAACCTGGTCGTCAGCATCCACTCGCCGGACGCGGCGGGCCCGGCGACCGGCCACGGAATGGCCATGCAGACCTCGTACCTCGCCCGGGGCGACCACACCGCCGAGGAGGGGGCGGCCGACTGGACCCAGACGACCGGCTCCTGGGCCTATCTGGACTCCGTGTCCGTACGACCGCACCCGGGCACCGCGGCCGTCGTCGCGCTCGGCGACTCCATCACCGACGGCTGGCAGTCCACCAGCGACCTCAACCGCCGCTGGCCCGACTACCTCGCCCGCCGGCTCCAGAAGGCGCGCAGCCAGATCCAAGGCGTCGCCAACGAGGGGATCTCCGGCAATCAGGTCCTCGCCGACGGCGCCGGCCAGAGCGCCGTGAACCGTCTGCAGCGCGACGTCCTCTCCCAGCCGGGCGTGCGCACCGTCTTCCTCTTCGAGGGCGTCAACGACATCAAGAGCCACAGCGGTGTCACCGCCCAGAACCTCATCGCCGGCTACCGCGAGATCGCCCGCCGCGTCCACGCGGCCGGCAAGTGCGTCGTCGGCGCCACCGTCGCCCCCTTCAAGGGCTGGTCGGAGTGGGACCCGGCGGGCGAGGCCGTACGCCAGGAGGTCAACGCCTACATCCGCACCAGCGGCGACTTCGACGCGTACACCGACTTCGACCACATCCTGCGCAGCCCCTACGACACCGAACGGATCCTGCCCTTCTTCGACGGCGGCGACCATCTGCACCCCAACGACAAGGGAATGCAGGCGATGGCCGACGCCGTCGACCTCACCAGGCTCGACTGCACCGGACGCGGGTGATCGGGCGGCCCCTCAGCCCGAGGCCGTCGGCTCGGGCGCGATGAGACCCTCCCGGTAGGCGATCGCCACCGCCTCCGTACGGCTCGTCGCGCCCAGCTTGGCCAGGATGTTGGAGACGTGCACGCTCGCCGTCTTGCCGCTGATGAACAACTCCTCGCCGATCCGCCGGTTGCTGCGGCCGAGCGCGAGCAGCCGCAGCACGTCCTGCTCGCGGGCGGTGAGCGGCGAGGTCCGCCGGCCGTCGGCCGGTGCGTCGGCGAGACGGCCGCGGCGTATCAGTGCGTCGAGTCGCTGAAGCAGCGGCGCCGCACCGAGGTGTTCGGCCCTCGCCCGCGCCTCGCGGGCCTGGTCGGCCGCCTCCGCGCGCCGCTCGGCCGCCAACAGGGCCTCCACGAGGCGGACTTGGCAGCGCAACCGCTCGTACACGTCCCCGTAGGAGAACGCGGCCACCGCCTTCTCCCAGGCCGCCACGTCCGGACCGGACACGGCCCGCGCCCACTCCGCCTCGGCCCGCGCCAGCCATGCCACGCCCTCCGGGCCCTGCGACAGCCCGTCCTCCCCGTGCCCGGCCACACCCCGCGCCAGCTCGACCAGTTCGTCCGCGGTGTCCTTCCACCGCCCGGGCGCGTCACCGGCCGGCCGCGGCTCGACAGCCGCGTCCGCGACCGCGCCCAGCGCCAGCGCCGCCAGACGCACGGTCACGTCGGGGCGGCTGCCCGAGCCGTCACCGAGCGCGTCCGCCGTCTCCCGCGTCCGTCGCACCGCCTCCTCCGGGTCGCCCCGCAGGACGGCCGCCTCCGTCAGCGCGATGCCGGCGACCAGCGTGCCCATCCAGTCGAAGGGCCCCTCCAGCAGCGTCCGGGCCCGCTCGGCCGCCGACAGGTCACCCCGGGCCAGGGACACGTACAACGCGGGCCCGGACGCGTACCCGCCCGCCGCGGGCAGCACCGCGGCATCCGTCGCCGCGGCCCGCAGACACGCGTCCCAGTGGCCCAGCGTGTACAGCACCAGAAGATGCAGATAGCGCATCTCCAGCGGGTACGGCGACGACAGCAGCCCGGCACGACGGGCACGCTCCAGGCCCTCGGTCACCCAGGGCAGACACCCCTGGAGGTCACCGGCCTCGAAACAGCCGATGGCGAGGTTGAACAGGGCGCGCATCTCCACCGGCGCGTTCCCCGAGCGCCGGGCCAGCTCCCGGGCCGCCCTGAGCCGCTCGAGCCCCTCGGCGGTGCGGCGTCCGCCGCTCTCCAGGATGGCCAAGGAGACAGCAGGTCGGCCTGTGCGTCCAGCACGCCGAGTTCCTCGGCCACGTGCAGCGCCTGCCGGGCCACCCGCAGTGCCGTCCCGTTCTCCCCGACCTGGCGGGCCGCCAGAACATGGGTGGCCGCGGCCCACACCCAGGTCCGGGTCGGCGGCTCGGCGGGGATCAGCGCCAGCGCCTCGCTGCTGTAGGCGAACGCGGCGGTCAGGCTGTCGACGTCCAGCAGGTTGCCGGCCAGGGTGTAGCGGACGCGGGCGGCCAGCTCGGAGTCGGCGTCCTGACCGATGTGAGCGAGCGCGGACCGGGTGAGGGACAGGGCCCGGTGCGACTCCCCGGCATGCCTGGCCGCCGCCGAGGCGCGCAGCGTCAGCGGCACCCGGTCCAGGCCGTCGCCCGTCGGGCGGGCCGCCGCGTCGACGGCCTCCCAGAGGTCGAGGGCGGTTTCCAGGTGCCGTAGCTCCTCGGCGGGAGCGCCCACCCGCTGGGCGTGGTCGGCGGCCTCCAGGGAGGCGGCGAGGGCTTCGGCCAGGTCGTGGCTCTCGCGATAGTGGTGGGCACGCTCGGCCGCGCTCTCGGCCCCGTGCCCGCACACGGACAGCAGTCGGGCGAACGAGCCGTGCAACCGGGCGCGCTCGCCCGGGAGCAGGTCCGCGTACACCGCCTCGCGGGACAGCGCGTGCCGGAAGGCGTACGTGTCGCCGGTGCCGGGGACGAGGAGCTGACGGCCGATCGCCTCGCGCAGCGCCGACTCCAGCTCGTCCTCGGGCAGGCCGACCGCCTCCCGCAGCAGGTCGTGCTCCACTCTTCGCCCGGCGACGGCGGCCGTGCGCAGCACCCGCTGGGCCGTCTCCGACAGCTGCTCGATCCGGATGAGCAGGACGTCGGCCAGCCCGCTGGGCACTCCGCCCGCCCCGGTGTCGGTGGCCGCGAGCAGTTCCTCCGCGTAGAAGGCGTTGCCCTCCGCCCGCCGGACGATGCCGCGGACCGTGTCCTCCGGCAGCGGGCGGTCCTGCAGGGCCCGCACCAGGCGGATGACGTCCGCGTCGCCCAGGGGCCGCAGGTCCAGCCGCTCCACGGCCGGCAGCCGCACCAGCTCGGCCAGCAGCGGCCGCAGCGGATGACGGCGGTGCAGGTCGTCCGCGCGGTAGGAGGCGAGGACGGCGAGACGGTGGGTCGGGGCGCCGCCCGCCGGGCGCTGGAGGATGCCGCGGCTGAGCAGGAACCGCAGCAGGTCGCGGGAGGACTGGTCCGCCCAGTGCAGGTCCTCCAGGACCAGCAGCAGTGGCACGCGGTCGGAGAGGTCGGCCAGCAGTCCGGCCATGCCCTCGAAGAGCCGCAGCCGGCCGCCCGCGTCCCCCGAGGCGTCCGTGCCCGCGCCGAGCAGCCGGTCCACCACGGGATGCGCGGCCAGCACCTCGGCGCACCGCTCGTCACCCGCCAGCAGCCCGAGGATCTCCGTGAACGGCAGATACGGCAGACCCACGTCACCGAGATCCACGCAGTGCCCGGTGAGCACGGCCATGCCGGCCGCCGACGCCCGACCGGCGACCTCGTCCAGCAGCCGTGTCTTGCCGACCCCGGCGTCCCCCGCCACCAGCACCGCCCCCGCCTCGCCCCGACGGGCGCGCTCCAGCACCTCGCCGAGCCGGGCGAGGTCTTCGTCGCGGCCGATCAGCGGCGTGGTGAAGGCGTTCTCAGACACGCATCCATCCTGGCACGCGGCACTGACAGCGCGGCTGGGACAGGGGTTGCCGGACTGGACGTGAGGAGGCGCGCGAGGCCGTCGGAGGGGTCAGGACCGCAACACCCGCGCCCAGTCAGCCGGAACCCGTCCCGCCGGCCCCGGTGCGGGCTGGTCCTCGGGGTGGGCGACGGGCGGTGCGAGATCGGGGCCCGACTCGTACAGCTGTGAGCTGTCGAAGTCCCAGAACCACTCCTCACCCGGCTCGAAGCTGCGGATCACCGGGTGCCCGGTCTCCCGGTAGTGCGCGGTCGCGTGCTTCGCGGGGGAGTCGTCGCAGCAGCCCACGTGCCCGCACTGCGCGCAGCGCCGCAGATGGAACCACCAGCCGCCCGCCGCGTCGCACTCGACGCACCCGCTGCCGCTCGGCGGGACGCTGGGATCGATTCCGTTGCCGCCGGTCATGCGGGCTCCTCGGGTGTCTCGTCGGTCGTGGCCGTCAGCGGCAGCAGGACCTGGAAGCGGGTGTCGCCGGGCTCGGACTCCACCTGCAGGGTCCCGTGGTGCTTGTTGACGACGATCCGCCAGGAGATGTCCAGGCCCAGTCCGGTGCCCTCGCCGACCGGCTTGGTGGTGAAGAAGGGATCGAAGATGCGGTCACGGATCTCCGGGGGCACCCCGGGCCCGGTGTCACGGAACTCCACCAGCAGCTGGTCGTGCTCCAGTGCCGTCCGTACCGTCAACGCGCCCTCTCCGCCCGCGCTGTTGATGGCGGCGACCGCGTTGTCGATCAGGTTGGTCCACACCTGGTTGAGCTCCGCCGGGTAGGCCGGGATCTTCGGGAGCGTACGGTCGTAGTCCTTGACGACCTTGATCCGCTCCCCGATCTTGCCCGAGAGCATCAGCAGGGTGCTGTCGAGGAGTTCGTGCACGTCGACGACCTGGTAGGGGGCCCGGTCGAGCTGGGAGTACTGCTTGGCGGCGTCGACGAGGTGCGAGATGCGGGCCGTGGAGTCGGTGATCTCGTCCATCAACAGCTCCGTCTCGACGGTGTAGTTGAGCCAGCCGATCGCGTTCGGCAGGAGGTCCTCGTCCACGGCGGCCGCGACCTGGTCCAGCCAGTCCGCGTCCAGGCCCGCCTGCACGAAGGTCGGCGCGATCCGCCAGCCCTCCTGGATGTCGTGGTCGTCCAGCCAGTCGCTGAGGGCGTCCTCCCGGTCCGAGGCCTCCAGCGGGCTCAACGTCGGTGCCTTGGCGACGCGTTCGGCGGTGCGCTCCTGGATGTCGATGAGGTTGGCCATGACCTCGGGCGAGTAGTTGCCCTGGGAGATGATGGCCAGTTTGTGCCGCATCTTGCCGACCCGCTCGCGCAGCGTCGCGGTGGCCCGCACGGCCGCCGCGGCCGGGTTGTTGAGCTCGTGGGTCAGACCGGCCGACAACGAGCCGAGCGCCAGCAGCCGTTCACGCTGCCCGACGGCACGCTGGGTGTTCTTCGAACCCCAGAACAGCCCCTCCAGCAGATGGACCGCCATCGGGAACTCCGCCGCCATGAAGTCCGCGAACTGCTCCGCGGGCAGCACGAAGAACCGCGAGGGCTCGGTCACCCGCATGGAGTTGGCGTAGACCTGGCGCACGCGGTCCCCGAGGTAGGCCTGCACGGCTCCCGCGTACACCCCGGGCTGGGAGGTCCGCGAGACCTCCACGTCGTCGTCGCCGACCCGCCGGGACAACACGACCGAGCCGTCGATCATCACGTAGAAGCAGGTGGCGGGGTCACCCTCGGTGTAGACGGGCCCGGGGTCGAAGCCCTCGACCCGGCCCTTGCTGCACAGCTGCCCCAACTGCTCCGCGGAGAGCTTCTCGAAGAGGAACAGCGACCCGATCTCCTGCGGGCTGCACGGCAGCAGCCGCCCGCTCACGACTGCTCCAGATAACGGTGGACGAGCATCACGGCCATGGCTCCCTCTCCGACGGCGGACGCGACGCGCTTGGCGGACTCCGCGCGCGCGTCCCCGGCGACGAACACGCCGGGGATGTTGGTCTCAAGGTGGTACGGCGGCCGGTCCAGCTCCCAGTCCGCCGGCGGCCGGCCGTCGGCGGTCAGGTCGGGCCCGGCCAGGATGAACCCGTGCTCGTCGCGCAGCACGGTGCCGTCCAGCCAGTTGGTGAGCGGGGCGGCGCCGATGAACACGAACATCCACTGCGCGTCGACCAGTTCGGTCTCCCCGGTGTCCATGTCGCGCAGGGTGAGCTGCTCGAGGTGGTCGGAGCCGTGCGCCGACTCGACGACGGTCCGCGCCCGCACCGAGATGTTGGGCGCCTCGTTGATCTGCTGGATCAGGTAGTAGGACATGGACGCGGCCAGGTCCGCTCCGCGCACCAGCAACGTCACCGACTTGGCGCCGCGCGACAGGTACATCGCCGCCTGCCCGGCGGAGTTGGCGCCGCCGACGATGTACACGTCCTGCCCCTGGCAGGAGGCCGCCTCGGTCAGCGCCGAGCCGTAGAACACCCCGCAGCCGGTCAGATCGGTGCACCCCGGTGCCTCCAACTGCCGGTACGACACGCCGGTCGCCAGGATCACGCTGTGCGCGGCGACCGCCGACCCGTCGGAGAACCGTACCGTCCGCGCACCGCCGTTGACCTCGAGTCCCGTCACCTCGCGCGCGGTGAGGATCTCGGCGCCGAACTTCGCGGCCTGCCTGCGGGCCCGGTCGGTGAGCTGCGCCCCCGACACGCCGTCGGGGAAGCCGAGGTAGTTCTCGATGCGGGAACTCTGCCCCGCCTGTCCGCCGGTCGCCGACCGCTCCACGAGCACGGTCCGCAGCCCCTCCGAGGCCCCGTACACGGCGGCCCCCAGTCCGGCGGGCCCGCCGCCGATGACGACGAGGTCGTAGAAGTCCGCGGCCGGTGTCGTCGCGAGCCCCACCTGCGCGGCCAGTTCGGGCGCCTCCGGCTCGACCAGGGTCGCCCCCTCCGCCGTGATGACCAGCGGGAGCCGCTGTCCGTCCTGCCCGGCCGCAGCCAACAGCCGCTGCCCCTCGGGCTCCTCGGCCGAGTACCAGCGGTAGGGCACCTGGTTGCGGGCCAGGAACTCCCGTACGTCGGAGGAGCGCGCCGACCAGCGGTGGCCGACGACCTTGGTGCTGGGCACCGCGCGGAAGTCACTGCACCGCCAGGCCTCCAGCAGGTCGTCCAGCACCGGGTAGAGCTTCTCCTCCGGCGGATCCCACGGCTTGAGCAGATAGTGGTCGAGATCGACGACGTTGATCGCGTCGATCGCCGCGTTCGTGTCCGCGTACGCGGTCAACAGCACCCGCCGCGCTCCCGGGTACACGTCGAGCGCCTGCTCCAGGAACTCGATGCCGTTCATCTGCGGCATGCGGTAGTCCGCCAGGATCACCGCCACGAGATCACCGCGCAGCTTCAGCTCCCGCAGCGCGTCCAGCGCGGACTCGCCGGACTCCGCGCGGACGATCCGGTACGACGCGCCGTAGCGGCGCCGCAGGTCCCGGGCGACGGCCCGGGACACTCCCGGGTCGTCGTCCACGGTCATGATGACGGTCCGCGCTGCGTCGGACGCCTGTGCCATACGTCTCCCACCCCGAGGTCGGACTGACGGCACGGCGTCCCCGTACCGCGCCGGCTCCCGCCCATCGTATGTTCGATCGCCCTGGTTCGCTTCGGGATGAAGAAGCCGGTGTGAAGATCGCCCGCAGCTCCCGGAGTCAGGCGCTCACTTCAGCCTCGGTACCGAGGGCGGCGGCGCGGTCCCGCAGGTCGCGCAGGGCGGTGTGCGCGATCTCGGTGTACGGCCGTTCGTTGCCGGGCTCCGTCCAGCGCGCGAAGGCCGTGGTGAAGGCGAGGACGCCCATCTCGGCGGCCAGGCGTGAGGTCGTGTCGTCGACGCCCCGGTCGCGCAGCGCGGCGCCGATGGCCTCGGAGAGCCGGGCGAGCTTGAGCAGTTCGCGTTCCCGGAGCTCGGAGTGGGCCGTGGTCACAGCCCGCCGCTGCCGGGCCAGATCCTGGCGTTCCGGCGTGAACACCCGGGCGACGGACTCCAGCGCCGCGGTCAGGCATCCGGCGACGGTGGTCTCCGGCGACGCGCCGCGGATCACCTCGGCGAAACGGTCCGCCAGCTGGTCCCGGCCGCCGAACACGACCTCGCGCTTGTCGGCGAAGTGCCGGAAGAAGGTGCTCTTGGTCAGTCCCGCGCGGTCCGCGATCTCGGCGACGGTGGTGGCGTCGTAACCGCGCTCGACGAACAGGGCGAGTGCGGCGCGCTCCAGGCGTTCGCGTGCGTTCGGTTCCCATCGGGCCATGGGGCCCATCCTAGGCGACAGGACCAAGTCCCATGCCTTTGCCCGTGGTGATGGCACCAAGTCGCATCACCTTGCTACGGTGATGAGACCGGGTCCCGTCACGGGAGCCGGACTTTCTCGCATTCCCTTCCAGGAGCCCCCATGCGTGTTTTCGTCACCGGCGCGTCCGGACACATCGGTTCGGCCGTCGTCGCCGACCTCCTCGCGGCCGGGCACGAGGTCGTCGGCCTCGCCCGGTCGGACACCTCCGCGGCGGCCGTCGCCGCCCTCGGCGCGACCGTGCGCCGCGGTGATCTCGACGACCTCGACGGTCTGCGGGAGGCCGCCGCGGAGTCCGAGGGCGTCATCCATGCCGCCTTCAAGCACGACCTCATGTCGACCGACTTCGCCGCCGCCGTCCGCACGGAACTCGCCGTCGTCCACGCCCTCGGCGACGCGCTGACCGGTACCGGCAAACCGCTGGTCACAGCGTCGGGCATGGGGGTGCCGGAGGGCCTTGGCCGACCGTTCACGGAGGAGGACGCCGCGCCGCCCAGCACACCGGAGGAAGCGGGCACACCGCGTGCCCGGGCCGACTCCGAGAACGCCGTCGTCGGCTTCGCCTAGCGGGGCGTGCGCTCCGCGGTCGTACGGATCCCGCCCATCACGCACAGCAGCCGTGACCGCCACGGCCTGACCACCATGCTGGTCGCCATCGCCCGGCAGAAGGGCTTCGCCGGTCACCCCGGGGACGGGGCGAACCGGTGGCCGGCCGTGCACACGCTGGACGTGGCCCGTCTCTTCCGGCTGGTGCTGGAGAAGGCGCCGGCCGGGACCCGGTGGCACGCTGCGGAGGGTGAGGGGATACCGCTGCGGGAGATCGCGCAGGGCATCGGTGACGGCCTCGGACTGCCCGTCAAGAGCGTGCCGCTCAACGAGGTGCGGTCCCACTTCGGTCCGTTCCTGGCCACGGTGATCGCCCGTGACCTCCCGGCGTCCACGCGCACGACCCGCGGCGTCCTCGGCTGGGAGCCGGCCGGGCCGGGACTGCTCGAGGAGTTCGCGGCGGGGACCTACTTCACCGAAGGCGACTGACCGCGAACCCGCCGGTTCAGCTCCGCCGTGAACCGAGCACGCAGAACTCGTTGCCCTCCGGGTCCACCAGAACCACCCACGACTCGTCGCCGGCCTGTCCGACGTCCGCGTGCCGTGCGCCGAGTGCCATCAGCCGGGTCACCTCGGCGTCGCGGTCGTCGGGGCGGAAGTCCAGATGCAGCCGGTTCTTGACCGTCTTGGCCTCCGGCACCGGTACGAACAGCAGCCCCGGCAGACGGTCCTTCTCGGGGCGGATCTCGAACTCGTCGGCCGCGTCGTTGACCACGACCCACCCGAGCGCCTCGGTCCACCACCGTCCGAGGGCGACGGGATCGGCGGCGTCCACGATCACTTGCTCCCACTCCAAGGTCATGGGGCAAGAGTAGAGAAGACTGTCGCCGACGACGTGACCACGACACTGGGAGGCATCCCCATGACGCGCCCGATCACCGCAGGGGTCGACGGAACCGAGGAGAGCCTGGCCGCGCTGGACTGGGCGGCCAGGGAGGCGGTCCGCCGGGGGCTGGCGCTGCGGGTGGTGCGGGCCTGGCGGTTCCAGCCGTACGACGCGATCGACGCGGCGGACCGGCAGACGCAGGCGGGGTGGGTGCGGGACGCGGTGGACGAGGCGGCCAAGGCCGTCACCGCCCGCCACGCCGGCCTCGAGGTCAGCACCGAGGTGCTGGAGGGGGAGACGGTCGACACGCTCGTCGCCGCGGCGGCGGACGCCGAGATGCTGGTGCTGGGCTCACGCGGCTACGGGCCGGTCGTCGGCTTCCTGCTCGGATCCGTGGGACAGCAGGTCATCGCCGAGACCGCCCGGCCGGTGGTGCTGGTGCGGGCCGACGACCGGCCCACCGCCGAGGCGGCGGGCCGCGAGATCGTCGTCGGCCAGCAGGGCGAGGCGGAGGACAGCGCCGAGGCGCTGCGGTTCGCCTTCGAGACGGCGGCCGCTCGCGGGGCCGGTGTGCGGGTGGTACGGGCCTGGACGCTGCCCCCGGTGTTCGCCTACAGCCCCGGCTCGATGCACCTTCTTGACGAGGCGGGCGGACTGGAGCCGTTCGAGAAGAAGGCGCTGGCGGCGGCGGTCGCGCCGTGGCGGGAGCGCTTCCCGGACGTGCCCGTGGCCGAGCACGTCGAGATGGGCAGTGCCGCGCAGGTGCTGCTGTCGGTGGCCGCGCGGGCCCAGCTGATGGTCGTCGGGCGCCGTGCGCACCGTACGGCCGTCGGGGCGCGCATCGGCTCCGTTGCGCACGGGGTGCTGCACCACGCGGGCTGCCCGGTGGCCGTGGTCCCGCATGCCTGAGTCACTCGGCGGTGGCGGGCTGCAGTGTCTCCCGGGCCTTGGGCAGGATGTTCTCGATGTAGTCCTGGACCGCCGTGTCCAGCCCGATGTCCTGCTGCGCCCGCTCGGACAGGTACCAGCGGTGTTCGAGCAGCTGGTGGTAGATCTCGGCCGCGTCCATCGTGCCGCGCAGCTCGGGCGGCACGGCCCGGACCGTGGGCCGGAAGACGTCGCGCACCCAGCGGTGGGCCAGCACCTCCGGGCGCGCGGCGAGCGGGTCGCCCGGGGCGTAGTCGTCCTGGGTGGCCATCCAGCTCTCCAGGTCGTTCAGCAGCCGCCGGGCCTGGTTCTCCTCCGTGTCCAGGCCCGTCAGGCGCAGCAGTTGGCGCTGGTGGTGGCCGGCGTCGACGACCTTGGGCACGAAGGTGACGGTGTCGCCGTTGGAGGAGTGCTCGATCTGCATCTCGGCAACGTCGAAACCGAGGTCGTTGAGGCGGCGGATCCGGCGCTCGATGAAGTGGTACTTGCCCGCCGGGTAGACGGAGCTGCGGGTCAGCTCGTCCCACAGGCCGCGGTAGCGGGCGCAGATCTCCATGCCGAACTCGATCGGGTCCACCGACGGGTGCAGCGCCCCGGACGCCTCCAGGTCCAGCAGTTCGCCGCTGATGTTCACGCGGGCGAGGTCGAGGTCGTACTCCCGCTGCCCGGTGCTGAGCTGGGGGTGCAGGTCGCCGGTCTCGGCGTCGACGAGGTAGGCGGCGTAGGCGCCGGCGTCCCGCCGGAAGAGGGTGTTGGACAGGGAGCAGTCGCCCCAGGCGAAACCGGCCAGGTGGAGGCGGACCAGCAGCACGGCCAGGGCGTCCATGAGGCGGTGCATGGTGGCCGGCCGCATCGTCGTCTCGAACATCGAGCGGTAGGGCTGCGAGCCGCGCAGATGCCGGGTGATGAGCACGGGCTCCAGTGGGTCGCCCGCGCCGTCGGTGCGGCCGGTGACCACGGCCAGCGCGTCGACCGCGGGGATGCCGAGCCGGTCCAGGTCGCGCAGCAGCTCGTACTCGCGCAGGGCGGGGCGTTCGGCGAGTTCCTTGACGGCGATCACTTCGTCGCCGGCGCGTGCGTAGCGCACCACGTGCCGGGAGATGCCGCGCGGCAGGGGGACCAGGTACTCCTCCGGCCACTCCTCCAGGGGCAGCTGCCACGGCAGTTCCAGCAGGAGCGCGGGGTGCTCCGGGTTCGTCGCGCTGATCTGCAGTGCCATGAGGTGCGTGTCCTTGCCTCGCGGGTGATCGTGACCTCACCTTAAAGGGCGCGCTCCTTGGCCTGAAGTGCCGCTTCACGGACTGGACCGCGCAGTGCCGGGCCGTGTCCGGGCAGCAGCAGATCGCCGTCGAGGGCGGCGAGGACGTCCAGCGAGGCGACGGCTCGCGCCCGCTCGTGCTGGAACATGTCGGGCAGCAGCTGGGGGCCCTGGACGCGGGACGTGGGGTGGCCGGTGGCCAGGGCGTCCCCGGAGACGACCACGCCGAGATGCGGGAGATGGAAGGCCGTGTGTCCGTCGGTGTGCCCGGGGGTGTGCACCGGCACGGGCCGGCCCGGCAGGTCCAGCGGGCCCGTCGTGGGAAACGGCTCCGGAGCGGAGACCGGCACGTCGGCGGTGCCGCCGGAGCGCAGGGCGTGCAGCGCCCAGGGCAGTACGCCGGGGCGCCAGCCGTTGCGTGCGATCTGTCCGACGGTGACCTGGTGCAGGAACTCCCGGCGGGCGTGCGGCACTTCGGCCTCGTGCAGATAGACCGGCGTGTCGTAGGCGTCGCGCAGGAACTCCGCGGAGCCCAGGTGGTCGTTGTGGGCGTGGGTGATCAGTACGGCCGCGACGGCCTCCGGGGCGCTGCCCACCGCGGTGAGCGAGGCGAGGAGCTGCTCCCGGTCCCCGAGGTAGCCGGTGTCGACGAGGGTGACCTCGTCGCCCTCGCTGAGGATCACCCAGTTGGTGTCGCTGCCGTGCACCAGGTGAATGCCGTCGGTGACCTGCCGTACGTCCGCCCGCATGACCGCCCCGTGTCCGAAGTCCGTGCCCGACGCCTCAGCAAAGCAGACCCCGGCCCGACCGGAACCGTCGGGTCCGGGCCAAAGTACGGTACGAAGGGGAAAGGCGGCCTCCGGCACCGTCCGCCGGAGGCCGCCCCCGCGTGCGCCGGAAGCGGCCGCCTCTCCGCCTCAGCCCACGCCGTGCGGACGGAACTGGATGCTGATCCGGGGTCCCGTGGCCCGTGTGGTCTTCGGTACGCAGTGTTCCCAGGTGCGCTGGCAGGAGCCACCCATCACGATGAGGTCGCCGTGCCCGAGCGGCCGGCGCACCGACTCGCCGCCGTGCATCGGACGCAGCAGCAGGTCCCGCGGCTCGCCCACCGAGAGGATGGCGACCATCGTGTCCTCCCGGGCGCCGCGCCCTATCCGGTCGCCGTGCCAGGCCACGCTGTCCCGGCCGTCGCGGTAGTAGCACAGTCCGGCGGTGGTGAACGGCTCACCCAGTTCGTCGCCGTAGTGCGCGCTGAGCGCGTCACGCGCCTCGTCCAGCACCGGGTGGGGCAGCGCGTCGTCCGCGCCGTAGAAGGCCAGCAACCGCGGTACGTCCACCACGTGGTCGTACATCTTGCGGCGCTCCGCTCGCCACGGCACCTCCCTGGCCAGCTGTTCGAACAGCTCGTCGGCGCCGGCCAGCCATCCGGGCAGCACGTCGATCCAGGCGCCCAGGCCGAGCCGCGTCCGGCGGATCCCTTCTAGGGGGGCGAGACGGAGCTGGTCGGTCTGGTCGAAGAGCGAGCCCTGGAGGTGCGTGGCCATGGCACCAGCGTACTACTGATTCGAAAATATGTTCCAACAGATTGTCGGCCGATCGCAGGACCGGTTGTGATCCCCGCTGTACGGGCGCCTTTCGATACATCGGTGTATCGGATACATTCTTGTATCGAACGGGGAGGAGCGGCATGGCCACGGAGCAGACGACACCACGCGTGACCAGGCGCCGGGTGCGGACGCGGGCGAACCTGCTGGACGCCGCGTTCGCCGTGTTCGCCGCCAAGGGCTTCGGAAGGGTCTCCATCGAGGAGGTCTGTGAGGCGGCCGGCTACAGCCGGGGGGCCTTCTACTCCAACTTCGACAGCCTGGACGAGCTGTTCTTCGCCCTCTACCGGCAGCGCGCCGACCTCATCGCCGAACAGGTCGCCGGCGCCCTGGCCCTGGACGGCCCCGACCTCGACGTGCCGGCCGCCGTGGACCGCGTCACCGAGGTGCTGCTGCTCGACCTGGACTGGCTGCTGGTGAAGACGGACTTCCTGGTGCACGCCGCCCGCGATCCCGAGGTGGCCCAGAGCCTGCTGGAGCACCGGGCGCGACTGCGCGGCGCGATCGCCGACCGGCTCCTGCGGGCGCGTGGCCTGACCGAACTGCCCGCCGTGCTCGGGGACGTCGACGGCGCCGCGCACGCCGTGGTCGCCGCCTACGACGGCGTCACCACCCAACTGCTGCTGGACAAGGACGTCGAGGGCGCCCGGATCTGGCTGAAGCAACTGCTCACCGCGCTGCTGACCGACGGCAGCAACCCCCAACGAGCCCACTGAGAAAGGGAACGGACGCCATGGACGCGGACGTCATCGTCGTCGGAGCGGGCCTCGCGGGCCTGGTCGCCGCGCACGAACTCACCAGCCGGGGCCGCAGGGTCGCCCTGGTGGACCAGGAGAACGCCGCCAACCTCGGCGGTCAGGCCTTCTGGTCCTTCGGCGGGCTCTTCCTCGTCGACACCCCGGAGCAGCGCCGCCTCGGCGTCAAGGACTCCCTGGAGCTGGCCTGGAACGACTGGCAGGGCAGCGCACGGTTCGACCGCCAGGACGACGAGGACTCCTGGGCGGTGCGCTGGGCCCGCGCCTACGTCGAGTGGGCGGCGGGGGAGAAGCGGACCTGGCTGGAGGGGCACGGCATCAAGTTCCTGCCGACGGTCGGCTGGGCCGAGCGCGGCGACCTGCGCGCCGACGGACACGGCAACTCCGTGCCCCGCTTCCACGTCACCTGGGGCACCGGCACCGGAGTCGTCGAACCCTTCGTCACCTACGCCAAGCAGGCCGCCCGCGACGGACTGCTGACCTTCCACCACCGCCACCAGGTCGACGAACTGGTCATCGAGGACGGCGCCGCGCGCGGGGTGCGCGGCACGGTCCTCGCCCCGGACGACGCCGCCCGCGGTGTCGCCTCCAACCGCGAGCGCGTCGGCGACTTCGAGCTCACCGCCCGGGCCGTGGTGGTCACCACCGGCGGTATCGGCGCCAACCACGAGATCGTCCGCCGCTACTGGCCCGCGCGCCTGGGCACCCCTCCCGCCGAGATGGTCACCGGCGTGCCCGCCTACGTCGACGGCCGCATGCTCGACATCAGCGCCGAGGCGGGTGTACGCCTGGTCAACCGCGACCGCATGTGGCACTACACCGAGGGCCTGCGCAACTGGGACCCGATCTGGCCCGGCCACGGCATCCGCATCCTGCCCGGCCCGTCCTCGATGTGGTTCGACGCCCTCGGCCGCCGTCTGCCCGACCCCTGCCTGCCGGGCTACGACACCCTCAACACGCTCAAGCACCTGCGCACCACCGAGGACATCGCGGGCCACGACCACTCCTGGTTCATCCTCACCCGGAAGATCATCGAGAAGGAGTTCGCCCTGTCGGGCTCCGAGCAGAACCCCGACATCACCGCCAAGGACAAGGCCGCGGTCCTGAAGAATCGTCTCGGCAAGGGCGCCCCGGGCCCCGTGGACGCCTTCCTGCGCAAGGGCGCCGACTTCGTGACCGCCCCCACGCTGGAGCAACTGGTGACGAAGATGAACGGGTTGACGGACAAGCCGCTGCTCGACGCGGCCGACCTGCGCCGCCAGATCGAGGCCCGAGACCTGCAGATCGCCAACCCCTACTCCAAGGACGCCCAGATCCAGGGCATCCGCAACGCCCGCCGCTACATCGGCGACCGTCTCGGCCGCGTCGCCACCCCGCACCGCATCCTGGACCCGGCCGCAGGTCCCCTGATCGGCGTCAAGCTCAACATCCTCACCCGCAAGACCCTCGGCGGCATCCAGACCGACCTCGACTCGCGCGCCCTCGGCATGGACGGCACCCCGATCGAGGGCCTGTACGCGGCCGGTGAGGTCGCCGGCTTCGGCGGCGGCGGCGTCCACGGCTACAACGCCCTGGAGGGCACCTTCCTCGGCGGCTGCCTCTTCTCCGGGCGGGCCGCCGGGCGGGCGGCGGCGAAGCAGACCGCCTGAGTCAGGCGCCGAGGAGCCGCACCAGCACCGAGGCGTGGCTGTGCTCGGGGTCCTTCGACGAGGTCAGCAGGGTGACAGGTCCCTTGCGCACCAACTGCCTCAGGTGATCGAGGAGTTCGGCGGCCTCCGGAGCGTCCAGCTCCGCCTCGTAACGGTCGCTGAACTCCTCGTACGAGCCCTCGCCCGCGTGATACCAGCGCCGCAGCTCGGTCGAGGGTGTGAGGCCCTTGGGCCACTCGTCCACGTGCGCCGCGTCCTTGGACAGGCCGCGCGGCCACAGCCGGTCGACCAGGACCCGGACGCCGTCGTCCGGCTCGGGCGGTTCGTAGACACGACGTACGCGAACGCTCACTTCGGGCCTCTTTCCGTGTGGGGGATTCGAGCGTAAGACGCGGCTCTCGGGTGACGCTGCGTGACTTGGCCAAAAGGAGGAGGTGTACCGGTGGCCCGGCCCCCTAGCCTGGGCGATTGATCATCGGCCACCCCCCTCAAGGAGCTCATGTGAGACCGTCCCGCCGACAGACCGTCGCGCGCACCGCCGTGCCCCTGACGATCCCCGTCGCGCTCGCGGCCCTGCTCGCCGGCAGCGGAACCGCCGTCGCCGCCACCGGCGGAGCGCCCGGCGCCGGCGACCCCTACTTCCCGCTCGCCGGCAACGGCGGCTACCACGTCGAGCACTACGGCCTGACGCTCCGTTACGACACCTCCACCCGCCACCTCGACGCCACCGCCGTCCTCACCGCCCGCGCCACCCAGCACCTGACCCGCTTCGACCTCGACCTCAAGGGCCTGAAGGTCACCGGCGTCAGCGTCGGCCACACCAGGGCCGGCTTCCGCCGCGACGGACAGGAACTCGTCGTCACCCCGCGCCGGGCCCTGCACCAGGGCGAGCAGTTCCGCGTCACCGTCACCTACCAGGGCACGCCCAAGCCCGTCACCGACCCCGACGGCTCGGCCGACGGCTGGATCCCCACCGACGACGGCGCCTTCGTCGCCGGGGAGCCGCAGGGCGCCATGACCTGGTTCCCGGCGAACAGCCACCCCAAGGACAAGTCGTCGTACGACATCACGATCACCGTCCCCCAGGGCCGTACCGCCGTCTCCAACGGCCGCCTGCTCTCCCAGCGCACCGCGCACGGACGGACCACGTTCCACTGGCGCCAGAGCGAGCCCATGGCCGCCTACCTCGCCACGGCGACCGTGGGAAAGTTCAAGGTGGAGCAGTACACCACCCGGGACGGCATCCGCGTCTACAACGCCGTCGACCCGCGGGAGGCCTCCGCCGCCGCACCGGTGCTGAAGAAGCTGCCGTCCGTGCTGGAGTGGGAGAGCAAGGTCTTCGGGCCCTACCCGTTCCGCGACGCCGGGTCGATCGTCGACAAGGCCGACGTGGGGTACGCGCTGGAGACCCAGTCGCGGCCCCTGTACGACTCGGCGCCCGACCTGAGCACCCTCGTCCACGAGAACGCCCACCAGTGGTTCGGCGACTCCGTCTCCCTCACCTCCTGGAAGGACATCTGGCTCAACGAGGGCTTCGCGACCTACGCCGAGTGGCTCTACAGCGAGCAGCACGGCGGCGACAGCGCGCAGAAGGCCTTCGACTCCCTCTACGGCCGCCCGGCGAGCGACGGCCTGTGGGCCTTCCCGCCCGGCAACCCCGGCAGCGGCAAGAACATCTTCGGCACCCCCGTCTACGCCCGCGGCGCCATGACCCTGCACGAACTGCGCAAGGCCGTCGGCGATCCGGTCTTCTTCCGCATCCTGCGCGCCTGGGCCGGTGAACACCGGGGCGGCCACGGCACGACCGCGCAGTTCGTGCGGCTGGCCGAACGGGAGTCCGGCAAGAACCTCCACCCCCTGTTCACCTCCTGGCTCTACACTCCCGGGAAGCCGAACAGCGCCTGAAAGCTGACGAGTTCCTCACATGTGTGAGTCACAGTCGTTCCGTGATCATGAATAAACCCCGCGCCGCCCTGCTCGCCGCCTCCCTGCTCCTGACGGGATGCGGCGGCGGGGCCGTGGCGTCGCCGGGCCACCCCTCGGGCCCGGCGGCGGCCGGGCCGAGCGCGCCCGACATCAGCCCCCTGACCTCGCCCTCGCCCCAGCTGTCCGTCGAGGCCGCCCCGCTGCAACTGCCCGGCCTCGGCCCGAAGATGCTGGCCCGGATACCCGGCGACACCCGCCAGGCCGTCGTCGTGAGCGGCAAGGGCGAGAACTCCCCGGACTCCACGGTGGTGTTGTACGAGCGGACGGCGACCGGCTGGCAGGCCGGCGCGACTTGGCCCGCGCACAACGCCCTCAAGGGCTGGTCGGGCCACCACATGAGCGGCGATCTGCGCTCACCCGTCGGCGTGTTCGGCCTCACCGACACCGGCGGGCTGCTGAAGGACCCCGGCAGCAAACTGCCGTACCACCGCTCCAGGGGGTTCGTCGCACCCGGCACGGGCTTCGAGGGAGAACCCCTCGCGGGGTCCTTCGACTACGTTGTCGCGATCAACTACAACCGCGAGCCCGGCACCTCGCCCCTGGACTGGACCCGCCCGCTCGGCTCCGGCCGCGGTGGCGGCATATGGTTCCACGTCGACCACGGAGGCCCCACCCACGGCTGCGTCAGCATCTCCGCCGAGCACATGAAGGATCTGCTGCGCGCGCTCGACCCCGCCCTCCACCCCGTCGTCGTCATGGGCGACGCGGCGTCCCTGGCCCGCTGACCGCTTAGGATCCGCCGCGTGTGCGCACATGTACTGGTCGCCGAGGACGACGAAATGCAGGCCGAACTCATACGCCGCTCCCTGCTGGCCGAGGGCCACACGGCCACCGTGGTCCACGACGGTGCGGCCGCGCTGGAGGCCGCGAAGAGACTCGCTCCCGACCTGGTCGTCCTCGATCTGATGCTGCCGGTCATCGACGGCTTCGGGGTGTGCCGGGTGCTGCGCGGCGGGGACCAGGACGTGCCGGTCGTCATGCTGACCGCGCGGTCCGAGGAGGACGACGTGCTCCTCGGCCTCGAACTGGGCGCCGACGACTACATGACCAAGCCCTACAGCCCGCGCGAGCTGATGGCCCGTATCCGCACGGTACTGCGGCGCAGCGGCCGGGCGGTCGGCGTGCGGGAGGAGCCCGTGGTCCGCGCGGCCGGGCTGTCGGTCGACCCGGAGCGGTACGAGGTGCGCTGCGACGGCGAGCCGGTGGAGTGCACGCCGGCTGAGTTCCAGATCCTGCTCGCCATGGCGGGGGAGCCCGAACGGGTCTTCACCCGGAGGCAGTTGCTGCAGTGCACCCGCGGCTTCGACCGGGCCTCCACCGAACGCGCCGTCGACGTCCACATCATGAACCTGCGCAAGAAGATCGAGGCCGATCCGCGCCGCCCGGTGCGTCTGCTGACCGTGTTCGGCGTGGGCTACAAGCTCAGCGGCGGCCGTCCGTGAAGCGACGCATACCGCTGCGCAAACGGCTCCTGGTCCGACTGCTGTTCGCGTCGGCGCTCATCGCGGTGTGCTCGGTGGCCGCGACCACGTGGCTGGCGGTGGAGACCACCACCCGCGCGCTGCGTGAGGAACAGGGCCAGGACCTCGCCGACGACCTGCGCATCCTGGCCAGGCTCAGCGGGTACGCGGCCACCCACCCCGACTGGAAGGGCGTGCAGCCCCTCGTCACCGAGCTCGCCGAGCGGACCGGGCGGCGCATCGCCCTGACCACCACCGCCCGCGACCTCATCGCCGACTCGGCCCGCAAGGGCACCGCGCTGCCCCTCGGCGCCGCCGCCACCGTCGACCCGTTGCACACCGACACCTACACCCAGCCCGGCGCGCAGCTCAGCGGCATCGATCCGCGCGCCGTGGGCCCCTACCGGATCACGGCGAACGAACGCACCCGCCTCGACCTGCTCGCCGAGAAACTGCGCTCCTGCTCCTCCCGGTTCGGCATCGACGTCAGGATCGAGCACCTCCCGAGCGGCCGGCCCGTCCTGTTGAACTCGGACGGCAGCGACGGCACGGACACTCTGGCCCAGGACTGCGGCTACGGGTTGAACGAGCCCGTGCCCACGGAGAAGAAGGCACTGGACGAGCTCACCAAGACCGCGCGCACCTGCCTGCGGGACAATGACCAGAAGCTGCGCGAACCGCTCTACCTCTACCTCAACCCGACCGGCCGGAACCCGCTGAGCCGGTACGTCTTGGTCAAATACCCCGTAGTGGGCAACGGAGCGGCTCTGAAGACAGCGCAGACCTGTGCCGACTCCGCGCTGCGCGCCCAACTCGACCCGTACGTCGCCCCGGTGGCCGATCTGTATCTCGGCGGTGGCGACACCACTCCGCCCCGCTTCGACATGTCCCCCGCCAACAAGGCGAAGATCATCGGGGTCGTCGGCCTGGTCCTCGCCGTGACGGTCGCGGTGACGGCGGTCGTCGCCACCCGGCTCGTAAGGCCGCTGCGCGCGCTGACCGAGGCGGCCCAGCAGCCACCGGACCTGCACGTCAGGGTGCCGGTCACCACCCGGGACGAGACCGGCATCCTGGCGGAGGCCTTCAACGAACTGACCGAGCGCCGGGAACGCATCGAGGCCCAGCGCAAGGCGATGGTCAGCGACATCGCGCACGAACTGCGCAGCCCGCTCACCAACATCCGCGGCTGGCTGGAGGTCACCCGCGACGGCGTGGTCGACCCCGACCCGGCACTGCTCGGCTCCCTGCACGAGGAGGCGATGGTGCTGCAGCGCGTCATCGACGATCTGCAGGACCTCGCGGCCGCCGACGCGGGCACCCTGCGCCTGCATCCCGAGCCGGTCCGCGCCGAGGACCTGCTCGACCAGGTCGCGGCCGCGCACCGCGTCGCCGCGGCCGGGGCCGGAGTCACCCTGCGCACCGAGACCGACGGCTCCCCCTGGCTGGACGCTGATCCGGTGCGGATGCGGCAGGCGCTGGGCAACCTGGTCTCCAACGCCCTGCGGCACACCCAGCCCGACGGCACGGTCACCCTGGCGGCGCGCCGGGACGACGACGGGGTCGTCTTCACGGTCGGCGACACCGGCACCGGCATCGCCCCACAGGATCTGCCGCACGTCTTCGAGCGGTTCTGGCGCGCCGAGAAGTCCCGCAGCCGCCGCACCGGCGGCAGCGGGCTGGGCCTGCCCATCGTCCGCCACCTGGTCACCGCCCACGGCGGCACGATCACCGCGGCGAGCGAACCGGGCACCGGGACGGTGTTCACGATCCGACTGCCGGGCAGCGGGGCGCCGCGGGAGTAAGGCGCCCGGGGCTCCGACGCGCCTACGTGCAGGCCTCCGGGTCCCAGGCTTTGAGCAGGTCGCGAGGGCTGCGCCAGGTCCGGCAGCGTCGCCCGGGCCGCCGATTCACCGGGGCACGACGATCACCTTCCCGGTTGCCTCGTCGTTCTCCATGCACCGGTGGGCGGCGACAATGTCGTCGAGAGCGAAGACGCGGTCGACGTTGGGCCGGTAGACGCCGGCCTCGACCTCGCGCACGATCCGTCGCAGGACGTCCACGCCCGCGCCTCCCTTGTAGTTGTCGCTGTGGAAGGCGGTGAGCTTGGTGCCGGACGGGATCATCGCCACCGGTTCGAAGTCCGGGATCAGCCATCCGCTGAGCGTGCCCGTCATGCACACCGTGCCGCCCCGCCGGACCAGGCGCAGCGAGTCCACCGCCGTGCTCGTCCCGACGAGGTCGAGAACGTGGTCGGGACCCTCGGGCCAGATCGCGTGCACCTGCGGCCCCAGTGGCCCGCCCTCGTCGACGAGCACGTGGTCCACGCCGGCCGCGGTCAGTGCCTCGACCTTGCTCTGCCGCCGGGTCGTGGCCGCGGTCTGGAGACCGTAGCCGGCGGCGATCGACGCGGCCGCCATCCCGACCGACGACGTGCCGCCCCGGATCAGCAACCGTCCCCGGTCGCCCGGCGCGATCCCCAGTGCGTCCAGCGAGCCCTGTGCGGTCAGATACGTCTCGGGCAGGGCGGCCAGGACGTCCCAGGACAGCGTGGTCGTGAGGGGCATCAGCAGGGAGTTGGGCAGCAGCGCGTACTCGGCGTAGCCGCCGTCGAAGTCGCGCCCCATCTCGCCCATGACCGCGGCGACGGTCGTGCCTTCCGGCAGCGCGGGATCGGTCGAGGCCGCCACGACTCCCACGCACTCGATTCCCAGCACCCGCGGAAACCGCACGCTCGGCGAATGCCCCTGACGGGTCCTGAGCTCGGACCGGTTCAGTCCCGCGCCCAGCACGCGCACAAGACTCCAGCCCTCCCGGACCGCCGGCACCGGCAGCTCACGGATCTCCAGCACCTCGGGGCCGCCTGCCCGGACACACACGGCCGCTCGCATCGTCGTACTCAGCATGGGTCCACTGTCGCCACCCGGTCCTCCGACCGGCCACCGGTAGAATGCCAAGCCATGCCCATCGGCCGCCACGTTCCCGAGACCGGCCCGACATCACGTCTCTGGCCGTCGGGAGGGGCGCACCAGTGGCCGTCGGGCGGTACCAGCCCGGCGCACGCACATCCCCGTGGCCATCTGGTCTACGCGGCTCGCGGCGTCCTGTCGGTGCACACCGAGCGGGGCACGGCGGTCGTTCCAGCCAACCGCGTCGCCTGGACGCCCGCGGGGTTCACCCACCACCACCGCGCGCACGGCGACACGGACATGCGGATCGTCTTCCTGCCCGCCTCCCTGTCCCGGCTCGTCCCCGACCGTCCGGCCGTGTTCCTGGCCTCGGACCTCGCCCGCGAACTCCTGCTCGCGCTCACGGGCACGCGGGAGTACGACCGCGCGGCACAGGCCCGCCTGCGCCGCGTCCTCGTCGACGAACTCCACGAGGCCCACGAGCAGCCACTGCAGCTGCCGCAGCCGCGCGACGACCGGCTGCGGGCCGTCGCCCGGATCCTGTACGACAACCCCGCGGACACCACCCCGCTGGCCGAACTGGGGCGTGCGACCGGAGCCAGTGCCCGTACGCTCAGCCGCCTCTTCCACGACGAGCTCGGCATGAGCTTCTACGAGTGGCGCACCCAGCTGCGCGTCCATCACGCGCTCGTCCTGCTCGCCGACGGCCACGGCGTCACCCACGTCGCCCACGCCTGCGGATGGTCCAACCCCAGTGGCTTCATCGCGGCCTTCACCGCCGTCGTCGGCACCACACCCGGCCGCCACGCGGCGGCATCGGGGCCAGGACATACGTGGGGGACGCGCTCAAGATCGTCTCGACCTTGAGCGCGTCCACGGTCCCTGCGGGTACCGACCGCTCCTACGCGCCACCCCGGCGGGCCGCGGCGCGGCGGCGGCGTTGCAGGGCCCGCCGTTCCATCTCTCCGGTACCGCCCCACACGCCCAGGATCTCTCCGTGGTCCAGTGCCCATTCCAGGCACTCGTCCCTCACCGGGCAGCGGGCGCACACCGCCTTAGCCTGTTCGGTCTGCAACAACGCGGGGCCTGAGGTGCCGATCGGGAAGAAGAGCTCGGGATCCTCGTTGCGGCACGCGGCCTGGTCTCGCCAGTAGTCCATCAATAGTCACCTGCGATCGAAGTCGTACGTGCCCTCGCGAATGGCTTACTCGATTTCGGGTGACCTGTCGATGCGGGAGTAAAACAAGGGGAATCGCGGAGAAACGGTGTTCATTGCTCTCGCATGCCCCAGGGGGTGCCGTAGGCGCTGAGCAGATCGAGGAACGGACCGGCCGGGAAGGCCTCCGGACCGAGGACGCCGGAGCCCGACCAGGCGCCGGTGGCGAGGAGTTCGAGGGCGACGACCGGATTGACGGCGGTCTGCCACACCACCGCCTGGCTTCCGTACTCCGTCATGGACCACTGGTTGTCGACGACGTGGTAGAGGTACACCTCGCGCGGCGCGCCGTCCTTGGTGCCGCGCACCCAGGTGCCCGCGCAGGTCTTGCCGTGCATCCGCTCGCCGAGGGTGGCCGGGTCGGGCAGACACGCGGCGACGACGTCCCGGGGTGAGACCGCCACCGGCCCGGACGCGCTGGGCACGGTCACCGGGGCGGTGCTGTCCAGGCCGAGCAGGTGCAGCGTCCTGAGGGTGTCGATGAACTCGCCGCCGAGCCCGTACTTGAAGGTCACCCGGCGGGCGTCGACCCAGCGCGGCACGAGCAGCACCTCCTCGTGCTCCACGTTCACGCACTCCACGGGGCCGATGCCCTCGGGGAAGTCGAACACCTCGGGCTCGCTGAACGGCTCGGTGGTGAACCAGCCGCGGTCGGCCTCGTAGACGACGGGCGGGTTGAGGCACTCCTCGATCGTGGTCCAGATGCTGAAGGAGGGGGCGAAGTCGTAGCCGTCCACGGTGAGGTTGGCGCCGTCCCGGATGCCGATCTCCTCGATCTCGTCGAAGAGTTCGTCGGCGGCGTACCGGGCGAAGACGTCCGACAGGCCCGGCTCCACGCCCATGCCGACCAGCGCCAGCGCGCCCGCCTTCTCCCACTCCTCGGCGCGTGCGAACTGGTCGTCGCCCAGCTTGACCCCGCACCGCGCGTACGGCTGCTCGGGGTGCGGGTGCGAGAGGGACATGGCCATGTCGAGGTAGGTGGCGCCGGCGGTGCGGGCCGCCTGGAAGAGGGGCATCACGAAGCGCGGGTCGGTGGCGTTGAGGAGGACGTCGCAGCGGTGCCGGCGCAGCAGGTCCACGACCGCCGGCTCGTCGCCCGCGTCCACGCGCTCGGCGGTGAAGCGGTCGTCGTCGAGGGCGGCGACCGCCGCCGCGGCCCGTGCCGGGTCGTAGTCGGCGACGACCATCGCGTCGAAGAAGGAACGCCGGGCCGCGATCCGGGTGACGGCGGTGCCGACACCGCCGGCGCCCACGAGCAGTACACGCATGGCAGAACTCCCTGTGCGGGGGTGGGTGACATGGGGCCCCGCTGGAGATGGAACGCCTTGCGCGCCCGTAAGGTCAATGGCGTTGGCATAAGGAGGTCGCGGTGCCCAAACCGGTCGTGCCCGAGGAGCGGCGGCGCAGGCGCCGGCCCACCAAGAGCGGCACGGTGCTGTCGGAGCGGCTGATCGTCGAGACGGCACTGCGGATGCTGCGCGAGCACGGCAGCGCGGGTCTGACCGCCCGCCGGCTCGGTCTGGCGCTGGACGCCGACCCGAGCACCCTGTACCGCTACTTCCGCGGCATGGACGACCTGACCCTGGCCATCGGCGACGCGCTGATCGGCCAGGCCCTCGACGGCTGGCGGCCGAGGGGGGAGTGGCGGGCGGACCTGCGCGCGGTCGGACTGCGCATCCACGCCGCGTACGTCGCCCATCCCCAGGCCGCGCTGCTGACCACGAACCGGGTCACCGGCCGGGCGAACGAACTCGCCGCCGACGAGGCCGTCCTGGACGTGCTGCGCACGGCCGGCTTCCCGCTCGCCGACACCGTGCGCGTCTACCACGCCTTCATCGACCAGACGCTGGCCTTCGCCGCCCTGGACGCCGCCTCTCTCACCCTGCCCAGCGCGGCCCTGCGCGCCGACGAGGAGATGTGGCGCTCGACCTACGCCCGCCTGCCGCGCACCACGCACCCGCGCATCGCCGAGGCCGCACCCCTGCTCGCGACCCGCATGGTCCACAGCGCGTACCCGACGGCGCTGGAGATGCTGCTGGACAGCGCGGCCGCACGACTGGCCTCGTTCAGCCGCGCAGAGCCTGCTGAGCCGCCCGCGTGACCGCGTCGGCGACCGCGGCGACGGCGGGGGAGTCGAGCTTCCACTGCTGCCAGTAGAGGGGGACGTCGAGGGCCAGGTCCGGGTCGAGGCGGACCAGTCGCCCGGCCCGCAGCAGGGGTTCGGCCTGCACCTCGGGTACGAGTCCCCAGCCGAGGCCCGCCGCGACGGACTCGGCGAAACCCTCCGACGTGGGCACGAGGTGCCGTACCGGACTCGCGGCCCCGCCGCCCCGGCGCAGCCGGCGGACGAAGGCGTCCTGCAGGTCGTCGCTGCGGTCGAAGGCTACGGTGGGCGCCGTGGCGAGCACCTCGCGCAGCGGGCCGTCGAGATGCTCGCGGGCGAAGTCCGGGTTGGCCACGGGAACGTAGCGCATCCGGCCCAGCGCGCGCACCGAGCAGCCCGTCACGGGCTCGGACGACGACGTCACCGCGGCCATCACCGCGCCCTCGCGCAGCAGCGAGGCCGTGCGGGTCTCGTCCTCGCGGCGCAACTCGAAGCAGAGCCGGGGCTCGTGCCGTACCGCGGTGAGGGCGGGGAGGAGCCAGGTGGCGAGGGAGTCGGCGTTCACCGCGATCGACACCCGGGTCGGCTCGCCGGCCCCGCTCATGCCGAGCTCGGCGCGGGCGTCGCGCTCCAGCCGGGCCAGCTGGCGGGCGAAGCGCACCACGACCTCGCCCGACTCGGTCGGCCGTACCGGTTTCGTGCGCATCAGCAGCACCCGGCCGG
Organism: Streptomyces sp. NPDC005799; assembly: GCF_040630525.1. Classification (NCBI taxonomy): domain Bacteria; kingdom Bacillati; phylum Actinomycetota; class Actinomycetes; order Kitasatosporales; family Streptomycetaceae; genus Streptomyces; species Streptomyces sp. NPDC005799. Next base: position 124,180 of record NZ_JBEXXQ010000021.1, read on the forward strand.
TGCGCTGCTCCAGTGCCTTCACCCGCTGGCTGACCGCCGACGGCGTCACATGCAGTGCGGCGGCCGCCGCGTCGAAGGTGCCCTCGTCGATCACGGCGAGGAGGGTACGGACCTGGTCGAGAGGGAGTTCGGTCAGCTCGGTCTTCACATCGGCTAATGATACGTAAGAATCTTTAGCTGTACGTGGGGTGATCGTCTCCGTAGCGTCGATGTCATGACCAACGCCCTGACCGCCGCGGCCGCCGGATTCGGCACCGGCCTCTCGCTCATCGTCGCCATCGGCGCCCAGAACGCCTTCGTCCTGCGCCAGGGGATCCGCCGTGACGCGGTGCTCGCCGTGGTCGGCATCTGCGCCCTGTCCGACGCCGTGCTCATCGCCCTCGGCGTCGGCGGGGTCAGCGCGGTGGTGGTGGCGTATCCGCGGGCGCTCACGGCGGTCGGCTGGATCGGCGGCGCCTTCCTGCTGTGCTACGGCGCCCTCGCCGCCCGCAGGGTGCTGCGGCCGGCCGGGGACTCGCTGCGCACCGAGGGCGAGGCGACCCACTCGCGCCGGCGGGCGGTGGTGACCTGTCTGGCGCTGACCTGGCTCAACCCGCACGTCTACCTGGACACCGTGTTCCTGCTCGGCTCGATCGCCGCGCACCGCGGCGAACTGCGGTGGACCTTCGGCCTCGGAGCGGCCCTCGCCAGCCTGTGCTGGTTCGCCGTCCTCGGCTTCGGCGGTCGTCTGCTCGGCCGCTTCCTGGCCAGGCCGTCCGCCTGGCGGGTACTGGACGGGCTGGTTGCCGCGACGATGATCACACTCGGCGGCATGCTCGTGGCTCGGGCCTGATGTCCGAGGGCTGATCGCACGTCCCCAACGCCCAGGCGTTGCTGCGATAGTGGGCCCCGGCCCCGAAAGATGTATCGAGCAACCAGGACACCCGTGGACACGAGCGAGAGCAGCACAGAACCACAGCCACCGGCCCCCGCCGCAGAAGAGGCGGGGGCCCCTCCCGGGCGCGGCTGGCGCCGGTGGGCGATGGACACCCGCCCGCTGCGCGTCCCGGCCTACCGGCGCCTGTGGTCCTCGACGATCGTCACGGCGGTCGGCAGCCAGCTCACCGCGGTCGCCGTGCCCAAGCAGATCTACGACATCACCGGCTCCTCGGCCTGGGTCGGTGCCGCGAGCCTCGCCGGACTGCTGCCGCTGATCGTGTTCGCGCTGTGGGGCGGCGCGGTCGCCGACACCATGGACCGCCGCAAGCTGCTGCTGATCACCAACACCGGCATCGCGGTGACCTCCCTGCTGTTCTGGCTGCAGGCCGTCGGCGGACTCGAGTCGGTGTGGGCGCTGATGGCGCTGCTCGCGATGCAGCAGGCGTTCTGGGGTCTGAACGCCCCGGCCCGCAACGCCTCCATCGCCCGGCTGGTGCCCGGGGAGCAGCTGCCCGCGGCCAACGCGCTCGGCTCCACCGTCATGCAGACCGGCCAGGTCGTGGGTCCGCTGCTGGCCGGCGTCCTGATACCGGTCATCGGCCTGCCCGAGCTGTATCTGATCGACGCCCTCGCCCTGTGCGTCACCGTCTGGGCGGTCTTCCGGCTGCCCTCACTGCCGCCCCTGGCCGGCACCGCCGTGCGCCGGGCGGGCGTGCGGCAGATCGCGGAGGGCTTCCACTACATCTCCCGGCACAAGGTGCTGCTGCTGTCCTTCCTCGCCGACATCATCGCGATGGTCTTCGGCATGCCCCGCGCCCTGTTCCCGCAACTGGCCGCGCAGACCTACGGCTCCTACGGCGAGGGGCTCGCCCTCGGTCTGCTCTTCGCGGCCATCCCCATCGGCGCCGTGCTCGGCGGACTGTTCTCCGGGACCTTCTCCCGGGCCCGCCGGCACGGCTGGATGGTCATCGGCGCGGTCGTCGCCTGGGGGCTGGCGATCGCCGGGTTCGGGCTCAGCGGGAACCTGTGGATCGCGGCGGGCTTCCTGGCCGTGGCCGGCCTCGCCGACATGGTCTCCATGGTCTTCCGCGGGGCGATCCTGCTGTCCGCCGCCACCGACGAGATGCGCGGCCGGATGCAGGGCGTCTTCACTGTCGTCGTCGCGGGCGGCCCCCGCCTGGCCGACGTCCTGCATGGCGCCGCGGGCTCCGCCTTCGGTCCGCGCGCCGCGGTCGCGGGGGGCGGCCTGCTGGTCGTCGCCGTGATGCTGGCCCTCACCGCGGCGGCACCGGCCCTGCGCCGCTACCGGATCTAGGACCCGCCGGACCCTGTGCCGCCTGGATGATCCCATGACGGGCCTCGGCCGCCGAGGGCCGCTCCTCGACGCGATCGGCCCGGAGCGTGGCGCCGGCCGGCCTGCCTGCCGCCGATCCGAGCGGACGGTCGGTGCGCGGGTCGGCGGCCTGCGGGGACGAGCCGACCGGGGTGCTGTCGTAAAACTACAGACCGCCGCGCCGGTGTGTCGCGTACTGCTCCATCAGCCTGCCCCGGGTCATCTCCAGACGGTGGGCGAGGATCTCGGCGACGCTGCGCACCAGCACGATGCCCAGCGACGGATCCTCCTCGCACAGCCGCAGCACCTGCGCCGCGTCGAACTCATAGGCCCGCACCGGGCTGAAGGCCTCGGCCCCGAAGTCCCACTCGTGCGGCGGGAACAGCCACGACCAGCCGAGCAGATCGCCCGCGCCCAGGCTGGCCACGGTGACCCGCTGCAGCGAGTTGACCCGCTGGTCGAGGGTGACCGCCCCCGAGCGGATCACCCAGAAGCGGTCGGCCCGGCCGCCCGCCTCGAAGATCCGGGTGTCCTCCGGGAAGGAGACCTCCTTCGCCAGTGCCATCAGGCGCTGGCGCTGGGGCGGCGGGAGGGCGGTCAGCAGCTTGATCGCTTTGGTCATGGCACGGGGCTCCTCGCCGGCGTGGGTTGAGGTGTTTCCCTATGCCCATTTCAGCCGCTCCCGGTCCGCTGAGCACCTCGGCGGACGGCAGTTCCGGGGAAGAAGTCGCGCGCATGAAAAAGCCCTGGCTGGACGGGGGAGGCCAGCCAGGGCCGTTCGCGGTGATGCCGGAGGACGGATACGGTCGACTCCGTCACCACGTATGAATGAACGGTAAACCATCCAGGGGCGCTACGCGTAGCGAAAAGCGGGTTGCGTGACCGGTTTCACTCCGCGGACTGGTTTCCGGCCGCCACGACCCTGATCGTCCTGAGTTCCGGATCGCTGGGATCGGGCAGGTTCATGCCCGCCTCCAGACCCGTGCGCAGATACCGCAGCACCGGCTCGGTGAGCCGTTCGCCGGGCAGAACGGCCGGAATCCCGGGCGGATACGGCGTGATCATCTCCGCCGCGATCCGGCCCGCCGCCCGGCCGACCGGCACGTCCTCGGCGGGACCGAAGAAGGCGTCCCGCGGCAACTGCGCCTGCGCCATGCGCAGTTCGGTGGGCGAGGGCACGTCCACCCGTGGCGCGCGCGGAAGTTCGGGCGCCGCCTGCACGAGATCCTTGAGCCCGGTCAGCAGCTCGCCGGTCGTCTCCCGGTCGTCGGCGTGAGTGATCTGGGCGCCGATACGGCGGTGGTCGTTGAGGTGCATGTCCAGCCGCCGGTGCTCGCGCAGCCAGTCGGCGGCCTGGAAGCCGGTGATCCCGAGACCCACGACATCGATGACGCACGGCAGCGGGTCGAAGTCGTCGGCCAGGCCCTCACCGCAGAAGTCGTCCCGGTCGTTGACGTGCAGGCCGTCGATCTCCTCGATCGCCGCCCGCACCTCGGCCGCCAGGTCCAGCGCCCCGCCCATCAACTCCCGGCCGCGCAGGACCATCTGCCGCCGCCAGCCGTCCATCCCGGCGTACAGCAGCACCGACGGGCTGGTGGTGCCCAGCAGGTCGGCACGCGTCTTCAGCAGCTGCGGCTGCACCAGGTCGCCGCGCAGATGGAACACCGAGCCCTGTTCGAGGCCGCTGCCCATTTTGTGGACGCTGGTCACGCAGATGTCGGCGCCCGCGTCCATCGCCCACGACGGCAGACCGGGATGGAAGGGCAGATGGGCGCCCCAGGCCTCGTCCACGATCAGCGGCAGTGAACGGCGGTGACAGACCTCGGCGATCGCCTTCAGGTCCGCACAGGCTCCGTACGGCGTGGGACTGACGACCAGGGCGCCCTTGGCGTCGGGATGCTCCTGGAAGGCCTGCTCGAAGCGTTCGGCGGACGGGGCGTGCGCCAGATGCCGCTCGGCGTCCCAGCGGGGCTCCACCCACACCGGTTCGATGCCGGACAGCACCAGCCCCGACACCACCGACTTGTGGGTGTCCCGGCTGATCAGCAGCTTCTCGTGCGGGCCCGCGACGGCCAGCATCGCGGCCTTGACCGACAGCGAGCTGCCGCAGGTGGTGAAGAACGTGTGCTCGGCGTCCACCGCGTCCGCCATCAGCTCCTCGGCCCGCCTCAGCACCCGCCCCCGGGTGAGCCGGTCGTCCAGCCCGCCCGAGGCCAGGACGTCGCCGAGGAACACGGCGTCGCCCAGCAGTTCGCGTACGGCGGGGTCGGCGCCACGGGCCTGTTTGTGTCCCGGCGGGGAGAAGGCCAACTGCCCCTGGCGATGGAAGTCGGCCAGGGCTTCCAGGACGGGTGCGCGGTGGTGATCGGCTGACATGCGCGCCGGGTGCCCAGGGGGGTGGGCGTCAATCGAGCCGCGGGGATCAGCCCTGCTCGGAGCGGGCGCCTGGGGTGAGGACCTCGTCCAGCACCCTGATCACCGTCTCGTACGCCAGGGTCCGTACCACGGCCTCGCTCGCGGGGTCAGGCTCGCCCGCCCCGAGGCCGTCGGCGCGCTCCCGCCAGGACTGTGCCTCCTCCTGTGCGCAGGCCCGGGCGCGCTGGAGGCGGCGCAGCAGTTCGTCTGAGTCCACGACATCGCTCATGACGGGCGGGTACCCGCGATCTGCGGGAGAAGACCGGTGCGCACGGGCCCGACACGGGAGGTTTGGCCGGGCTCGCGGCGGTGAGCCGGTAGGAGAGACCTGCGGTGCTCACGCAGTGCGACGGGACGCCGCCGCTGTCGGCCGGGACCTCGCCGTGGCCCCGAAAGAGCCTGTGCCCGTGCGGCGCCGTGGGGCGGCCAGGACCCAGCCGCCTGCCTCGTCGATCACCAGCCAGTTCGTTCTTCCGACAGGGAGTCATGGCGATGTGCGAGAAGCACGCGACCGATACCGTCATCGAGCAGTCGGGCGCGCGGGGCACCGGCCCGACGCGCCTGTGTCGCCCGGCCGACGCCCGCAGGGCCGTGGAAAGGGTGGTTGCCGAACGCTGCCGGGTCACCCATACGCACTGGGATCCCGACGCCTTGGGGGACGCACTGCTCGTCGCCTCGGAACTCGCCACCAACGCCATGCTGCACGGCGGCGGCGTCACCGACTTCCGCGTCGACGTCGCCGGGCCCTGTCTGTGCGTCTCGGTGAGCGACCGCAGCGCCGAGCTGCCGGTGGCCAGGCCCCCCGTGGACGCCCGGGGACGGCGCCGGCCCGGCGGCCTGGGCTGGCCCATCGTGTGCCGGCTGGCCCGCGATGTGCGGGTGTCCGAGCTGCCCGCCGGAGGCAAGTGCATCACCGCGATGGTGGCGCTTCCCTGAGGACTCCGGACGAAGCGGAGCGAAAGAGTTTCGGGGAAGCGGAGTTTGTACCCACCACCTAGGGGCAGACGGAGTTTCGTGCTTCGGACCGGAGGCGCGCCAGCGGGAGCGGTATGGCTGGCCGGACCTTCAGTCGGTCCGGGTGGCGACTTTTCCCGCGGTATGTCCCTGAAACCCCCAGTTCGGGAGCGAATCCGCATGCTCATCGACACCTCGACCAGCCGTCCCGGCACGCAGACAACCCAGGCACCGTCCAACAGGCGGCGGCACGACGACGCCCCAGACACGGCCGACCTCTTCGCCCGGCTGGCCGGTCTGGAGGACGGACCGGAACGCGACGCGATCCGCGACCAGCTCGTCAAGGCCTGGCTGCCCATGGCCCACCGCATCGCCGGCCGCTTTCGCGACCGCGGCGAGTCGGTGGAGGACCTGAGGCAGGTCGCGGCCCTCGGACTGGTCAAGGCCATCGACCGTTTCGCCCCCGAGCGGGGCGCCTTCGAGAGTTACGCCGTCCCCACCATCACCGGCGAGGTCAAGCGGCACTTCCGGGACCGTATGTGGGCGCTGCGCGTGCCCCGCAGGGTGCAGGAACTGCGCAACAAGGTGCGGATCGCGCGCCGTGAGCTGACCCAGACCCCCGGTACCCCCGAGCCGTCGGTCGCCGACCTCGCCGCCCACACCGGGCTCACCGAGGAGGAAGTGAGCTGCGGCCTGGAGGCACTGGAGAGCTTCAGCACCCTGTCGCTGGACGCCGAGCTCGCCGGTGACGACGACGGCTACAGCCTCGCCGACACGCTCGGGGCGACGGACTCCTCCTTCGACACCGTGATCGACCGTGAGTCCGCCAAGGAAGGCCTGCGCCGCCTGCCCGAACGCGAACGGGCCATTCTCTACATGCGCTTCTTCGAGGACATGACGCAAAGCCGGATCGCCGACCAGTTGGGCATCTCCCAGATGCACGTCTCCCGCCTCATCAGCCGCAGCTGCGCCCAGGTGCGCGCCGAGGCGATGGGCCAGCGCGGCCGGCGGGGCACCGACGGGCGGCCGACCGCGGTCTGAGCCGAGCCGGGCGACTACCGATTCGAGGAGGAACGGAAACCATGCTGATCCCTCATCCGGCCTTTCTGCGCAAACTCGTCGAGGAGTACGAGTCGCTGCGGGCCGAGGAGGCCGAGACCGGCACGGGCCGGGTCAGCCCGCGCGCCCAGGACGTGGCGTACACGCTGTGTGTGTCGACCGGCACCCGTGACGTCAGACACGCCCTGGAGACGGCCCACCGGCTGCTGGCGGCGGCGGACCCGGCGCACTCGCCGTCGAAGACCGCCGCACCCCTGGTCGACTGACCTCACGCACCAGTCCGCGACGGCTGTGCCCGGAAGCCCATCGAGCCCGCTTCCGGGCACAGCCGTGTCCGGTGCCGGCGGCGGGTCCTGGCTGGCGCGATCGCACGGGTTGCGGCTGGTGTCGGGGTCCGAAGCCGGGGCATTCGCACGACGGGAGGTTCACATGAACGCGAGTGCTATGTCACATACCACCCGCATGCAGGCCGAACGTGCGGCCCGCGGCTCGGTGACCGAGGGCGCCGCCCGTGCCGGGCTCACCGCCCGCGGGGTGATCTATCTGCTGGTCGGCGTCATCGCGCTGCAGATCGCCTTCGGCGACACGGACCAACAGGCGGACCGCGGCGGCGCGGTCGGCGAGCTGGCCCGACAGCCCTTCGGGGCCGTCCTGCTCTGGGCGCTGGGTCTGGGCCTGGTCGGCATGGCGCTGTGGCGGCTGTCGGAGGCCGTCTTCGGCTCGGTCGGCAAGGACGGCCGCAGCGCGCGCAAGCGGCTGATCGCGGCGGCCCGGTGCGTCTTCTACGCGTTCGTCGCCTACTCGGTGCTCCGGTTCGCGGCCGGCCCGCACGGCGGCAGCGGCGGGGGCTCCAGCGACGAGCAGTCCCGTGACATCACCGCGCGGGTCCTGCAACTGCCCGCCGGGCAGTGGCTGGTGGGCATCGCGGGTGCGGGCGTCATCGTGGCGGGCATCTGGGTCGGGGCCCGGGCCGTACGGCGGGACTACCGTCGTCAGCTCAAGCTCACGCAGATGGCCCCCTGGGCGCGCCGGCTGGTGGACGTGACCGGAGTGGGCGGCGGGGCGGCGCGCGGCCTGGTCTTCGCCGCGGCGGGCGTCTTCGCGGTGCGGGCCGCCGTCGACTACAAGCCCGACAGGGCCAAGGGACTGGACGACACCCTGCGCTCGTTCGCCGACACCCCGCTCGGCCCGTGGCTGCTGGTCTGCGTGGCGACCGGCCTGGTCCTGTTCGGTCTGTTCTCGTTCGCCCTGGCGCGCTGGCGCCGGGTCTGATGCGTGAGGAAGGGGGAACACGGTGGGGATGAACGAACCCGAGTTTCCACCCGAGCACCGGCCCGTCGACATGTATCTCGGCCTCCTGCGCACCCGGATGGACACGGAGGACTACCTTCAGCTGCTCGACGTGGTCCAGCCGATCCTGCGGGCGATCGAGGAGCAGCGTCTGCCCGAGCTCGACTTCGCGCTCGACGGTGAACGCACCGACGGTCTGTCCCAGGAGGTCCGCGACGAGGCCGCCCTGGTCATCGCCGCCGCGGTCACCGGCAGACTGGACAACGAGGTCGTCGAGATCAACCTGGACGAGACCGGCCCGGTCCGCGTGATCACCGACGCGGACACCGCAGCCGATCCCACCCGCCTCGGCGAGATCGCGGACTACATCCGCGAGCGGCACCAGCAGAACGAGGAGCTGCGCGGCATCGCCGAGGTCAGCGGCCTTCCCACGGACTTCTGACGCATCGGTGGTATGTGACATAGCACTGAGCGCTCCAGGCTGCCGCCGTCACCGTCACCGTCACCGCTTCGGCTCCGCCACCGGCACCCGCAGCGGCCGGGCCAGGCCCACCACCGCCTCGTCCAGCCGCTGCAGATGCCGCAGCACCCGGTCGGTGATCCGGCCGTAGCGCGACCCGCCGGCCAGCTCCGACTCCAGCAGCGCGGCGATGCTCGCGCCCGTCTCGACCTCGACGGGCGCCCGCTCGTCCGCGACCCGCGCCGCGATCGCGTCGATGTTGCGCAACAGGCGCCGCCCCGCCCGGCGCAGCCGGGGATCGGCGGCGATGGACGGATGCGTGGGCAGCAGCTCGGCCATCGCGGCCAGCGACCGCGCGTGATACGCGGAGGTCTCCAGCAGCGCGACCACGTACCGGGCGGTGCTGCGCCGGGCCCGCATCGGGGTCACCGGGTGGGTCAGCGGCTGCGTGGCGGCCCGCAGGTCGGCCAGCGCCTGGTCCAGGTCCCGCGCCTTGCCCAGCAGCTCGTCCGGCGGCCCGCCGCTGAGCTGCTCCACGGCGGCCTCGGTGACCTCACCGAGCCGCTCCAGCACCGTCTCCAGCAGATCGTTGGTACGGCGGTCGGTGTGCACCGGCAGTACGAACGCCGCCGCGATGATGCCGCAGGCCGCGCCCAGCGCCGTCTCCTCCACCCGCAGCACGAGCACCGACAGGCTGTAGGTGTGCAGCAGCGTGTAGAGCAGGCCCAGTGCCGCCGTCACGAAGAACGACATCAGCGTGTACGACAGCGGCGCTGTGTAGAACATCGCGAACACGCACAGCAGCACCAGCGCGAACGCCGTCCAGGTGTGGTGGCCGACCAGCGCGGCGAGCAGCAGTCCCGCGATCACACCGAGCACGGTGCCCACCAGCCGCCGGTAGCCCTTGACCAGGATCTCGCCCGTGGACGCGGTGTTGATGAACACGATCCAGCAGGTCAGCACCGCCCAGTACCAGCGCTGGCCGGAGAGGAACTCGCCGCCCACGATGGCCAGCGACGAGCCCACCGCGACCTGCACCGCGGCCCGGGTGGTCGGCCGCCGCAGCCCCGTCGCCGTGTCCGCGGCGCTCTCCTCGCCGCCGTCGATCGCGGCGTCCTCGGCGTCCAGCTCCTCACGGGAGCGCGCGGCGGACGGGGTGTCGTCCGACTCGTCCTGCGGTCCGTCCAGCGCGATCCTGAGGCCCAGCACGGCGCGGGCGGCCTCGCCGATGCCGCGGAAGACGTCCTGGACGGCGGGGGAGGCCTTGGGCAAATTCTCCTCGTCCCGGTAGCCGAGCAGCCGGTTGCGCAACTGGACCAGTCCGGCGCCGGGGTGGGCCGAGACCGGCCGCAGCACCAGCACCCGCAGCGCCTGCAGATCGCGGCGCAGGGTCTCGGTCGCCTCGTCCTGTACGGGCAGCCGGCCGCCCTCGGGGAGGGGTGCGCCCGGCAGGTGCAGGGTCAGGGTGTCCGCCCGCTCGGCGCTGCGCGCGGTGAGCAGCAGCAGACCGAGGCGCTCGGCGGCGATCTCGGCGTCCGCGATGCGCCGCTGCACCAGCCGGGCCACGGCCTCGTCCGAGGTGCCGTCCTCCAGCCGCCCCTGGATCATCATGGCCGTGTCGTGCAGCCGGGCGGTGCCCTCACGGGTGCCCTGCAGGGCCTTGTCGATGTCGTCGGGGCCGGCCTCCAGCAGCTCCAGCTGCGCGGACACCAGCTGGGCCAGCCGGGCCCGGAAGGCGTCCCGCAGCCGCTCCAGGATCCCGGCGGGGGTCTCGCGCACCAGGCCGAAGCGCATGACCGCACTGGCCGCGAAGGCGACCACGACGACGCCGTACAGCTGGGGCAGTGCGGAGACGGTGGCCCCTACGAACAGGGACATGAAGTAGACCTGGAAGCCGACCAGGCCCAGCGCGGTGCCCCGGTCGCCGAACCTGCGGGCGTACACGGCGCAGAAGATGAGCGCGACGAAGAAGACGTCACCGGCGATCACCCGGGAGTGCAGCAGCGCGCCCAGGGACACGGAGACCAGGGCCACCGGAAGTCCGAGGGCGAGGGTGACGGCCTGCGGGCCGGGCTGTTTCTCGCGGATGGCGAAGGTGGCCACCATCGCCGCGATGGCCCCGCCGACCAGATGGCGCACATCGGCGTGCAGCAGGGTGAGCACGGCCAGCGTCAGGGCGATCGCGCCCATCGTCCGCAGCCCTGCGGTCAGACGCAGCAGCCCGGGGTCGGAGGCCGCCACGAGATCCCGCAGCCGTACCCTGACCGACCCTCGCGCTGCCCTCACGCCGCCGTACTCACTCCCCGCTTCACGTCATGATCCGCGACCCAGCATGACATGACGGGCGCGGCCCGCTCGCACCGGCCTCACAGCTGCTTGGGCCCGGATCCCTCTACCTGCTCCCGCACCTGCTCGGCGCTCAGATAGGCGTCGGTGTACTCGAAGTCCTTGAGCCTGGCCGACTTACGGGCCTGGAAGCCGGTGCGGACGAAATCGTCACCGGCGATCGCGTTGAGCGTCCAGTTGGTCGCCACACGGACCTTGGCGACATTGGTGCGCAGCGCCCACCAGTGATAGCCCCGAGCGGCGAACTGGGCGGGCAGACCGTGCAGTTCGATGCCCAGAGGCTTGGCGACGGCGTCGGTGCCGCCGAGGTCGACCACGAGACCGAGGTCCTTGTGGCGGTACGGCGTCATGGGATGGTTGCGCAGGCTCGCGATGATGTTGTCGGCGACCTGCGGGCCCTGCCGCATGGCGTGCTGCGCGGTGGGCGGGCAGACCGCGTCCTCCTGCCCCTTCGCCAGGTCCGGCACCGCGGCCGAGTCGCCGAGCGCGAACACCCCGTCATGACCGGGCAGGCTCATCTCGGGCGTGACCACGAGACGCCCGCGGACCGTCTCCGCGCCGAGCGTGGCGATGAGCGGGCTCGCGGCGACCCCGGCGGTCCAGATCAGGGTGCGGGTGGGCACCACCCGTCCGTCGGTGAACGTGACCTCCTCGGGCCCCGCCTTCTCGATGGACACGCCCAGGGAGACCTCGATGCCGCGCCGCTTGAGGATCTCCTGCGCGCTGCGGCCGAGCTTGTCGCCGAGCTCGGGCATCAACTTGGGGGCGATGTCGATCAGATGCCACTTGATCAGGGCCGGGTCGATGCGCGGGTAGCGCTTGACCGCGCCGTGGGTGAGCTTCTGCAGACAGGCGGCCGTCTCCGTGCCGGCGTAGCCGGCGCCGACCACCACGAACTGCAGCCGCGCGGCGCGCTCGGCCGGATCGTCGCTGGCGTCGGCCAGGTCGAGCTGGGAGATCACATGGTCGCGGACGTAGGCGGCCTCGGCGAGTGTCTTCATCCCGAAGGCGTGCTCGGTCAGTCCCGGGATGTCGAAGGTGCGGGTGATGCTGCCGGGGGCCAGCACGATGTAGTCGTAGGGCTCGTTGACGATCTGGTCGGTGATGGTGCGGATGACGCAGACCTTGGCCTTCAGGTCGACGCCGATGGCTCCGCCGGGAATGATCCGGGTGCGGTACTTCTTGCTGCGGCGCAGCGAGACGGCGATCGACTGGGGCGTCAGCACACCGGAGGCGACCTGGGGCAGCAGGGGCAGATAGAGCTGGTAGGCGAACGGGGTCACCAGGGTGACGTCCGCCTCGGCCGGCGCGAGTTTCCGCTCCAGCCTGCGTACGCACTCCACGCCGGCGAAGCCCGCGCCCACCACCAGGATCCTGGGTCGTGTCACGTCGTTCATCCCTTTCTGCGGCTCCAGGCGGTCTGCAACCGACGCCCTTCGCCTGCCCTGGATCTCCGCTCGCACCACATCGATCCCACCGCTTGCCCAGCCGTTCCGCCAGCGGGGCACGGCGGGCAGACGAACGCGTCGAGCACAACCATGCCCGCCCGGCTGCGGAAACGCACCGCAAAGAAGGCAAGGAAACGGCTAGCCGCGCTGCTCCGCGAGGTGGCACAGCAGCAGGCAGACGTCGTCGTCGCGCTCGGAGTCGCTCAGCAGCGGGTCCAGGATGAGGTCGGCCGAGCCCTCCAGGTTGCGTTCCAGCTCGGCCGGCTCGAAGCCGCCCAGGGCGGTCGCGAGGCGGGCGATGCCCGGGTCTATGCCCTGGGCACGGCGTTCGACCAGACCGTCGGTGTAGAGGGCCAGTGTCGAGCCGGGCGGCAGGGGCACCGTGTGGTCCGGGATCTCCTGGCTGAGCGGGATGCCCAGCATCGCGCCGGGCTTGGCGTCCAGCGTGTGCACCCGGCCGTCGGGGGTGCGCAGGACCGGCGGCGGATGACCGGCGGCGGCCCAGGTGAGGGTGGGCTCGTCGGGGTGGATACGGGCGATGACGGCGGTGGCGTACAGGTCGGGCTGCAGATGGTGCAGGAAGGTGTGCAGGCGGGTCAGCAGGGTGCCCGGGCCCGCGCCGTCCACGGCGTAGGCGCGCAGCGCGGTGCGCAGCTGGCTCATCATCACCGCCGCGTGCAGCCCGTGCCCGGTCACGTCGCCGACGACGGCGATCAGTCCACCGTCGGGCTGTGGGAAGGCGTCGTACCAGTCACCGCCGATGTTCAGGCCGTGCGTGGCCGGCAGATAGCGGGCGGCAAGCCGCAGGCCCGGTGCGCTGGGCAGGTCCGTCAGCAGGGCCCGCTGCAGCGTCTCGGCGATGTCGCGGTTGTGCTCGAAACGCCGGGCGTTGTCGATCGCGATGCTGGCGCGCCGTGCGAACTCGATCAGCATGACGGCGTCGTCCGGGTCCCAGCGGTCCCCGGGTGGGGCGAGGGTGATGACGCCCAGCGGCGCCCGGCGGGTGGGCAACGGCAGGCACAGCAGGGGGTGTTCGGGATCGAGCGCCGACGGCGGACGGTCGTCGACCCCGGGCAGCTCGCCGGGGCGGCCGGCTGCGTACTGGGGACGGCCGGTGCGGGCGGCGAGCACGGCGGCGGCCGGGTGCGGTGCGGGCGGGCGCCGGTCGTCCTCGCCGTCGAACAGCCAGACGTCGACACTGCGGGCGTACTCCGGCACGAGCAGTTCGGGCAGCAGGCGCACGATCTCGTCGTGGTTGAGCGAGGAGGTCAGGACGGCGCTGGCGTCGGCGAGGAACGTCAGCCGGCGGCGGGCGCTCTCCGCCTCCTGGCGGGCGCCGCGCTCGGCGGCGAAGGCCTCGCGCTGGGCCCGCCCCGCCGCGTCGAGTTCCGCGTGCAGGGCGAGCACGCCCTGGTTGGTCTGGTGCAGCTCGTCCCGGAGGAAGGCGACCAGCTCCTCCTGCTCGGCGAGTTTGTCCAGCACCAGGGCGGCGTCCTCGTCGGCGCCGAGCAGGGACTCGGCCAGTACCGAGGGGGTGTCGGCCGGCGTGGAGGCGTCCGCAGGGGCCGGTGTCTCGGGGCAGAGGAGGGAGGTGCGCCACGGCGTGTGCGCGGTGGACTCCGCGGTTTCCAGGGGGGTGACGACCGCGTGCAGGACGCTCTGCGCTGCCGGGGCCGGGGTGACCTCGAGGGTGAGCCGCCAGGTGCCGCCCTTCGTCAGACACTGGCGCAGGTGGGTGCTGAGGGCGGTGGCCAGCCGGGTCCGGTCCAGCGCCGTCACCCCGTGCGCGGCGGCGAGACGCGCGGCGGCGATACGGGCGCGCGCCGCGTCGCCGACGGTGCTGATCTGCCATGTCCGCTTCATGGGCGCTCCGGCAGGGTCGGGGCCAGTACGGCCACGGCGGTGTCGTCGCGGACCGGGCGGGCGGCACTGCCCGCGTCGCGGATCACCCCCGCCGCGACGACGGCCGGATCCGCCGTCAGCATGGCGGTTTCCGCCGGTGGCGTCCAGCGGCTCGGCAGGCCGTCGCTGTGCAGGATCAGTGTCCCGTCGGCCGCCCACGGCATCCGCTCCTCGCGCAGCGTCCCGGGCCGGTGCACGCCGATGATTCCGGGCCGGGACAGCAGGGAGCGCCAGGCGTCCCCGGTTCGCAGCCGGGCCCCGATGTTGCCGACGCCGGCGAAGCGGAGCGTGCCCGCCGCGGTGTCGACCTGGGCGACGGCGACGGCCGCCCCGCGGGTGCCGCGCAGCGCGCTGTCGACACGCCCGAGACAGTCGGCGGGGGAGAGGTGCGCCGAGCGGTGCAGTTCCTCGACGGCCGCGGACGAGGCCCGCGCCGCCTCCGGCCCGTGGCCCAGTCCGTCGGCCAGCATCAGGGTGGCCCGGTCCCCGGCGCGCACCCAGGTCCAGGCGTCACCGGAGTACTCGGCCCTGGCGAAGGGCACGTTGATGCCGCCGGCCCGCACCGCGGCGGCGTCCTCGGCCCGGGCGGTCCCCGCGGCGGCGCCGATCCGGGCGAGCGCCACCGTGCCCCGCCCGGGGACGCTGTGCAGGGCGAAGTCGTCCGCGACCCGCCGGCATGTGCCCAGGCCCGCGCCCAGGGAACGCGTGGTGGAGAAACCGTCGCTCAGGGCCGCGCTGACGTCGGCGATACCGGGGCCGTGGTCGATCGCCGCGATCTGCACCAGCCGCGCCGGTACGGCGGCGTCGGCGGGCAGGGCGGGCGGCACGAGCTCCACCAGCAGCTGTCCTCCCCCGGCGTGCTTGACCAGGTTCGTGGCCAGCTCGGTCGCCACCAGCGACAGGGCCGCCGTGCGCTTGGCGTCCAGCCCGGCGAGGGCGGCGGCACGCTCGGCGGCGACCCGGGCGTCGCGCACCCGGGTCGAGTCGTGCACCGGGACGTCCCACACGCGCGGCATCACGGTTCCTCACGCGGGGGCGGCGGCGTCGACGCCCAGGAGATCACCGTGACCGTGGTGCCCACGCCGGGGGTGCTCTCCAGGGAGAACTCGTGGACCAGCCGACGGGCGCCGCCCAGACCCAGGCCCAGGCCGTCGCCGGAGGTGTAGCCGTCGCTCAGCGCCTGCTCCAGGTCGGCGATGCCGGCGCCCTCGTCGGCGAAGGTCAGCCGCAGCCCGACGGCCCGGCCGCGGGTCACCCGGGCCGACTCCATGCGGCCGCCCCCGCCGTGCACCAGGGTGTTGCGGGCCAGTTCGCTCGCGGCGGTCACCAGTTTCGTCTGTTCCACCAGCCCGAAGCCGAGTCGGGCGGCGGACTGTCGTACGTGCTGCCGTACCCACGCCAGGTCCATGTCGGAGCGGATCGGCAGGCAGGCGTCCACGCCTGCGGACATCGGCATCACCGATGCTCCCGTGGCCCGCCGGGCCGGTGCGTGTCGGCGGCGAGCAGGTCCATGGCCGCCTCGGTGTTGAGGGCGGTCCGCAGTCCGGGCAGCGTCAACCCGAGCTCCACCAGTGTGATCGCGACCGCGGGCCGCATGCCGGCGACCACGGTCCTGGCGGCCAGCAGCGAGGAGCTCGCCGCGATCTCCGCCAGCGTCCGGGCCAGGAAGGAGTCGACGATCTCGACCCCGGAGATGTCGATGACGACCCCGGTCACCCCGCTGCTCGCGATGGTCTCGCCGATCTCTTCCTGCAACTGCTGGGCCGTGCTGTCGTGCAGGTCCCCCTGCAGGGTGACCAGCAGGACGTCGCCGAGGCGGAGCACCGGCACATGGGGCGGGGGGACACGGTAGAAGTCATCGGTCACCGCGGACCGCCCCGCCGTTCGTCGGGGCGATGATGCCGGAGCCCAGTTCGTGCAGGGCGTACGCCAGCGCGTCGGCGAGGCTGGCCCGGGTGAGGACCGTGCCCAGGTCCAGGCCGAGGTGGACGATGGTCTGCGCGATGGCCGGGCGGATGCCGGAGACGACGCACTCGGCGCCCATCAGGCGCGCGGCCGCGACGGTCTTCATCAGATGCTGCGCCACCAGCGAGTCGACCGTGGGCACACCGGTGATGTCGAGGATCGCGAAACGGGCGTGCTGCTCGACGATGGCCTGCAGCAGCGTCTCCATCACGACCTGGCTGCGCGCGCTGTCGAGGGTTCCGATCAGGGGTACGGCCACGATGCCGTCCCACAGCTTGATGACCGGGGTGGCCACCTCCAGCAGCTGCAGCTGCTGCCGTTCGATGAGCGCCTGGCCCTCGTTCAGCGCCGTGTCCAGGACGACCAGCCGCAGGGTGCCCATGAGCACCGTGAGGGTGGTCGCGCACTCGAGGATTTCCTCGGGCGACGCGTCCGGGAGATCGGCGATCAGCAGGTTCACGGCCGGCGGGCGCAGGGCGTCCACCTCGTTCGACACCTGTGCCGTGGAGAAACCGGCGCGGGAACGGGAGGCGCCCATCCGGGCCAGTTGCTCGCGCACCACGGTGAACCCCGCGGCGTCGGTGTCGTGCGCCCGCTCCGCGTCGGCCACCTGGGCCAGCGCGTCGATCACGGTGCGGGCCGCGTCCACGGCCTCGTCCCGGGAGATGGTGAAGACGGCCCGGAAGAGGGCCTCGTCGGCCCAGCGCTGGGCGATCTGCTCGCGGCGGCGGCGCAGGAACCCGCCGACCTCCCGTATCGGCGATCCGTGCTGTTCTGCCGTTTCGTGCTCCGGCACCTGCTCACTCCTCATCCGCGTCGTCCGCGTCGCGTCGGCCGTACCCGCCGCCGGCCGGGTACGCAAACCGCGACTCTTGCCGGGCGACAACTGTAGTCATGGTGCGAGGTCGCCCTGGCCCTCGCCCCCGCCGGGTGATCCCGTCAGGTGGTCCGCCGGTGTCCGTACCGGCGCGACACGCGTGCGACCGTGGCCGCACCGTTCGACAGCCGATGGCCCCGGGGCCATCGGCCGGGGCCGGTTGCGAAGGTCCCGCCTGCCCCGCGACGCCCGGCACGCTCCCCCGGAGGGGGCACCCCCACTCGCCGCACCGGGCACAACCCCCAGTACATCCAGTACGAGGGCCTGCACCCGGCACGCCGAGAGCACGCTCCCCGACGCTCGAACAACCTCGCGCGGGGGACCCCCATGACGCCGCAGGGCCCGCCCTCCGGGCGGACGACGGGACTTGCGCAACGGCCCTAGTCGGCGGGCTGCTTGCCGAACCAGTCGACACACGCCACCAGCGCGTCGTCGTCCGGTTCGGACCTGCCGCGGTGGGCGCCCAGTTCCCGCAGGACCGCGGCCGGCACGTCGGCGGCCGGCAGCAGCCGCGTCGCCGTGACCGCCCGCGCCAGCGCCCGCTCCCCGTAGCTCTCGCCGTTCGGCCCGGCCACGGTGTGGACGCCGTCGCTGACGAACAGCAGCCGGTCGCCGGGCCGCAGCAGCAACTCCTGGGTGGTGTAGTCGGTCTCCTCGAACATGCCCAGCGGCAGCTGCGCCTCCAGGTCGACCAACGACACCGTCCCCTCGCGCAGCCGCAGCATCCGCGGCGAGCCCGCGTCGACCACCCGCAGCCGCCCGGTGGCCAGTTCCAGGTCCACCAGCAGTACGGACAGATGGACCGCTCCCCGGTACTGGGCGTAGATCGCCTGGTCGGCCAGGGCGGCCTGGTCGCAGATCGGGATGTCCGCGCGCCGGGCGTTGCGCAGCGCGTTGACGCCGAGGCTGGTGAGCAGGGAGGCGTCGATGCCCTCGCCCATGCCGTTGGTGATGTACAGCAGCAGCCGGTCGGGCGACTCCGACCAGTCGAAGTTGTCGCCGAAGACCGAGTAGGCGGGCTCCAGTTGGGCGCCGAGCGCGTACTCGGCACGGGCGCTGGAGCGGGCCGGCAGCAACTGCCACTGCATCTCCGCGGCGAGCGTGAGCCGGTCGGTGCGCCGTGCCTGCGCGTACACGTCCGTGTGGCGCTCGGCGACGACCACCTCGTGCCCCAGGATCCGGGCCAGCTCCGCCAGTTCGCCCGGATCGGTGCGTGCCCGCACCGCGGGCGGCAGGGTGACGGACAGCACTCCCAGCCGGTCGCCGCGCACGGTGACCGGCAGATGGACGCGGACCCGTCCGGCGTCGTCCTCCTCGATCGGCTGCTGAGCGCCGAAGGCACGCCCGGCCGCACTGCCGTGCAGGGGCACCGCCTCCGGCGGCCCGCTCAGCGGGGACACGGGCCGCAACACCGTCAGCCCGTAGTCGGCCATGCGCAACTCGGCGTACTCCGCTTCGTACAGGCCGCAGAGCACCTCGCGGACGGTCGTCGCCAACCGGTGCGGAGCCGCCGAGCGCAGGGCGCGCTCGGCGGCCATGAGTTTGTTCATGCTCTTCGTCACACCATTTCGTGCGGGGGAGCGCCGTCGGGGACGAGGCCCGCGGACGCCGCCGTCCGCCGCTCGCGCCGAGCGCCGCATGCGCCGGAGGTGAGCTGACAGGGGTCGGGAAGGCTGCGACAGTGTCCGGGTGACGACCTCGCATCCGCGCCCGCGACCCCAGGAGACCGCGCGTGTGACCGCCCGGGCGGCCGAACTGCTGGAGGTGCTGTGGGGCAGGGCCTCGACGGCACCGGTCTCCGCCTCGCAGTTGCGTGTCCTGTTCATCCTGGAGCACAACGAGGGCATCAACCTGCGCACGCTCGCGGACGCGCTGGGCTCCACGCCCCCCTCGACGAGCCGCCTGTGCGACCGGCTGCAGGCCGTGGGGTTCGTGGAGCGCAGGACCCCGCTCACCAACCGGCGGGAGCTGCAGCTTCATCTGAGCCGACACGGCAGGGCCTTTCTGACGGACCTGCGACTGCGCCGGGAGACGACCCTGCAGTCCGTGCTCGACCGGATGCCGGCCGACCGGCGGACCTCACTGCTCGACAGCCTGGAGGCCTTCTGCGCGGCCGCGGCGGCGGCGATCCACGAGGACGAATCCTCCGCGGCGCGTACCGCCTGACACCGGCCCATTCCTGATCCCTTCCGCGCTGGCGCGCTCACTCTGTTGTCCGGACCGCACAATTGTCAAACGGCAACCGTCACTGCTCCCGTGCCTGGTCGACGCGGGCCAACGCCTCCTCGACGCTCTCCGAGACGGGCACCGTGATGCTCACTCCGGTCAGGTCGAGAATCCGGCGCACGGCGGGCGTGGGAGAGATGATGTGCACACTCCCGGGCAGCTCCCGGGCCTCCTGGTAGACGCGCAGAATGATGTTCATGCCGGAGGAGTCCATGAACGGCACATCCGTGAGATCCAGCAGGAAGTGCCTACGGCCGTGATGCAACTGGTTGGCCAGATGGTGCTGGAACTCCGTCGCCGTGTCGACGTCCAGGTAGCCCTTCACCGTGACCAGCGCCACGTCCTCACCGGGCAGGCTGACCTCGACGGACAGGGGGTTATGGGCAATGGACACGTCTACCTCCGACAACAACGAGTGCTACGGCCAGGCCGGTTACCCGCGTGATCGGTTCCCACGCACGCGAGCGGACAGCCGCATCCGCAGTTACCCCTGATCCCGCCCGGCATGCGTCCGGACTTTCGGAGAGCGGTTCGACGTGCCCGGCGGTTCGTGACACGGTGGGGGGAGCCCGCAGGCCGTCACCCGGCCACCAACCCCCATGGAAGGGGGACACGAAGCATGGGCGCGCACATCTCACTGAGCCCCGGCGGCCGAACCGCCACGCTCACCGTGGACAACGACCTCGACAACCGCAGCCGCCCCGCCGTCGAAAGCGCGGTGGCAGGACTTCCGGTATCGGTACGGCGGCTCACCCTCGACCTCACCGGCGTCGCTTTCGCCGACTCCTCCCTGCTCCACGTCGTTCATGTCGCGGACCGGTCCGTCGCCCGCAACGGCGGGCTGCTGAAGGTTTCCGGCCTGGGTCCGCAGCCGCGCAGGCTCCTCGTCCACGCCGCCGAACTGTGGCCCGAGGGAGGCTGGCACACGTATCTGGCGCCGTCCCTGACGTGACGGGCCTCGCCCCCGCTGTGCAGAATGCGGACGGAGCAGCCGGGTAACCGCTGGGAAACAAACGGCCGTGATCCCGGCCCCCCCGTCCGGAAGGAAGACACAGCGTGAGTGTGGCCACAGAAGCGTTGAAGGGCTGTTCGAGGTGACCGGGACCACGAGGCTGACGCAGCGGTGAGGCCGCCGGCCACGACGGCGGCGACGGCGCGTGACCACGCGCGTTCGGTGGTGCGCGAGCAGTGGGACACGGCGGACCGCACGGCCTGCGAAGAGGACGTCATCGATCTGCTGCTCGTCGTGTCGGAACTCGTCACCAATGCCATCCGGCACGGCGGGGGACTGGCGGGACTGGAACTCGCCCCCCTGCCGGACGGACTCCGGCTCGCCGTCCACGACAACAGCGACGTGGTGCCCGAGGTCATGTACGGGTCCGGCGCGCTGCCGGTGGGGCACCGGGGCAGCGGCTACGGCTGGCCGCTGGTCGTGCGCCTGGCCCGCGAGGTCACCGTCGCACGCCGTCCCGGGGGCGGAAAGACCATCAGCGTGCTGGTCCCGCTGCGGGCCGTGGAGCGCAGCGCTCCGGAAGCCGGGCAGCCTGCCTGACGGACCGCTTCCCGGCCCCGCTCACCAGGGCAGGAAGACGTGGATGTCCTTGCCGCTGTCGGTCGTGGTGACACTGACCTGGTCGCACAGGGTGTGGATCAGATGCCAGCCGACCCCGCCGCCACCGCCGTCGGGACGGAACGGACGGGGGGCGGGCGGGGTGGTGCTCGTGTCGTGCACGACCACGTGCACCCCGTCGAAGGTCTGCCGCAGCCGGAGTTCGAAGGGCCCCGGCGCGTACTGGATCGCGTTCGCGGCGAGTTCCGTGACCACCAGCAGGATGTCGTCCCAGTGCTCGGGGGCCGCCGGCGGCGTCACCTCGCTGAGATCCTCCAGGAACCGCTCCGCGTCCAGACGCGCGTCCGTCACATTGTGGACTTCGCCGGGGAAACGCGAGGCCCGCTCCGGGAGGTGACCCGAAGGAAGTCCTCTTTCCCAACGCCGCTCGGTTGCCATCTCGCCTTCCCGCCCGATGCCGCGGGGCTGTCGTCCTTGCTCGGATGTCCTACCTCTCCCAGGTTCCCGAGCAGAGCTCATCGGAACACGTTGTCCGCCTCGTCCCAGCTGGAGAGCTCATCGGGCATGTTCTGCCGGCCCGGACGCGCCCGCGCCTGGTACATCGCGTCGATCTCGAAAGCGTAGTGCTTGACGATCGCGTCCCGCCGCAGCTTCATGGACGGGGTCAGCATTCCGTTCGTCACGTCGAACGGCTCGGGCAGTACCCGGAAGACCCGGATCGACTCCGGACGCGAGACGGAGCTGTTGGCCGCGGCCACCGCACGCCCGATCTCCTCCCGCAGCGCGTTCTCCTCCCGGGCCTCCCGGCTGGGCGTGGTGCTCTGCAGCGCCAGGGAACGGCGCCAGTACGCCAGGAACAGCGGGTCCAGCGTGATCAGCGCGCCGACACAGGGACGGTTGTCGCCGACGACGACCGCCTGATGGATCAGCGGGTGCATCCGCAGCCGCTGCTCCAGGGCGGCCGGGGCGACGCTCTTGCCGCTGCTGGTGACGATGATGTCCTTCTTGCGGCCGGTGATCGTCAGGTACCCGTCGGAGTCCAGGTGCCCGATGTCCCCGGTGGCCAGCCAGCCGCCGCGCAGCGCGGCCCGGGTCGCGGCCTCGTCGTTGATGTAGCCCTGGAACACCGACGGCCCGCGCACCAGGATCTCGCCGTCTTCGGCCACGGCGATGTCGGTGCCCGGCAGTGCCTGTCCGACGGTCCCCGACATCTCCCGGCCCAGAGGCTGCGCGGTGATTCCGCCGGCGGCCTCCGTCAGGCCGTACCCGTCGTTGACGTAGATGCCGATGCCCTCGTAGAAGAGCGACAGTTCCCGGCTGAGGGGCGAGCCGCCCGAGGTCGCGCGGATCACTCTGCCGCCCAGCGCGGCGCGGAGCTTGCGGTACACCGTCCGCTCGAACACGGCGTGTTGCAGCCGCAGGTCGAAGCCGGGGCCGGAACCGCCGCCGAGCCGCTGCCGTTCCAGCGCGGCCGCGAAGTCCCGTGCCGTGTCCGCGGCCCGCTCGAACAGGGCGCCGCGCCCCGCCTCCTGGGAGGCGTGCAGGAAGTTCTTGTAGATCCTCTCGAACAGGGAGGGCACGGCGCAGAGGTAGGTGGGGCGGAAGGACCGCAGGCCCGCCGACAGCGCCTCCTCGCTCAGATCGGGCTCATGCCCCATCACCAAGCCGCCGCGCACGCACAGCGTCTGCACCAGCAGCCCGTAGACATGGGAGAAGGGCAGGAAGGCCAGCACCGAACCCTGCCGCTCGCCGGGCCGCACCACCGTGTGGCCCCAGCCGGCGAGCAGGGTGTCGCAGGCGCTGGCCAGATTGCGGTGGCTCAGCGCGCAGCCCAGGGGATGACCTGTCGTGCCGGAGGTGTAGGTGACGGCCGCGGTGGAGTCGGGCAGGACGATACGGCGCAGCGAGTCGACGGTCGCCAGCGGGATGAGCGCGCCCCGCTTCACCAGATCGGCCAGCGCCCCCGCGTCCAGCTGCCACACATGCCGCAGCCGCGGCAGCGCCCCGCACACCGAGCCGACCGTCATCACGGCCTGCTCGTCCTCCACCACCACCGCCACGCAGCCGGCGTCCCGCAGCATCCACTCCACCTGGTCGCGGGAGGACGTCGGGTAGATCGGGACGACCTCCGCGCCCAGCGCCCACAGGGCGTAGCTGAGGACCGTCCACTCGTAGCGGGTGCGCGCCATGATCGCCACGCGGTGGCCGGGGGAGATCCCGGACGCCACCAGGCCCTTGGCCAGGTCCACCACCTCGTCGCGCAGTTCCACGGCGGTCACCTCCTCCCAGGCGCGGGAAGCGGGGTCCGTGCGGCGGGCCAGTACCGCGAGCGTCGGGTCGGCGGCCGCCGTGTCGAAGATGCTGTCGGCCAGCCCGCCGGTCAGGGGCGCGACGGAGGGGGGAGCGAGGGCGACGTTGCGCATGCGCTGCTCCTGGGGTGTACGGAGGGTGACCCTGCCGACGATCTCTGTTGTCGACGGTGCTCGAATCTAGCTCAGGTGGGTGCGGATGGTGACCGGAACGTGCGAAGTTGCGCAGCCGTGATGATCTCGCCGTGTCGGGGGGACTCGGCGAGTATGAGTTACGTCAATCCCGATCCGGAACCCGAACGCACCACCGGTCTCGAGCCAGGCGGCGGAGTGCCGCCCGGCGAGACCCCGCCCGCGGAAAGCAGCATGCCGGAGGCGGGGCCCCTGGAGCGGCACAATCCGCCCAAGGGCTGGGCGAAGGCGCCCCTGGCGCTGATCCTCGTCGTGGTCGTGCTGATCGCCGCGGGCTTCCTCGCGTTCGCCCTCGCCATGATCTTCTGAGTACGTCCCTCTCAAGCCTGGGTCTGACGGGCGCAGGCGGTGACGACCTCGCGCAG
Organism: Streptomyces sp. NPDC005799; assembly: GCF_040630525.1. NCBI lineage: Bacteria > Bacillati > Actinomycetota > Actinomycetes > Kitasatosporales > Streptomycetaceae > Streptomyces > Streptomyces sp. NPDC005799. Next base: position 147,809 of record NZ_JBEXXQ010000021.1, read on the forward strand.
GCTGTCGGTCTCCGCCAGCAGCCGGCGCTGGACGGCCGCACCGGTGTCACCCTCCAGCAGCCTCGCGCAGCTCGTGCGGGCGCGCTCCAGGTCGCCGGTCTCCTCCAGAGCCTCCCCGACATGCTCCAGCAGCCCGGCCACCACGGACTCGGCGGGCATCCGGCGCATGGTCGCCGGGTGCAGCAGCTCCTCCTCGAGCCCGGAGCGGGCGGCCCGCCAGGCGGCCAGCCGTAGCAGGCTGACGCTGTGGTCGACCGGCTCGCGTCCGGCCCGCCACTCCCGCGCCGCGGTCTCCACGAGCCCCCGGGCGAGCAGGGCGACCAGAACGGCCGTGTCGGCGTGCAGACAGACGTCGGCGACCCGGAGCTCCACCGTCGGGTACCGCTGGGAGAGCCTGACGTCGAAGTAGACCATCCCCTCGTCGAGGATCACCCCGCTCGCGACCATGTCCGCCACCCGCCGGTGATAGCGCTCGGCCGACCCGAACACCTCGGTCGGCCCGGCCGACGGCCAGCGCTGCCACACCCGGCTGCGGTAGCTGGCATACCGCGTGTCCTGCCCCTGCCAGAAAGGGGAGTTGGAGCTCAGCGCCGCCAGTACCGACAGCCAGGGGCGGATGCGGTCGATGACCGCGACGCCCTCCTCGTCGGAGTCGACGGCCACATGGACGTGGCAGCCGCACACGAGCGGCTCCTGCGCGGCGAGGCCGTACTGCTCGGCCATCCACTGGTAGCGGCTGCCCGTCCCGACCGACGGACTGACCGGCAGCGGTGAGGTGGCGAGCGCGGCGACCGTGCACCCGATCTCGCCGGCGTGCCGGCCGGCCTCCTTGCGGCACCGCACGATCTCCGCGCTCAGATCCGCCATGTCGGCCCGGGGATGCGTGGCGAACTCCAGCATCTGGCCGTACAGCTCCTTCTCGAACACCCCCTCGGCGGTGCCGTAGTGCTCCGCACGGGCGAGCACCGCGGCGGACGACGCCTTCGGCTCACCGGTCTCGGGGTCCACCAGGAGGAGCTCCTCCTCCACACCGACGGTCCGCACCTTCAAGCCGCCTCTCTATGACATCGCCACCGTTACGACGCCATCGAGTACCCCGCTGATCGTCATCGCAGTCCTTTCCGTGGATACCCCCGGCTTCAGCCGGGGAGGAAACGAAATCCCTGCGGAGAAGGGCAGCAAGCGGGGTTTCGCCGCCGGGGCGAAAGACCGTGCTGTGACCCACCTGTTTGATCACCAAGTCGCAGACCCGCTAGTTTGTGAGCGTGACCGGGACGTGCGTGAAGCGGGCGTTCAAGTACCGCTTCTATCCAACCGATGCGCAGGCAGCCGAGCTGTCCCGCACCTTCGGCTGCGTCCGCAAGGTCTACAACCTGGCCCTCGCGGCCCGTACGCAAGCGTGGGCGCGGCAGGAACGCGTCACCTACAACGCCACCTCGGCGATGCTGACGGCCTGGAAGAAGACCGAGGAACTGGCATTCCTCAACGATGTGTCGTCGGTGCCCTTGCAGCAGTGCCTGCGGCACCTGCAGACGGCGTTCACCCACTTCTTCGGCAAGCGGGCGAAGTATCCGCGCTTCAAGTCCCGGAAGAAGGCCCGGAGGTCCGCCGAGTACACCACCAGCGGTTTCCGCTTCCGTGACGGGAAGCTGATCCTGGCGAAGATGACCCAGCCGCTGGACATCGTGTGGTCCCGGCCCCTTCCTCAGGGGGCGAAGCCGTCCACGGTGACCGTGTCCCAGGACGCGGCCGGACGCTGGTTCGTCTCGATGCTGTGCGACGACCCGGGTATCTGGCCGCTTGTGCCCACCCACGCGGCGGTGGGTGTCGACGTGGGCCTGGACCACCTGCTGACCCTGTCGAGCGGCGAGAAGATCGCCAACCCGAGGCATGAACGCAAGGACCGCTCCCGGCTCGCGCTGGCCCAGCGCCGCCTGGCGAGGAAGGCGAGGGGTGACGGAGCGAACCGTCGCAAGGCACGGCGGAAGGTCGCCAGGATCCACGCCCGGATCGCTGATCGCCGCCGTGATCACCTGCACAAGCTGACCACTCGACTCGTGCGTGAAAACCAAACGCTCGTGATCGAGGACCTGACCGTACGGAACATGGTCAAAAACCGGAGTCTGGCCCGCGCCATCAGCGATGCCGCGTGGTCGGACTTCCGGAGCATGCTGGAGTACAAGGCCCACTGGTATGGGCGGGACGTTGTCGCGGTCGACCGCTTCTTCCCCTCCTCCAAGTTGTGCTCCGCCTGCGGCACCCTGCAGGAGAAGATGCCGCTGCATGTCCGCACCTGGACATGCGACTGCGGTACGACCCACGACCGGGACGTGAATGCCGCACGCAACCTCCTGGCCGCCGGACTGGCGGTGACAGTCTGTGGAGCTGGTGTAAGACCTCAACGGAGCACTCCGGGCGGGCGGTCGGCGACGAAGCAGAAAACCTCACAGCGCGAGCCGTGAGAATCCCCCTCCTTCAGGAGGGGGGAGAAGTCAATGCAACGGGGTGAACCAGACCGTGGCGAGCGGCGGCAGGGTGATGGTGATCTTCCCGTCCTCGGACTTGAGGTCCTCCGCGTTGACGACGTCGCCGCCGCCGTAGCGGGCGGCGTCGGTGTTGAGGGTCTCGCGCCAGACCGGGACCTCGTCGCCGACGTGGAGACGGTAGTCGTGGCGCACGACGGGCGAGAAGTTGGACACGGCCAGCAGCGGGCTGCCGTCGGCGGCGAAGCGCAGGAAGGCGAAGACATTGTCCTCGGCCGCGTCGCCCAGCACCCAGCGGAAGCCGCCCGGATCGCTGTCGCGCTGCCACAGCGCCGGGGTGTCCAGGTAGACGGTGTTCAGGTCGCGGACCAGGTCCCGCACCCCACGGTGATCGGGCTCGGCGCTGTAGCCGGGATCCAGCAGCCACCAGTCCGGGCCGTGCGTCTCCGACCACTCGGCGCCCTGCGCGAACTCCTGTCCCATGAACAGCAGTTGCTTGCCCGGGTGGGACCACATGAAGCCCAGGTACGCTCGGTGGGTGGCCCGCCGCTGCCACCAGTCGCCGGGCATCTTCGACACCAGCGCCTGCTTGCCGTGGACGACCTCGTCGTGGGAGATCGGCAGCACGTAGTTCTCGCTGTAGGCGTACACCATCGAGAACGTCATCTCGTTGTGGTGGTACTTGCGGTGCACCGGCTCGTGCACGATGTAGCCGAGCGAGTCGTGCATCCAGCCCATGTTCCACTTCAGCCCGAACCCGAGTCCGCCGCTGTCGGTGGGGCGGGTCACGCCGTCCCAGGCGGTGGACTCCTCGGCGATGGTCACCACACCGGGCGCCCGCCGGTACACGGTCGCGTTCATCTCCTGCAGGAACGCCACCGCGTCCAGGTCCTCCCGGCCGCCGAACACATTGGGCGACCACTGTCCGGAGTCCCGTGAGTAGTCCAGGTACAGCATGGAGGCGACGGCGTCGACGCGCAGCCCGTCGATGTGGAACTCCTCGCACCAGTAGACGGCGTTGGCGACCAGGAAGTTGCGCACTTCGGTGCGCCCGAGGTCGAACTCGTAGGTGCCCCAGTCCGGATGCTCGGCACGCCGCTCGTCCCCGGGCTCGTACAGTGGGTCGCCGTCGAAGCGGGCCAACGCCCAGTCGTCCTTGGGGAAGTGCGCCGGCACCCAGTCCATGATCACCCCGATCCCGGCCCGGTGCAGGGCGTCGATCAGGTACCGGAAGTCGTCGGGGCTGCCGAGACGGGCCGTCGGCGCGTAGAAACCGGTGACCTGGTAGCCCCAGGACGGCCCGTAGGGGTGCTCGGCGACCGGCATCAGCTCGACGTGGGTGAAGCCGAGGTCCTTGACGTATCCGGGCAGCTGCTCCGCCAGCTGCCGGTATGTCAATCCTGCGCGCCAGGAGGGCAGATGGACCTCGTAGACGGAGAACGGCGCCTGGTGCACCGGGGTCCGGCCGCGTCGGGCCATCCACTCCGCGTCGCCCCACTCGTGGTGCGCGGCCGTCACCACGGACGCCGTGTCGGGCGGCGCCTCCGTGCGGCGGGCCATCGGGTCGGCCTTGAGGAACCGGCTGCCGTACCGCGAGGTGATCTCGAACTTGTAGCGGGCGCCTTCGCCGATGCCGGGCACGAACAGCTCCCACACGCCCGAGGCGCCCAGTGAGCGCATGGGCAGCGCCGTCCCGTCCCAGCAGGTGAACTCCCCGGCGACCCGCACCCCTTGGGCGTTGGGAGCCCACACGGTGAACCGGGTGCCGGTCACGCCCTCATGGGTCATCGGCTCGGCACCGAGCGCCTTCCACAGCTGCTCGTGCCGGCCCTCGCGGATGAGATGCAGATCCAGCTCGCCGAGCGCGGGCAGGAAACGGTACGGGTCGGCCGTCTCGTGCTCCTCGTCGTCGTAGCGCACCGCCAGCGTGTAGGCGGGGATCTCGTCGAGCGGCAGCACGCCGGAGAAGAGGCCGTCGGCCTCGGAGACCAGTTTCTCGCGCTTGCCGCCCATCACGACGGTGACCGAGCGGGCGTACGGGCGCAGCGCCCGCACCGCGATGCCCCCGGGCACCGGATGGGCGCCCAGCAAGGCATGCGGGTCGTGGTGCCGGCCGGACAGCAGGCGGTCACGGTCGCCGGGGTCCAGGGGCGGCGCGGCCTGGGGGCGCGCCGGGCCGGAGGGCTCGGGGGGTGAGGTGTCGCGCAGGGCCACGGCTTCATCCTCCTCTTACGGCGAGACGCTCGATCGCCGCCATGGGAACGGGAAGCCAGTCCGGACGGTGTCTGGCCTCGTAGAGCACTTCGTACACGGCCCGGTCGGTCTCGTAGGCGCGCAACAGGCCGTGCTTCTTGCGCGGGTCCCAGCCGGCCAGGTCGGCGTAGCCGGCGCAGAACGCCTCCCGGCAGCGGCGTGCCCATTCGGGACGCCAGGGGCGGCGCTGCCGGGCCGCGTAGTCGAAGGACCGCAGCATGCCCGCGACGTCCCGCACCGGGGACTGCGCGGCACGCCGTTCGGCGAGGGGACGGGACGGCTCCCCCTCGAAGTCGATGACGAACCAGTCCCGGCCGGCCCGCAGGACCTGCCCCAGATGGAGATCGCCGTGGATGCGCTGGGCGGGGGGTCCGGGGTCGCAGGCGACCAGCGTGCCGAAGGCGGCACGCAGCCCGGGCACGTACGGGCGCAGGGCGGGCACGGCGTGGGCGGCCGCGTCCAGACGCTCGGTCATCGCGGAGGCCGTGCGCACGCTCTCGTCGTGCGCACCGGTCGGGAAGGCCGCGGCCAGCGCGAGATGCACCTCGGCCGTGGCCTGCCCCAACTGGCGGGCCTGCGCGGTGAAGTCGTCGCCCGTGGCGAGCGCGCGCAACGCCAGGGCCCAGCCGTCGTGTGCGTCCCGCAGGAACGGCTGCAGCACTCCGAGGGTTGCCTCCTGCGGATGCGTCGTACGGAACCAGGCCACCGGCGCCGGCACGCGCCGGCAGTCCTGTTCGGCCAGCGCCTCCGGCACCTCCAGGTCCGGGTTGATCCCGGGCTGCACACGCCGGAAGAGCTTCAGGATGAACGCGTCCCCGTACACCAGGGAGGTGTTGGACTGCTCGGCGTCCATCAGCCGCGGCACGAGCCCGCTGGGGACCGTCAGGGACGGGGCGGTCTCGAAGCGCAGCGGGCCGGCCGTCCCGGGCCGGCGCAGCCGCTCCAGGAGCAGCTGGGCCGAGCGGGGGTCCTGGAGCGCGTCGAAGACCGTCAGACCGGCCAGCGGTCCCTCCTCGGCGCGCCCGATGAGCGCCCGGCCGAGGCGGGGCGAGAGATGACGGCGTACGCCGAGCAGCAGTTGGTAGCAGTCACCGGCCGGAGGAGTGCCACCGGGAGTGGGCACTCCGCCGTGACCGGCGTGCACCAGCAGATGCAGACAGCCCGGGAACAGCTCCGTCATGGACACCAGGGCCAGGTCCGTGACGGGCCGGTCCTTGCCGGCGAACCAGCGCTGCCGGGGCAGCCATTCGCGCAGCAGTCCGGCGAGCGAGGCCAGGGGGCCCGCGTCGACGGTACGGACTGGTCGGGGAGTTGCGGTCTTCTGCATGGTGACGCGTCCTTTCCTCGGCACACGCTCGAAGCTCACGCCGTTGGGCGTCGGCCGATGCGGGATGCGACTCGGGTGAGCCGGAACCAGTAGAAGCCGTGGCCCCCGAGGGTCAGCAGGTACGGCAGCTCGCCGATGGCGGGAAAGCGGACGCCGCCGAACAGCTCGACCGGGTGGCGTCCGGCGAACTCGCGCAGGTCGAGTTCGGTGGGCTGCGCGAACCGCGCGAAGTTGTTCACACAGAGCACCAGGTCGTCCTCGTACTCGCGCAGGAAGGCCAGCACCGCCGGGTTGGAGGACTGCAGCTCCGTGTAGGACCCGAGCCCGAAGGCCGGGTTCTGCTTACGGATCTCGATCATGCGGCGGGTCCAGTGCAGCAGCGAGGACGGGGAGGCCATCGAGGCCTCGACGTTGGTGACCTGGTAGCCGTAGACCGGGTCCATGATCGTGGGCAGGGTGAGCCGTCCGGGGTCGCAGGTGGAGAAGCCGGCGTTGCGGTCAGGTGTCCACTGCATGGGGGTGCGGACGGCGTCGCGGTCGCCGAGCCAGATGTTGTCGCCCATGCCGATCTCGTCGCCGTAGTACAGGATCGGCGAGCCCGGCAGGGCGAGCAGCAGGGCGGTGAACAGCTCGATGGAGTGGCGGTCGTTGTCGAGGAGGGGGGCCAGGCGCCTGCGGATGCCGATGTTGGCGCGCATCCGTGGGTCCTTGGCGTACTCGGCCCACATGTAGTCGCGTTCCTCGTCGGTGACCATCTCCAGGGTCAGCTCGTCGTGGTTGCGCAGGAAGATGCCCCACTGGCAGTTGGAGGGGATGGCCGGGGTCTTGGCGAGGATTTCCGAGACGGGATAGCGGGATTCCCGTCGTACGGCCATGAAGATGCGGGGCATGACCGGGAAGTGGAAGGCCATGTGGCACTCGTCGCCGCCGGATTCGTAGTCGCCGAAGTAGTCGACGACGTCCTCGGGCCACTGGTTGGCCTCGGCCAGGAGCACGGTGTCCGGGTAGTGGAGGTCGATCTCACGGCGGACACGCTTGAGGAACTCATGGGTGGCCGGGAGGTTCTCGCAGTTGGTGCCCTCGGCCGCGTAGAGATAGGGGACGGCGTCGAGGCGGAAGCCGTCGATGCCGAGGTCCAGCCAGAAGCGGAGGGCGGCCAGGATCTCCTCCTGGACGGCCGGGTTCTCGTAGTTGAGGTCCGGCTGGTGGGAGAAGAAACGGTGGAAGAAGTACTGACCCCGCACCGGGTCGAAGGTCCAGTTGGAGGCCTCGGTGTCGACGAAGATGATCCGGGCGTCCGGGTACTGCTTGTCGTCGTCGGCCCACATGTAGTAGTCGCCGTACGGGCCGTCGGGGTCCTTGCGGGACTCCTGGAACCACGGGTGCTGGTCGCTGGTGTGGTTCATGACGAAGTCGATGATCACCCGCATACCGCGCTGGTGGGCGGCGTCGGCGAACTCCACGAAGTCGGCGAGGTCCCCGAACTCCGGCAGTACGGCGGTGTAGTCCGAGACGTCGTAACCGCCGTCCCGCAGCGGGGACTTGAAGAAGGGCGGCAGCCACAGGCAGTCGACACCCAGCCACTGCAGGTAGTCCAGCTTGGCGGTCAGGCCCTTGAGGTCGCCGACGCCGTCGCCGTTGCTGTCCTGGAAGGAACGGACGAGGACCTCGTAGAACACCGCGCGCTTGAACCACTCCGGGTCCCGGTCCTTGGCGGGAGTGTCCTCGAAGGTGTCCGGGACGGGCTGGTTGACAGTCATGACGCTGTGACCCTCCGATCGATGGCTACGTGGACGACCGCTGGATGTGCAGCACGTGTGCCGGGGACCGCCCCGGTTCCAGGCGCACATAGTTGTTCCTGCCCCAGCGATAGGTCTCACCCGTCAGTTCGTCGTGCGCGGACATGAGTGCGTGCCACTCCAGGCCGAGTTGCGGCATGTCCAACGAGACCGTGGCCTCCTGGGTGTGGTGCGGATCGAGGTTGACGACGACGAGGACGCTGTCCCGGTCCGTGGTCTTGCTGTACGCGAGGACCATGTCGTTGTCGGTGTGGTGGAAGCGGAGGTTGCGCAGCCGGCGAAGGGCCGGGTGGCGCCTCCTGACGGTGTTGAGGCGGGTGATGAGGGGGGTGATGGTGCGGCCCTCGCGTTCGGCCCTCTCCCAGTCGCGGGGGCGCAGCTGGTACTTCTCGGAGTCGAGGT
>NZ_JBEXXQ010000022.1:0-153698 GCF_040630525.1 Streptomyces sp. NPDC005799
CTCGGCGAACACTCCGTCGTCCAGGGCGACTTGGTGCGCACCGGCGCCCGGCAGACCCACCACGAGCGTCGGGTACGTCACCGGCTGCGAGCCCGTGGCTGCTGCGGGCCGGCGTCTCGGCGGCCTGGCGGCGGGCCCCGGAGGAACCGGCCGGCTATTCCGACCCGGCCGTGCCCGGCCTCGCCGCGCGCCAGGTGCCCGACAGTGTCCTGCGGGCGGCCTCCGGCAGACTGGCCGTCGCCACGCTCGGCGTGGACGCCTCGCGGGTGCCGCTGCGGACCGCGCTGAGCGCGCTGCGCGACCCCGGCGCCTCCGACGCGGCCTCACCCGAGCGGCTGCTGGCCGCGCTCGCGGACCGGGCGGGCGTGGTGTTCCGCCCCGGCCCGGACACCGTGGCCTTCCCGGGCCCCGAGGTCAGGACCTTCTTGGCCGCCCACCACCTGGCCCACGCACCGGGCACGAGTCCCGACGAACTGCTCGCCCGCCACCCCTCCCCCGAACTCCACGAGCTTTTGGACGAGTTGCGGGCCGCCGAGTCGGACCAGGGCACCGCCCGCAGTGTGCTGGCGCCGCCCGGACGGCTGCCCCGGCGACTCTCGGCCCTCGGCCCCCGCCCCCGGCCTGCGGAGCGGCGGGTGCGCGTCCGGTCGTCCGCTCAGGTGCGCGCGCTGCTGCGGGCCGGCACCCCCGTGCCCGAACTGTGCTGCTCGGGCCGGGTCGACGGACTGGCCGAGCTGCTGCCGCGACTGCCCGGGCTGCGCTCACTGGTCCTCACCGACGACCCGGAGCTCGTCGCCCTGCCCGCACTGACCGGGTGCCGGTCGCTGAGGTCGGTACGGATAGCGCGCTGCCCGAACCTGCTGGATCTGACCGCGCTCGAGTCCTCGCCGGTCATGTTCCTCGACATCGACCCGTGGCCGGACCTGCCGTTGCCGGAGGGCCTGCGCCGGGCGCCCTGGCTGAGCCGGGTGGACGTGACGACGGGTGTCCGGCGCGCGCTCGCGCCCGAGCCGACGGCGCCCACCGGCTTCCCGGAGGTGCGGATACGAAGCCGGTCGGTGAGCTGATGCTTCGTCACCCACGCGCGGGGCCGGACAGATTGGCCGTCGGAGTACTGGCCGCGCGTGCCATGGGGAAGAGAGCAACGGGGTAGGCCGGAGATCCGTACCGACATGTGATCCGAGAAGTGATCCGACAGGTGTCCGGCAGGTGATCCGACACGTGATCCGACGTCTTGCCGACATCTGGCCCGACGTCTGGTCCGACGAGGGGGACAGTAGGCTTGATCAAGCTTTTCGACCCGGCCGGGGAGTCGGAGCGGACCGCGGAGGTCACCCGCGTACCACCGCGCGACACCGCCCGCCTCGACGACGAGGTGTACCTCTTCGACGACCGGACCGTCCTGGCCGTCAACGTCGCCCTGGCGTCCGGCCGTCCGTTACTGGTGCTCGGCCCGCCCGGCTCGGGCAAGTCGACCCTGGCGCCGAACGTGGCACGGCTGATGCGTCTGCGCTACTACGCCGAAGTGGTCACCGCCCGCACCGAACCGCACGACCTGCTCTGGCGCGAGGAGGCGTTCCGCCAGCTCAACGACGCCACGCTGGGTCGGCTCAAGGGCTCCGGTTCACGGTCCTACGTCCGCCCGGGCCCGCTGTGGAAGGCGCTCGACCCGGCCATGGACGAACACTGCCCGCCCGCCCTGCGCGACCGGCCCGCGGTGGTCCTGATCGACGAGATCGACAAGGCCGACCCCGATGTCCCCGACGCCCTGCTCGATCCGCTCAACAACCTCCGCTTCATGGGCCCGGACCGGCGGATGGTGACGGCGGCCGAGAGCGCGGGGGCGCCCCTGGTGGTGATCACGAGCAACGAGGAGCGGGAGCTGTCCGCCGCCTTCCTGCGCCGCTGCATCCTGCTGAAGCTGGAGTCACCGGACCGCGAACACCTCCTGAAGGTCGCGCGGTTGCACATGGGGGACGACTACGACGAGGCGCTCACCCTGGAGTTGGCCGAGATGTTCGAGAGCGAGTCGGTGGCGGCGCGGCCGGCGGCGAGCACCGCCGAGTTCCTGGACACACTGCGGGCCTGCCACCAGATGGCCCTGACGGCCGACTCCCCGGAGTGGCGGGCCGTCGCGGAGCTGGCCATGGTGAAGGGCACGCCCGACACCTCCGCCTACGCATGAGCCCGGGCCCGGCCCATCTGGGGGATCTGCTGCGCGCGGCCCGCGTCCTGGGGGTGTCCGATCCGGCCGGCATGGCCACGCTGGCCAGGGCCATGGGCCTCGCGCTGCCCTCCGCGAGCCGTGCCCCGTCCGCGCTCTCGGGGGATATGCCCGCGGATGACGCGCCCGCCGGCCGGGGCCGGGCCGCGGCGCCCCCACCACGGCCACCGCGCGGCGGCGACGGTACGACGGCCCGCAGCAGCGACCCGCCGGGCCGGACGGACAAGCCCGATGCGACGGCAGGCACCGCGCCCTCGCGGCCCGGTGCCGGGCGGGGTTCCGCGGCCGGTCCCCCGACGGCGCCGGGACGGCTGCCCGAACCGGACACCCGCCCGCCCACCGGCGGTTCGCTGCTCCTGGTGCGCGCCGAGCGGCCGGCACCGGACGCGGAGGCGGGCCGAGAGCTGTGGCGCGAGGGCGTCGCCCCCGACCCCGGGGACGACGACGCCGAGACGCTGCTCGGCCACACCGAGGCGTTCGACGTGCCCTGGGCCACGGCCCCACCGCTGCCCGCCTCGCCGTGGAACCCGCGGACCGAGCGGGCGATCTTCCTCGCGGTGGCCAGCACCTACCGGACGGGGCGGGCCGTCGACCACGTCCGGCTCGTGGATCTCGTCGTACGGGGTCTCGCGGGCGGCCGGGTCGCCCGGCAGCGGGTGCCCTACCGGCGCCGGCCCACGACCCGGGCCGGGGCGCTGCTGCTGATCGACCGCGGTGAGTCGATGCGCCCCTTCCGGCACGACCAGGAGTGGGCGGCCCGGCTCGCGGCCCGGATCCTGCCACCGGGCGGGCTGCGCGTACTGGACCTGCGCATCACCCGGGGCGTCAGCCGTGACCGGGGCCGTACCTGGGACCCCCACCCGGTGCCTCCGCACGGGCAGCCGGTGATCCTGCTGTCCGACCTCGGGCATCTGCAGCCGCCGCTGCCCGGCCGGCACCACTCCTCGCCGGCCGGCTGGCTGCCGTATCTGCGGCGGCTGCGGGAGGCGGGCACCTCCGTCGTCTGTCTCACCCCCTACCCGGCGGAGGAGTACCCGGCGGCCGTGCGACGGACGGTCGCTCTGGTCCCGCTGGACCGCCGGGTGTCCGTACGGTTCGCCCAGACGGCGGCCCGCCAGGATCCGCGCCAGGCGGGACGGCCCCGATGACGGCGGCGCCCGAACGCAGTGGCGCGTTCCGGCTGATCGCGGAGCAGCGCCGGCATCAGCCCGACGTGGTGCGGCTGGCCCGCTCACTGTGCCTGGCCGCGCAGGCGGAGCCGTACTTCCTGCGCGGCGCCCGGCTCCGGTTCGCCCCGGACAGCGCCACCGGTCTGGAGGCCAGGCTCTCCTTCTCGCCGCTGGTGGAGGCCGCCGACAGCCGCGCCCTGGTGCTGTACCCGGAGGTGAGCGCGGCACTGCGGCGGGAGCTGTACGTCCACGACCCCCATCTGCTCGGTTCGGTCCGCGACTTCACCCTCTCGGCGCATCGCTGCGCACCACCCCTCGTACGCGGTTTCGAGGAACTGCTGTGGACGGCGACCATCGGCCCGCCGCCCGCCGAGCCCGAGATCGAACGCACCCTCACCCCCCTCTTCCGACAGGTGCTCGCCGAGGGCACCGCCGCCGCCGAGGCCAGTCGCTGGATCCTGCACTTCCTGCCCCGGCTGCCGGAGGTCGTACGGGAGTCGCTGCCGGCCTGGCGACTGCGGGTGATGGCGGCGGAGCGGCTGGGCATGGAGCCGCCACCGGGCCTGATGAGCCGGGCCGACGCCGAGGAGATACGGACGGTACGGACGCTGGTCCACACCGAGGTGGACATCGGCGTCCGGGCCGAGCCGGACGGCCTCACCCTGAGCCGCCCCCCGGAGCGCGACGCCCTGGTCCTCGGCGCGAGCGGGGCGGGCCGGGTGCGGCTGCGGCTGCGCGGCGCGCTGCCGGGGGCCGCCTGGCACGACCTGGACCTGTACGACGGCGAGCACACCAGCCTCGGCGTGGGCGTGGCCGCCGAGGTCCGCGCGGACGGAACCGTGCTGGCCGCACAGGCGGAGCTGGGCGGCACGCTGCTGTGTGCCCGGGCCGGCCACCGGGCCGCCCTCGCGACGACCGCGGACGGCCGTACCGTCCTGCGCCTCGACGACGGCGAGTCCGTCCTCTCGGTCGGTCTGCCCGCCGAGCCCCAACTGCTCGCGGTCGCGGACGCGGGGCCTCCTGCCACGGCGGTGGTCGGCGACAAGGGGCTGCACGTGGTGACGACGGCCGTCGACGGGACCGCCGACGCCGTCCTGCACCCGCTGACGGTGCGGCCGGCGGCGGTGGGCTGGTCCCGGACGGCCGAGCGGGGCGTGCTGTGCCTGGCCAGGGGGAACGAGGTGCTCCTCGTCGACGACGGGGACCCCGGCCGGATCCTGGGCACGCTGTCGCATCCGGCGCCGGTGCTGCGGCTGTGGTGCTCGGTGCGGGCCGGCCTGGTCGCCGCGGCGGACGCCGAGGGCGGCGTGACGGTCCACCGTCTGACCGTGCCCCCGGAGACGAGGACCGTGCGGTGGCTGCCGGGCCCGGAGGTCACCGCGCTGGGCGGAGACCCCCGGGCCGGGGCGGTGGTGTGGGCCACGGCGGACGGGCGGGTGCACGGCACTGCGGAGGGCGGCCCGGCCGCTGCCGTCACCGTGCTGGGCAGGCTGCCGGCGCCCGCCGTCTCCCTGGCGTTGCTCGCGGAGGCGGGGCTGGTCGTCGCCGCGGACGGCGGTGACCGGCTGCTGCGCCTGGACTGGCCCGGGGGCGGCCCGGTCACGGCGGTACCCCTACCCTTCCGGGTACGGGAGGTCCATCCGGCGACCGGCGAACTGCTCCTGCTGTCGGGGCACGGCGGCGAGGTGGAGATCCGCGCGGAGAACGGCCGGACCCATCTGCTCACCCCGGGACCGATGCCGCCGCCACCCGACCCGGCGGCCCCCGGCTGGCTCCGGGACAGCCTCGGAGTGGTCCTGCCCGCGCGCAATCCGACCCTCCCGGCCGGGATCCGCCGCTGGGGCATCGGGCACGTCTGCCTGCCCGCCTCCCTCCCGCCCGGCTCGGAGGAGTTCACCGCGCTGCTGACCCGGACCCGGCAGGAGGGGCTGCGCGTGCTGGCGGAACTGGCGCCTCCGCACGGGGACTTGGCTCACGGCGAGCTGCTCAGGCGGGCCTACGACCTACTGGAGGAGCCGGTCGACGGACTCAGGCTCCGCGAAGCCGACCGCTGGCCGGCCCCCCTCCTCATCCGTTTGCGCCATCTCCTGGACGCCTACCCGGAGTCGGCGCTCGTCACGGACGGCACCCCCGACCCCGCACTGGGCACCGCGCACCTCACCCTCGGCCCGCCCCCGGCCACGCCGCCCACCTCGTACGGCACCTGGACCCTCCCGGACGCCCCGCCGAGCCCCCGCACGTGTCTCCTCCTGGCCCTCCCGGGCTGCCACGAGGTCCCGGCCTCGTCCCTGACCGTCCCCGAGTTACGTCCGCTCCTCGCGGCCCGCGCCGCCCAACTCGCCCTGCGCCACGGCACGGTCGAGTCGGTGCCCACCGGCACCGAGGCGGTGACCGCCGTCCGCCGCGACCACGCCGGGCAGAGCGTCCTGTGCCTGACCAGCACGGCCGACGAACCGGTCACCGCCCGGATCTCGCTGCCGGACACCACCGAACGGACCCAACTGACCGAGATCGCCCGGGACGTCCCCGATCCCCCACCCGACGGACCGGCGGTCCTGCGGCCGTCCGCCGACGGCGCGTTCACCGTCGGCCTGGGCCCCGGCCGCACCCGCTGGTTCCGCGTACGCAAGGACGCCCATCCACCACCGGAGGACACGGACCCCCTCGCCCCGCCCGCCCGCTGACCCGACCCGGTCCCGTACGAGGAGTCCCATGCCCGCCCCTCACGTCTTCCTCAGCCGCAGCGAACCCCTGGACTGCACCTGCAGTTGCTGGCCGGCCCGGCGCGCCATGGAGGAACTGCTGTACCAGGAGGGCTGCGAACCCATCGTGGTGGACCGGGAGTCCCTGGTGCCGGGACAGGACTGGATGGAGGCCATATCCGACGGCATGGGCAGCGCGCACGGCATGCTGCTGATCGTCTCCAGCCACGCCCTGCGATCCGAGCACGTGCAGAACGAACTGGCCATGGCGGAACTGCGCAACCGGCACGACGGCTTCCCGGTGATCCTGCTGATGCTGCCGGAGGTGACCCTCGAAGCGCTGGAGAAGAGCGGCCTCGGATCCCTCAATCCGAACAGGCGCCAGCTGGTGGAGTGGCCGGGCGGCGACGACCTCGATTCCGTACGCCGTGTCATACGCCCCCAACTGGAGCTGATGCGCGCCGGGTTGAGCGGGGCGAAGGTGCACCACCGGGTCGTGCACCATCTTCGTGAGGTGGACGCGGAGAGCCTGAGCCGGGCCGGCGCGCTGTTGGGGGTCCCGGTCGAGATGCTCTCCCTGCTGATGCGTCACCGGCTCGCCTCGGGCCTGCTGGCGGAACGCCCGAGCGAGCCCGAGGCCGATCCGCTGCGCGCCGCCCTCACCGAACTGCTGCCCCTGTCCGGTCCGGACGCCTCACGCGAACTGATCCAGCTGAGCGTGACCCACGCCCGGGTTCCCGCGGTGGAGGCGGACCGTATCCGCGGGGTGGCCGGCGACGGCTCCCCGCGGGTCGCGGTACTGCCCGCGCAGTCCACGGAGACGGCCCGCCGGTACGTCCACCGGGCCAGCGAACAGCCGCTGCCCTGGGACCACCTGGTCGTCACACCCAGCGCGGGCGCCGGGGTGCTGGGGGACCTGGTGGAGCACATCGGGGAGGAACTGCGCAGGGAGTTCGACATCGAGGACGAGGAGATGCTGCGCGAGCACGAGCAGGACTTCGGCCCGCTGGTCGTGATCGTCCCGCACGCCCCGGACCCGGACCTGGTCAGAGCGCTCGACTCGGCGTACCCGGTGGGCCTGCTCTTCCTCTTCGTGGTGGACGGCGAACTCCTCGGCGCGACCGGTGCGCACACCCGGCTGGACGGCCTGCCCGCCTGGCGGGAGGAGGAGATGAACCGCACGGTGCGGCGGTTCGTACGCAAGTACGGAACGTCCCTGAGCAACTGACCGCCCCGGCACGGGACCGGGGCGGCTGCTGTATGGCATCGGATCAGGTCGGAGGCATCTCCAGGTCGAAGTCGATGCGCTTGCGGTCGGTCATCATCCGGACTACGGGATGATCGGCCCCGAACTCCTGCTCGGCGGCCCGCGTCGCCCTGCTCAGGTCCTCCAGGGCATCCTCCTCACCCATGAGGCTGTGGTCCAACGCGACGTTGAACTCCGCGCAGAGCACCCGTGGATGATGGTCGCGGTAGAGGGCGCGGTACGCCTCGCGGGCCTTCACGTCCTCGTCCAACGCTTCCTCGTACCGGCCCAGATCGAACAGCACTCCAGCCCGGTTGGCGCGGCAGGCAACCGTGGCGGGATGAGGTGCGCCGAGCCTCTCGACGAGGCGCGGGAGCGTCTCGTCGGCAAGTGTCATGGCATGCTCGGTCTCTCCGCGCCCCCTGAGGACGGCCACCAGGTTGGTGGCGGCGGCCAGGGTGAACGGGTGGTCGGGGCCGAGCCGCTCGCGATAGCGCTCGAAGTTCTGTTTTCCGAGATCCACCGCCTCGGACCCCCGGACGGGATCCGTCGCCGACAGGGCGAGCAGGTCGCAGGCAAGGTTCGCCGTGCACGACATGGTTTCGGGATGCGCCTCGCCGTAGCGTTGCCGGTAGGCGTTCAGGGTGGAGCGTGTCAGTGCTTCCGCGGCCGCGTAGTGGCCGAGACGCCGTTGGGTGACCGCGAGGGACGCGTCCGTACGCAGGACGTCGTCGGACTGTTCGTTGCCGAGGATGCTGACGAACCGTTTACGGATCTCGAGAAGCAGATCCAGGGACCCCTGGTAGTCGCCGGTCTCCCGGCGGTCCAACGCCACCCTTCCCGCGAAGGCCCAGGTGAGCCGGTCCCGCACGCCCAGGACCTGCCGGGACCGCTGGTAGGCCTCGGTCGCCCGCTCCAGAGCCTCCCCGGGCCTGCCCGCCAGGATGAGCGAGACACCGAGGTTGTGCGCGGCCCTGAGGGTGTCCTCGTGGTCGGGGCCGAAGTGCGGGCTGTTCAGATAGAGCTCGTAGGTCCGGCGGTCCTCGTCGTACGCCTCCTGGTACCGGCCGAGCCCTCGCAGGTCACCGCCGTAGTTGCGGGCGGTCACCAGGGTGTAGCCGTCGTCCTCGCCAAGCTGCTCGCGCTGACGCCGCAGTGTGTCCGCGTCGAGCGCGTGGGCCTCCTGATAGCGGCCCAGGGAGCGCAGCGGGTTGGCGACCTGGGCAGCCAGCCGCAGCCTGAGGTGGTGGTCCGGGCCCAAGGACTGTGTCCAGGCGTCGAGCGCCTTCTGCCCCAGCGCCGCGGCGGCACGATGGTCACCGATCCGCCACTGGTTGCGGACCTGGCGGATGACCCACTCGCACACCCGCGCGTCGGTGTTGGACAGCGCCCCGGAGGGCTCCAGGTGCGGCAGCAGCTCCGCGAACCTCTGCTGGGTCTTCGGATGCTCCTCCGGGTCGGCCGCCGAGGGCAGTGCTCCCGCCAGCACGAGTTGGGCCTGGCGCCGTGTCTGTTCCTCCCGCTCGCGATCCTCTCGCAGCCATTCACGCACCGCGGCCTGGACCAACCGGTGGATTTGGATGGAACCGCTCTGCTGGTCCACGGTGGCCAGCGCGTACCGTCCGAGGTCGCGGATGAGATACCCCATCACCATCGCGTCGAGCACGGACTCGTCCCGGGCCTCCTCGGCGAGCCGGTTGCGCATGGCGTCGCTGTAGAGCAGAGAGTGCGCGATCGGCTCGGGGGACAGGAAGGCACAGAGTTCGAGGAGCCTCACCGCCGCGGGCCGCTCCCCGCCGAGTCGGTCGACGGTGAGCCGCCAGACCGCCAGGAGGGACTCCTGCTGGCTGTCCCCGCTACCGCCGGCGCCGCTCAGTACCGCGCTGACCCTGCTGTTGACCTGTTCGAGGTAGGTGTCCAGAGGCATGGCAGTCTGGCGTAGCCAGGCGGCCGCCAGCTCCATGGCCATCGGGAAGTCTCCGAGCGTGTCGGCGATCCGGTCGGCGTCCTCCACCGACAGGCCGTCCACCCTTCGGCGCAACAGGGCGATGCTCTCCGACCTGTTGAAGGAGTCAACCTCCATGGCGGCCTCGTTCTCCTCATGCGGTGACCGCCGTGCTGTGATGATGACGTGTCCCGGCCCCCCGGCGGGAAGGTACCGCTCCACTGTCGTGTCTCCCTGGTCCCTGTTCCGGCTCTCGCCGTCCGTGTCCTGGCTGTCGGTCACGTTGTCGAAAACCAGCAGCCAGCGACCATGATCGCCGTTTTGCAGCGCCGTCATGGTCGCCTGGGCACGTTCGTCGACCGTGTCGCCCGGAATTTCCAGCTGGAGGCCGAGTTCCGCCAGCAGCTGCGGGATCCGGTTCGGCTGCTCGGCCGGGATCCAGTGCACCAGGTCGTACTGGGAACCGTACCGGTGGACGTATTCCTGCGCGATCTGGGTCTTGCCGATGCCGCCGAGCCCGTAGAGGAAGACCTTGCCCACCGGTGTCTCCGGACGCAGCGATTCGACGCTCAACTCCGACTTCAGGCGGTCCAGTTGGAGGTCGCGACCGGTGAAGGCGTTGTTGCGGCGTGGCACGTTGAAGATCCGGGGGACCAGACCCGGATAGGTGATGCCCTCACTGACCGGGGAGGCCGGTGCCTCGAGTTCCAGCAGTGCGAAGACCTTGGCGAGAACCTGCTCGACGGATGTGTCCACCAGGCTGAATCCCGGCAGTCCGCGCAGCGCCGGCTCAGGTTGGTGCTCGCGGGTCCGCAGGCCGATGATCTTTGGTCCATCGGGGGCCGCCACCAGGGCACGCACCTCGTCGGCGACCGGCGTGGTGGCGAAGTCGGGCGACAGCAGCGCGATGACCACGTCGGCTCCGTCGCCGGAACCACCGGACAGCGGCACGGACGGGCTGCTTCCGCGCAGCGTCACGGCGATCCCGACGGACTGCAGCTGGGCCGCGAGCCAGTCCGCCCAGGCGCCGTCGCGCAGCGCGAAATCGACCCGCACCCGGGGCACGAGACGTCCTCCGGGGACCGGCACCCGCTGGAAGCGGGCGAGCATCGACCGGCGCACCGACTCCCTGACCGGCTGCAGTGCGACGATCTGTCCGTCCGTGATCACCGAGGTGAGTCGTTCGTAGGCACCCAGCAGGGAAGCGGGCTGGCGGGGTGTGTCGGCGACGGTGGCCAGGACCTCCTCGTAGGCGAAGAACGGCTTGTACGGAATCTCCACCGCGCCCCAGTAGGCGTCCGGGTCGGCCGCCCGCGGGGTGTCCTTCAAGAACTCCTGGAAGCGCCGTCGCGCATGCCCCCGGCTCACCGCGAGCTTCTCCTGCTCGGCGTCCTCCACCCGCATGGGCACAGGGAGGATCCGCACGTGCGGGGCTGCCTGCCGGACGTCCGCGGCCACGCTGGCGCTGCCGTCCACGGACTGGGTGTTCAGCGTGAAGCAGTTCACCAGTACGTCTGGCATGAGCACCGTGGTGATGCCCGAGGTATCGCTCCACCCCGTACGGCTGTCGATCAGGGCGTAGTCGTAGTTGCGCCGCATGTCCTCGCGCAGGGCGCGCAGGAAGGCCGCGCCGCCGCGCTGCTCGTAGAAGCCCTTCCAGTCGTAGGTGTTGATCATCTCGGAGTACTCGGGGGTCTTGCGTCCCGGCGAGATGAAGTCGACGTAACCGCCGCTGTCGAAGCTCAGGGCCAGGGTCGAGGCGAACCGCTCCACCCGGGCCTGCTGGCTGTAGTCGCCGCCGGCCGGCCGGGGCCTGGCCATGTCGAAGCCGCGGATGAGGTCGATGACACCGGGAGTGGAGTCGAGCTCCGGATCGCCGAGGAAGGGCGCGAAGTAGCGGTGCAGGCCCGGCGCCTCCAGGTCCCAGTCCATGGCGAGCACCCGCTTGCCGTTGCTGGCCAGGATCCACGCCACGTTCGCCAGGGCCATGGTGCGGCCCGTCCCACCCTTGAAGGAGTAGAACGTGACGATGGTGCCGGACTCGCGGGTGCCGGCGTCACCCGAGTCGAACGTCATGACGAGTACCTTCCGAGCAGGGGAAACGTATGCGGGCCGTCGGCCGACGTCGCCTGCGGCGGGACGGCTTGCACTGATGACTTGAGCGCCTCGTTCTGCAGGCGGACGAGCACCTTGCGCAGGGAAGACGTGAAGCTCTCCGCGTCCGGCAGCCCCCAGCGCTCGTACTCGCTGTGCCGGCCGCGCATCAGGGGCAGCGTGCGGTCCAGGAGTTCGTCGAGGGTGACCGCCCGTTCGGCCGACTCGGTGTCGTCGCGGGCCCTGGGTTCGAGCGCCGTGGTCGCCTCGGGATTGCGCTCGTCGACCGCGGCCAGGAGCCGGTGCTTCTCCCCCAGCATGGCCACCCACGCGTCCACCAGCAGCACGACGAGCTGTTCGGGGTCCTGCTCCCGGCTGATCCGGTCGACGGTCTCCTGGTCCAGCGGCAGTACGGTCGCGGAGAGGTCCAGGGCGGTGGCGGTGTTCCTCACCAGCGAGACCAACGCCTCGTGTTCCCCCGGGGCGTAGGGAGACCACTGCAGAGCCGTCTTGCCGTAGTACTGGCGCGACTGCCGCTCCTCGGGCGCTTCCTGCTCCCCCGTGGACGCCATGACGAAGCTGACGGACTGGCCGCCCGCCGGGGCGGGCGCGCCGACGGGCGCGTGACTGCCGGCCGCGTCGAACCCGTGAACCTCGGGAAGCAGCTCCGTGGCCGCGACGATCCGGTCGGCCACGGCCTTCAGCACCTCGTCGTACGCCGGCCGGTACCGGGCCTTGAGCCGGAGCAGATGCAGCAGTCCGTCACGCCGGTAGGCGTTGGACCGGACGGCCAGGGGCGAGTATGGCTCGACGCCGTCCAGCGGGTGGGCAGGATCGGGTTCCCACATGACCGGGATCACAGCGTCGGCACTGCGGCCGGTCCTGGACCAGTGCACGTTGAGGCGCCGCTGGAAGTAGGACCACTCGGCCAGGCAGTACGACTGGCTGAAGTAGCGCGGTGAGAGCAGAGCGACCAGGACGGTGGACCGGCCGAGCAGCTCCACCGACACCTCGGAGGACTGCGGCTCTCCGCGGACGCCCACCGCCTCCGGGGGGCGACCGGTGCGCTCACCCACCGTCCGGCACAGGTCGTGGAAGAACGACGCGACCCACTCCTCGTCGACGGTGCGGACGTGGCTCAAGTAGAAGTGGCTCACGATGGCTCCAGTAGCGCGTCATCGGCGGCCGCACCGTGTCGATGTTTGTTCCGAACATGGCGAAAATCCGACGTCGGTCCCATGCGCGCGCGCCACATCACCCCGCGCGACGCCACCACCCAACGGGCGTTCGCCGTCTTCGGCCGCGCAACCGCGCTCCCGTCGTACCAACGCACCCTCATATCAGCCCGCCCCCGGTGTCGTGTCATCGGCAGTCTTCCCGCCCCACCCGCCGGTTCGGCACGCCAGTCCCGCGACACCCTGCGCAGCGGAGGTTGCCGTGTGCCTGCGCGTGAGGTGCTGGGTCCCTCGGGATGCCACCCGAACGTGTGATGGGCCGCCGGGCCGAGCGGAGGACAGCCGACGCACGGGAAACCCGCACCGCTCCGCTTCGTCCGCCATGATCTCCACAAAGCGCGCCCCCATGGGTGTCAGTGCCGGATGGGCCTGCAGGATCCGCAAGGCATCGGCGACCTGACGGCCGTAGTGGTGCAACCGCGCCGACGCCACACGGGCCTGCCCACCCGTCAGTTCCCGGCGGCGGCGCCGCCAGAACTCCAGTAGCGCCAGATGGGCGTGGGTGCCCGTGAGTACCGATCCGACGGGGCGTGCGTCGTCCCGCCAGCCGACCTTCTGCAGGGTGCGGTCGTCCGGGTCCACGAGATCGGTCAGATCGGCGAGGGCGCCGAACGCGATGTGCGCGCTCTCGTGCACCACGGTCTCGGCCAGCCGAACCGGGTCAGCGGTGAAGGAGGCCGCGATCGCCCCGTACGCCTCACGTGCCGAGGAACTCGCGCCCTGCCCGGTCCGCGGCGGCCGTAGCGGCACCAGCGCCGTCCACAACGCGGCGCAGGCAGCGGTACGTTCCGGGACCATGCGGGTCACCACGTCCCATGCCGCGGCCACCGACATCTGCCAGACACGCAGTTGTCCGGCCGTCTGCCGGGGCAGCACCGGATGGCCGTGCGCGTCGCGGTACAGGTCGCCGTCCTCCAGTACCACCGACAACGCCGGGGCGCCTGCCCGGGAGGGGACGGTCAGGCGCCGCGGTGTGTCGCACGCCGTGTCCTGCGCTGCTGCTTCCTCCCGTCGGCCGACGATCACCCACGACCGCCCGCCCCATTCCAGGACGTCACCGCGCAGACCCGCCGCCTCGGCGCCCTCGGACA
This sequence comes from Streptomyces sp. NPDC005799, assembly GCF_040630525.1. NCBI lineage: Bacteria > Bacillati > Actinomycetota > Actinomycetes > Kitasatosporales > Streptomycetaceae > Streptomyces > Streptomyces sp. NPDC005799. Next base: position 13,707 of record NZ_JBEXXQ010000022.1, read on the forward strand.
GCCGGACATCCCCGAACGTGGGCAGCCAGAGCAGGGAGCCCGGCGCCGGGAGAACCAGCTCCGGGCGCAGTCCGGCACGTAACGCGGCGGCGGCCGCCAGACCACCCATCCGGGCGAGGTCCACGCTCGCCGCGGCGGCCGGGTGCGGACCGTCCAGCGCCCGCAGACAGCGGCCGAGCCACACCCCGACATGGGGATGCAGCAGTACGCCCTCGAAGGCCCGCACGTCCGCCCGGCGGGCCAAGAGGCACAGGTCCCAGGCGGCCGCTCCGTGGGTGTCCCAGAACTCCGGCACGGCGGCACGGGCCGCGTCGGCCACGCTCTTCAGGGTCAGCAGACGTCTGGAGACCTGCCCGTCCCGCAGGACCCGCAGCGCCGCCGGGGACGGCCGACAGGCCGCCAGACTCGCGAAGTCCTCTGCGGTCATCCGCAGCGCCGCCGGGGCCGTCACGACGCGCTCCTGAGCAGGGCGGCGGCATCGGCCACGACGCGGTCCCGGATCCGGGTGGTGAGCAGGCGCAGGTCTGCGCTGTAGACGCTGGGGTTGGCGAAGCCCGTGGCGGGGTGGAAGCGGTGGGCACGCGTGCCGCCACCGCACAGGCTCACCACCTCACAGGCGCGGCAGACGTCGGCAAGCGCCGACAGGCCCCCGCGGCGGGCGTCGGCCACGTCCGGGTGCCGTGCGACGGAGTCGAAGTCGTGGGCGAAGATGTCGAGCCCGGTGGCGGCGGCGCCTTCGCGCGTGGCCTTCAGGGAGTCGGACAGTTCGATCGTCCCGTCGCTCTCGACGACGAGGAAGTCCGTGTCGGCCAGCCCCACACTCTCCGACCGCACGTCACCGCCGAGCGCGAGATCCATGATGTTTTCGAACAGACGGATCCTGGTCTCCTGGCGCGGTGCGGAGTACCACCGTTCGAACACGGCCAGCAGCCATTCGGCGTACGGCATGCGACTCGGGTCGTGGCCGGGCGGCGGGTGCTCCCAGGTGGCGTGCGGTAAGAGGAAGTTGACGGCCGGAGGCTCATGGGCGAGGAGCGCCTCGTAGACCCGCACGGGCGGGTTGGCGATGTCGACCGTGCACAACAAGCCCGCGAACAACGCCTTGTTCTCGGGCCTGCGCAAGAGTTCCAACCCCCTCCGGACGGAGTCGTAACTGCTCCGTCCGTTCCTGCCGCGCCTATGACGGTCGTTGGCGTCGCGACCGCCATCAAGACTGACGCCTACCGACACGGCATGCCGGCGGAACAGGTCCATCCATAAGGGATTGAGAAGAGTCGCATTGCTCTGCAGGGAAATACCACATTCAGCCGCCCCTCGGAGCTCGCGTCTCACAGCCGTCACAAGGTGTTCGATTCGGGACGGACCGGCGAGCAGCGGTTCGCCTCCGTGGATCGTTATTCGGATCCGTGGCAGTGCGTGGCGTCGGACGTATTCGCCTATGCGAACGGCCAGTTGATCCATGGTGGCGGTCGCCATGACGGACGGCTTGTACCGCCAGGTGCGATCCCTCAGTTCGTAGACGTAGCAGTGGTCGCAGGCCAGATTGCACGGCTGGGCGACCTTCACTATCCACTCGACGAAGGGCTTCGCCTCCCGCACGTGCCACCTCCCGCGACGCGGGGCCCCGCTACCCGCGTGACCGTCACAGTGCAGACTCGAACATGGCTGCATCCACCCTGTAGGGCTGCAGCGCATCCCGCCGAACCCTCTTCATGGACCGGCCCAGCGCACTGTCGGGCAGGTCTTCGAGGTTTACGGCCGTGGCGCCGCTGAGGTTCACCACGTCGAACTCCACGTCGGTCTCCGACGTCTCCATGGACCCCCCGTGCTCGCTCGTCCCGCGGAACCCCGGTCGTGGTCCCGGACCTGCGGGTGTGGACCTGCGTCAGGCCACAACCCGGCGTTGCGAAGCGCCGAGTTGCGGACGGAGTGGTGCTGTTCGGTTCTCGTCTCAGGGAAGCACATAGATCAACGAAGGGCCAGCGTGCGTAGACCTCCCGGTCTCCGTGTGCGGCTCGATCCGGTCAGCACTGCCAAGCCCTCCTGCGCGAGGCGGTGTTGGCACCCGTGCGGCCCCAAGTCACCATGAGTCTTCCCCTCTTCATGGCGAGGTGACGCATGGCGGCCACGACCACTCCCGGACAGAACGTTCCGGGGCCGGGCGCGAGGATAGGAGACGACGATCTGCCCCCGTTGTTCCGCTCCAACGACCGGTGGGCACTGAACCGTCAGAGCGAATCGTTCCGCGCGACCAGGACCGAGCTGGCCCTGCTGCTCGTGGCGACCGGCTGCGCCACCCTGGCCGACCGCTTCAACAGCCACGTCCTCACCGCCCTGTCCGCCCTGCTGTACGGCCTCACGGTGGTCGCCGGCGTCGTCATCCGCCGACGCCGGGCCCGGGCCCACTGGCAGGCGCACCGCGACGCCGCCGAGACGGTGAAGTCGCTGGCCTGGCAGTACATGGTCCACGGTGGACCCTTTCACTCCGCCGTCCCCGACCCCGAAGGACTGTTCCACCAGCAACTGGAGGAACGGCTACGTCCCCTGCGCCGGGTCGGCTGGCAGGAACCCTCCCACGACCCCGGCCGGCCCTGGGTCCCGCCGAGCGGCCAGCAGCCGCAGGATCCGCGCCATCCGCAGATCACCCGCGCCATGCGGGCGGTCCGCGCCCAGCCGTTCGCGGCCCGCAAGGACATCTATCTGCGCGACCGCGTCCTTGACCAGCTCGGCTGGTACGGCGGCCGGGCGGGCCAGGCGCACCGGTCCGCCACCGCCTGGTCCACGCTGACCGCGTCACTGACCCTGCTCGCCCTCGCGGCCGCGGTGGCCAGAAGCACCGGCATAGCGGCGAACTGGGACCTGAGCGGCCTGCTGGCCGCCGCCGCGGCGGCCGGTGTCGCCTGGCTGGAGTCCCGTCGGCACCATCCGCTGTCGTACGCCCACGAGTTGGTGCGCGAGGGGCTGGAGACCCAGCGGGCCGCGCTGACCATGAGCGTGCCCGAGGAACAGTGGCCGCAGGCCGTGGCCGAGACCGAGCACCTGATGTCACCCCAGCACACCGACTGGCTCGCCCGCTTCGGCGGATGAGCCGGTCGCGGACGGAGGCGGATGAAGCCAGTCCCGGACGGAGGCGGGCGACCCCTCCGCGGGGGAGGCGGAACCGCCCTCGGGCCGACACAGTTCAGCCCTTGCGCGAGGCGTCCGGCCCCTGGCACGGCGTCGCGCCTCCATCCTCGTGAGACCGACCAGCTGCCCTGGCCCTGACGTGCTCCAAGCCTCGCCCGAGCCCGGCCGTCCGGCCGGCGGACCAAGCCGACGCGGACCGTCCAGTCGGGCGATCCCGGACCGTCGGGTCAGGCCGCCTCGGGGCGCTCGTCGAGTTCCGGGTCGGGCATGCGTGGGGGCGTGGAGATCACCGTCGCGGCCGCGCAGGACGCCAGCAGATCGCGCATGGACACCCCGGACACCGTGCGCGGCAGCGTCTCCGCCCGTTCCGGGAGCGATCGTTCCGTGGCCGACATGGACGCCTCCTGAGGAGCGGGGGGCGGGCGTAGTTAGGTAGACCTAACCGCGCGCTGGATACCATGTGACCACGCACAAGACGCCGAATGCAATATCTTGCCGACGTCTTGTCGGAACGTTCACGCGAAACGACCGGTGTTCAGGCGGACAGCACGCTCAGATCGACGGTCCCCCACCGTTCGCCGAGCCCGGCGACCATGACGTGCCGCACCTCGTCCGCCGTGTCACCGACGGCGCGGTGGATGACGACGTTCAGCCGGTCGTCGGTGAGCTCCTCCACCTTGCCCTCGCCCCACTCCACGACGATCACGGAGTCGGACAGCGAGACGTCGAGGTCGAGGTCCTCCATCTCGTCGAGTCCGCCGCCCAGCCGGTAGGCGTCGACGTGCACGAGGGGCGGCCCGTCACCCAGGGACGGGTGCACACGGGCGATCACGAAGGTCGGGGAGGTCACGGCCCCGCGCACGCCGAGGCCCTCGCCCAGCCCGCGGGTGAGCGTCGTCTTGCCGGCGCCGAGTTCCCCGTTGAGCATCACGAGATCACCGGCGCGCAGCAGCTTGGCCAGCCGGCGGCCGAGGTCCCGCATCTGTTCGGCGGACGTGACGGTGATCTCCACAGAGGACACGGACGGCACGGACGGCACGGACGGCACGGAGGACACGGACGGCACGGAGGACTGGGTCTCAGCCGGGTTGTGCGGTGCTGCTGGTGCTTCCATAGCCCCCCACGGTAGCCCCTGCGGGTACGGCCCCCGCGCGGGTGAGGAGGTCGGCGAGCCGGTCGGTGACCACTTCCGGGTGTTCCAGCATCACCAGGTGCCCGGCGTCCGGCACGAGCACCAGTTCGGCCTCCGGCAGCAGATCGGCGATCGCCTCGCTGTGCTCGCTGGGCGTGACCATGTCCTGCACCCCGGCCAGCACCAGCACCGGCATGTCCGTGAAAAGGGCCAGGGCCTCGGTCTTGTCGTGGTTGTCGAATGCCGGGTAGTACTCGGCGACCACGTCGATCGGCGTGCCTTCGATCATCCGTTCGGCGAACCGTACGACGGCCGGGTCGACGTCCTTCGAGGCGAACGAGTACCGCTTGATGATCCCGGCGAACAGATCGGCGGTGGCCCGCCGCCCCTTCTCCACCAGCGCCGCCTGCTGCCCGAGCGCCTTCAGCACCCCGGGGAGGATCCGGCGCACCGCGTTGACGCCGGCGACCGGAAGCCCGAAGTTGACCTCGCCGAGCCGCCCCGACGACGTACCGACGAAGGCGGCGGCGACGACCCGGTCCCGGATCAGCTCGGGGAACTGGTCGGCGAAGGCCATCACGGTCATCCCGCCCATGGAGTGGCCAACCAGCACGATCGGCCCCTCGGGCACGGTCGCGTCGATGACGGCCTTCAGGTCCCGCCCCAGCTGCTCGATGTCGACCGGCACCCCGTCCTGCACCTGCCGCACCCCGCGCCCGGACCGCCCGTGGCTGCGCTGGTCCCAGTGCACGGTCCGTACGACGCCCCTGAGGGCCGCGCGCTGGAAGTGCCAGGAGTCCTGGCTGAGGCAGTAGCCGTGGCAGAAGACGACGGTGACGGGCGCGGGTGCCTTGCGGCCGAACAGCCGCCGCCGCCGTGGGCCGAGCGCGGGCACGGCGTCGGGGTCGACGTCGTCGACCTCGTAGTAGAGCTCGGTGCCGTCGTCGGCGTACGCCTTGCCGGGTGTGCCGCGCAGCGAGCCGTACGGACCGGTCGCGTCGAGGGCGAGCCGGGCCTTTCTGCGCATGCCGCGTCCGACGGTGAGCCGCTCTATGGCGACGCCCGCCGCGGCGCCCGCGGCGACCACGCCTATCGCGGCGCCCGCGATGCCGGTCGCCCTGCGCCAGTTGGCGGCCGCCCCCGTGGCGGAGGCTACGGCTGCGACGGCCTCCGCGCTGCTCTCGCTCACGTACCGCTCCTCTTCGCCGGACTGATCTTCGCTGGGTCGGGTGGTGCTGGTGTTACGAAAGGGACTGCTGTTGTTACTGCCGTGACTGCTGTTGTTGCTGCATGGACTGCTGGTGTTGCTGACCTTGGCGGGGCGCACCCCGTGCGGTTACCCCGGTTGTTCCTCATTCACGTAGACGCGAGGAACACGGGTTCCGATGCGCGTGACGATCTCGTACGCGATGGTGCCCGCGGCCTGCGCCCAGTCCTCGGCGGTGGGCTCGCCGCGGTCGCCGGGTCCGAACAGCACCGCCTCCGCGCCGACCGGGGGTTCGTCGCCCCCGAGGTCGACGACGAACTGGTCCATCGCCACCCGCCCCGCGACCGTCCGCCACTTGCCGTCGACCAGGACGGGTCCGGTGCCGGAGGCGTGCCGCGGGATGCCGTCGGCGTACCCGACCGGCACGAGTCCGAGGGTCGTGGCGCCCGGGGTGATGTAGTGATGCCCGTAACTGACGCCGTGACCCCCCGGAACGCGCTTCACGAGGGCGATGTTCGCCGCGAGCGTCATCACGGGCCGCAGTCCGAAGTCGGCGGGCGTGCCGACCTCGGGGCTCGGCGAGAGGCCGTACAGGGCGATACCGGTCCGTACGAGGTCGAAGTGGGACTCGGGGAGTGTGAGCGTGGCCGGCGAGTTGGCGATGTGCCGCACTTCCGGGCGGACGCCCTGCTGCTCGGCGTAGGCGAGCATCTCGCGGAAGAGCGTCAGCTGGGCCGCGATCGAGGGATGTCCGGGTTCGTCGGCGCAGGCGAAGTGGGACCACAGCCCGGTGATCCGCAGGAGTCCGTCGGCCTCGGCGCGCAGGGCGCCCGCGACCAGCTCGGCCCAGTCCTCCCCCGGCTGGCAGCCGTTCCTGCCGAGCCCGGTGTCGGCCTTGAGCTGAACGCGCGCGGGGATGCCCGCCTCCCGTGCCGCCGCGGTGACTTCTTCCAGGGCCCACATGCCGCTCAGCGACACGTCGATGCCGGCCTCGATCGCCTCACGCCAGGGCCCACCCGGCGTCCACAGCCAGCACATGAGCGGGCCGTCGAGCCCCGCCTTCCGCAGCGCGAGGGCCTCCTCGGGTGTGGCGGTCCCCAGCCAGGCGGCTCCCGCCTCGACGGCCGCGCGGGCGCACGGCACCGCGCCGTGGCCGTACGCGTCCGACTTGACCACGGCCATGAGCTGCGCTCCCCGCGCGCGGGCACGCAAGGCCCGCACATTGGCGCGCAGGGCGGCCAGATCGATCTCGGCGCGGGCCCGCAGGGGCGCGGTCGGGGCAGTGGCTGTCTCAGTCATGGCGCCCCCAGTGTCTCAGAGGGGTCCGACAACCCCGGCGGACGGCTACGCTCCGAGCCGCCGTCCCCACACGTACACGTGGTCCCCGGTCTTCAGCACACCCCAGAGCTTCCGCGCGTCCGGGAGCCGCAGATTCACGCATCCCCATGATCCGACGGTCGTGTAGATGCTCCCGTAGACGGCATGGAAGGCCTGCCCGCCGCTGAAGAACTGGGCATAGGGCATGGGCGAGTTGTAGAGGGTGGACCAGTGGTTCTTGTGCTTCCAGTAGATCTTGAACCAGCCGGTCCTGGTCCGGTGCCCGGCCCGCCCGCTCCGCATCGGCACGGGCCCGTAGACGACCTTCTTCCCCTTCTGCACCCAGGTGAGCTGCCGGTCGAGATCGACACAGGCGACGCGGTATCCGCGCACGGGACACTTCCCGGCGGCGTTGGGGTTCTCTTGCGCACCGATGAGCTGCATGGTGGCCCAGGTGACGGGCCCGGCGAACCCGATGGCGGGCTTGATCCCGTACGTGACCTGGAACGCCCGGATGGCCCGGCAGTCGGCGGCCGACTGCTTGCCGTCCACCTTCAGCTTCAGCCACCGCTCGACGCCCCGCTGGTAGGGCCCGATCCGCTTGCTGCAGGCGACCCTCTGGACGGCGTCGGCGAGCGGCACGTACTCGACGAGGTCGTACGTCCCCCGGGCGGCGTCCCGCGGCTCGACGGCGTCCTCCTCCGCGCCCGGCGTGTACACGCCGGGCGCGAGCACCTGGTCGGGCGTGTCGATCTGCCAGGGCTGGGCGGGGCCCGGCGGAACCCCGGGGACGAGCTCGACCTCCGGCCCGGGAGCGTGGACCGGCGGCGCGGGGGCGGCGAGGGCGGTGGTGCCGACGGGCAGGACGGTGACGGCGGCGAGCACGACGGCGAGGCCGCGGCACGCGATACGCCTTCTGATTCTGATCATCCCATCAGAAGAACGCGCGGAGACGGCGGGACCGGGGTGCCGCGCGGCGGGGTCACCCTTTCCGCCGAGCCCCGCCGCGGGTGACAACGAGCGGACCGAGAGTTCTGAGCCGCGTCAGCGCATCAGCCCGCACGTCATCCCCACCTGTCGCGCTCTACGCCGTCCCTCGCACAGGCCATGTCGGCCCGTCGCTCCCGCAAGCCGTGCCGAGCAGTCAGCCCCGCACACCACGTCAGACCGCCAGTCCCGCAAGCCGACCGAGGCCGACCGTCCCGCACGTCGAGCCAGCACGTCATTCCCGCACGTCGAGCGAGGCCGTCAGTCCCGCAACGTCCAACCAGCCCGTCATCCCCACCTGTCGCGCTCTACGCCGTCCCTCGCACAGGCCATGTCGGCCCGTCGCTCCCGCAAGCCGTGCCGAGCAGTCGGCCCCGCACACCACGTCAGACCGCCAGTCCCGCAAGCCGGGCCGGGCCGTCATTCCCGTACGTCGCGCCAGGCCGCCGGGATCGCCTCCGCCACGTCGTGGGCGCCTGCCGGTGCCCCGTGCGCTGCGAACCGTCCGGCCAGGCCGTGCAGGTGGGCCGCGACACTCCCCGCGTCCAGTGCGCTGAGGCCGGACGCAAGCAGCGACCCCGCGAGCCCCGACAGCACGTCCCCGCTGCCTGCCGTCGCCAGCCAGGCCGTCCCCGTCGCGTTGACCCGTACGGCCCCGCCGCCGGAGTCGGCGACCAGCGTCGTCGAGCCCTTGAGCAGGACGGTGGCGCCGTAACGGGCGGCGAGTTCGCGCGCGGAGGCGAGCCGCGCCCCCTCGACCTCCTCCCGCGCCACGCCGAGCAGCGCGGCGGCCTCCCCGGCGTGCGGGGTCATCAACGTCGGCGCCGTACGCCCTCGTACGGCATCGCGCTCCGCCAGCCGCAACCCGTCCGCGTCGACGAGCACGGGTACGTCCATCTCCAGCACCTCGGCGACGGTCGCCGCGTCGTCCCCGGCCCCCGGTCCCACGACCCACGCCTGCACGCGCCCCGCCTTCTGCGGCCCCTGGTCCGACACCAGCGTCTCGGGGAACCGGGCGAGGACGGCGTCCCCGGCGGGCCCGACGTACCGAACGGCCCCGGCGCCACCCCGCAGCGCCCCCGACACGGCGAGCACGGCCGCGCCCGGATACCGCACGGACCCGGCGGCGATCCCGACGACCCCGCGCCGGTACTTGTCGCTCTCGGCACCGGGGACGGGCAGCAGCGCGGCGACGTCGGCGTGCTGCAGGGCCTCGAGTTCGGGTTCGGGGGGCAGCACGTCCGTCAGCCCGATGTCGACGAGCCTGACCGACCCGGCGTACTCGTGCGCGGGATCGATCAGCAGCCCCGGTTTGTGCGTGCCGAAGGTGACGGTGAGGTCGGCCCGCATCGCCTCCCCCGGCACCTCACCGCTGTCCGCGTCGACCCCGCTGGGCAGATCGACGGCGACGACGGGAACGCGGGCGTCCACGGCAATGGCGGCCAACTGCGCTGCCTCGGGCCGGAGTCCACCCTTGCCGCCGATACCGACGATGCCGTCGACGACGAGATCGGCCCGGAGGACCGCCTCTTCGGCCACGCCGAACCCGGCGGCGGCTGCGGAGTTGGCGGTGGCACGGGCGATGCGGTCCCCGGACGCGGGCTCGATCCCGGTCCCGGGCTCGGGCGTACGAGCGTGAGCATTCCCGCTGGCGGCGACGATCCGCCCCCCGGCCCGCCGCAAAGCCGCGAGCCCCCCGGCGTGCGCCCGTTCGGGCGTGAGCAGCAGTGCCGTGACTCCCGCGCCCCGCCGGGCGAGCCGCGCGCCGGCGTACAGGGCGTCGCCCCCGTTGTCCCCGCTCCCGACGAGCAGCACGACGCGGCTGCCGTAGACCCGCCCGAGCATCTCGGCGCAGGCGGCGGCGAGCCCGGCCGCGGCCCGCTGCATCAACGCCCCCTCGGGAAGCCGCGCCATGAGCTCCCGCTCGGCGTTCCTGACCGTCTCCACGCTGTAGGCAGTACGCATGCGACCGAGTCTCCCCCGCCGACACCCCGCCCCGCACCCCAGGCCGTCCACCGCACGGGGTCGACTGTCAGTGGCGGCTGCCATGATCGGCCGTATGGGAGTCATCTACGGCTACTACGCCGCTGCGGACGACGGGGACGCCGCCGGAGCGATCGTGCGCGAGGACGGGGAACCCTTCGGGGCCGGGTACGACGAGGTGGAGGTGAAGGGCATCGACCCGATGGTCGACCTGCTGCCCGCCGAGACGCTCATCACCGGCCTGTCGGCGGAGACGGTCAAGTCCGACCCCCGCCGCGGTGAGCTGATCGCCGTCGTCGCGGACGGAGAAGCGATCAGCCTCTCGCTCACGGACACCTTCCGCGACGCCCTCGCGGCCTTCGACAAGCAGCTGCTGGACGCCGTCGCCCAAGGCTGGGCGGCGTCGGGCGACTTCTACACCCCACCGGACCCGTCCGACCTGTCCGACTTCCTCCACAAACTGTCCGGCTTGGCGGAACGGGCGGCGGGGCGGGGACAGCGGTTGTACTGCTGGATATGCCCGTAGCCGGCCAGGGTCACGACGGACGGCAGCACCGCACTCGGTAGTCATCCCTCGGCGACGACGACCGCTGAGGCCACGCCGGCATCGTGACTGAGCGACACGTGCCAGGACCGCACGCCCAGTTGTTCCGCCCGGGCGGCCACCGTCCCCTTCACCCGCAACCGCGGTTGGCCACTGTCCTCGACATACACCTCGGCATCGGTCCAGTGCAGCCCCGCCGGCGCCCCGAGCGCCTTGGCGAGGGCCTCCTTGGCGGCGAACCGCGCGGCGAGCGAGGCAACCCCCCGCCGCTCACCACTCGGCAACAACAACTCGCTCTGCACGAACAGCCGCTCCGCCATCCCGGGCGTCCGCTTCAGCGACGCCTCGAACCGCGCGATCTCAGCCACGTCGATCCCGACGCCGATGATGCTCATGCGGGCACTCTACGGTCCGTCAGACAGCCCTGGTCAGGACTCCTCCTCGGTCTCGGTGAACAGTTCTTCCGCGCTCTCCACGAGTGGGCAGTGCCGGGGGCCGCCCCAGGTCCCTGAAGGGCGGCTGTGCCTGCCCTCGCCGCGGTCCTGACGTCGGTGGTGACCGGAAGGCTGTCCGGGGTTCAGGATCTCGGGCCGTTCCTGGAAGACCCGACGCAGGCCCTCGTGAGATTCGGTGGCCGACAAGACGTTCAGGCGGCTGCCCGGCGGATCCACCGGGCAGCCGCCCGCTCCAAGGAGGGCTCAGCGCTTCAGTGTGAAAGTGAAGTCGCCGGAGAGTTTGCCGCTCAGGCGGATCGCCGAAACGACCTTCCCCTCCGAGATCAGACGCTCGACCTCGGCTCGCGAAAGCCCGCAGCCCTCCGCGATCAGCCGCACCGGCCGGACCGGAATCCGCGCCGCGAAGTGGACCGAGACGTCGATCACCTCGCGGTCCAGATGATCGGTTCCGCCCGTGTCGAGGCGCCAGGCGCCGTCCCAGTCGAGGGCGACGCGATTACGCCGCCGTACGACAGGGTCCTGGAGCAACTCGGCTGCCAGGCCGATGTCGTTGGCGTGCAGCCGGTCCAGCAACTCAGGTCGTACGGAGCGCACGTTCATCCGTTCGAAAACCGTGAGCTTCGCGGTTTCCCCGCATGCCGTGCAGAGCACGAGCAGCCAGGCGTCGATGAGCTTGTGGTTCGCGTTGACGCGGAATTTGCCGCTTGCCCGGAAACGCTCCGACGTGCACGTATGGCAGCGGCGCAGGACGAGCGGCAGGCAGGTGGGCATGACCACCCAGTTGGTGAGCACAGAAGTACACCGGTTTCAGTGAGAAGTCCGCAGCAAAAAGGAGCGCGGCGCACCTGCGCGACGCGCGACGATTCAGCGCTCGGGAGGTCTCACACGGTGTACAACGGCACGTCCTTGCCCAGACGACTCGGTCGGCAGCACGGTAAGGGTCTGAGTCAGCGCCCTTCCACTCGTTTTCCTCGCCGCCGCCAACTCGCCGATGCGCACAACCCCAGCCGACCAGGTCCGCCGGCCCTCGGCACCCCCAAGATCATCAACTCCCCCTCCTCCCCGTAGCCTTTGCGGTGACCATCGCAAGTAACGGGAGGAAACAACCTTGAAGTTGAAGTCTCTGGGCACCGCGCTCGCCGCCGCCGCCCTCATCGGTACGGCCCTCACCGGCACCGTCGCCATCGCCGGGACCGCCGCCGCGGCGACCCTGCCGACGGACTGCAGCAAGGCGCTCGTCAACGTCAAGCCCAAGGAGACCGTCAACGTCCGCACCTCGCCGAAGACCAGTGCCACGGCCGTCGGCATCTGGGCCAAGGGCGCGAAGGGCGCCGTCTGCAACGACGGGAAGTCCTACAAGGGCGGCTCGTACACGGCCTGCGGCAAGACGAGCAACCAGTGGCTCTACGGCGGCGACACCAAGAACGGCTGGGTGCCGAAGACCTGCTTCGCCATCTGACCGGGCCGGGGCCTGACCGGGGTCTGATCGGGCCCGGATGACAGAGGGGCGTACGGCATGCCTTGCGGCCGTACGCCCCTTTCCGCGCCCGGAAGTTCTACCGCCGCCCGCTCACTCCACCGTCACCGACTTCGCCAGGTTCCGCGGCTGGTCCACCTCGTTGCCGCGGGCCGTCGCCAGTTCGCAGGCGAACACCTGCAACGGGACCGTGGCGACCAGCGGCTGGAGGAGGGTCGGGGTCGCCGGGATGCGGATCAGGTGGTCGGCGTACGGCACCACCGCCTCGTCCCCCTCCTCCGCGATCACGATGGTCCGCGCACCCCGCGCCCTGATCTCCTGGATATTGGACACGATCTTGTCGTGGAGGACGGACCGGCCCCTGGGCGAGGGGACCACGACCACGACCGGCAGATCCTCCTCGATCAGCGCGATCGGCCCGTGCTTGAGCTCGCCCGCCGCGAAGCCCTCGGCGTGCATGTAGGCGAGTTCCTTCAGCTTCAGCGCGCCTTCCAGGGCCACGGGGTAGCCGACGTGCCGCCCGAGGAAGAGCACCGTGTTCTTCTCGGCGAGGGATCGCGCCAGCGCCCGTACCGGCTCCATCGTCTCCAGGACGCGGTCGACCTCGACCGAGATCCGTGCGAGGTCGCGGATCACGGCGCCGATCTCGTCGCCCCACTTGGTGCCGCGCACCTGGCCCAGGTAGAGGGCGACCAGGTAGCAGGCGACCAGCTGCGTCAGGAACGCCTTCGTCGACGCGACCGCCACTTCCGGACCGGCGTGCGTGTAGAGCACCGCGTCCGACTCGCGGGGGATCGTCGAGCCGTTGGTGTTGCAGATGGCCAGCACCTTTGAGCCCTGTTCGCGGGCGTGCCGCAGGGCCATCAGCGTGTCCATCGTCTCGCCGGACTGCGAGATGGCGATCACGAGCGACCGCGCGCCCAGGATCGGGTCCCGGTAGCGGAACTCGCTCGCCAGCTCCACCTCGCACGGGATGCGCGTCCAGTGCTCGATGGCGTACTTGGCGATCAGCCCGGCGTGGAAGGCCGTACCGCAGGCGACGATGACGACTTTGTCGACCTCACGCAGCTCCGAGGCGCTGATCCGCACCTCGTCCAGGGTCAGCGAACCGCCGGCGTCGATGCGGCCGAGCAGCGTGTCGGCGACCGCCTTGGGCTGCTCGGCGATCTCCTTGAGCATGAAGTAGTCATAGCCCCCCTTTTCCGCGGCGGAGGCGTCCCAGTCCACGTGATAGGAGCGGACCTCCGCGGGCGCGCCGTCGAAGCCCGTCACCGTCACGCCGTCGCGGCGCAGCTCGACGACCTGGTCCTGGCCCAGCTCGATCGCCGACCGCGTGTGGGCGATGAACGCGGCGACGTCGGAGGCCAGGAACGCCTCACCCTCACCGACGCCCACCACCAGCGGGGAGTTGCGCCGCGCGCCCACGACCACCTCGGGTTCGTCCGCGTGCACCGCCACGAGGGTGAACGCGCCCTCCAGCCGCCGGCACACCAGCCGCATGGCCTCGCCGAGATCCGCGCAGGACGAGAACTCCTCGGCGAGCAGGTGCGCGACGACCTCGGTGTCGGTCTCGGAGGCGAGTTCGTGCCCCCGCTCCGCCAACTCCGCCCGCAGCACGGCGAAGTTCTCGATGATCCCGTTGTGGACGACCGCGACCCGCCCCGCGTTGTCGAGATGCGGATGCGCGTTCGCGTCGGTCGGTCCGCCGTGCGTGGCCCACCGTGTATGCCCGATGCCGGTCGAACCCGTCGGCAACGGCCGGTCGACCAGCTCCTTCTCCAGGTTCACCAGCTTCCCGGCCTTCTTCGCCGCCGCCAGCCCTCCGTCCGCCAGCACGGCGACACCCGCCGAGTCGTACCCCCGGTACTCCAGCCGCTTCAGCCCGGCCATCACGACATCAAGCGCCGACTGCGCCCCCACGTATCCCACGATTCCGCACATGGCCCGCAGCCTATGGCCGATTCACCGTCGAAAAGACAGCGATCGTGCCCGAAATCGGAAATTCCCACGGCATACGAACCCGCGCGGACGAGCGTGACGCACCCCACCCCCCACCCCGTTCAAACTCCGTTAACAATGGACTGTGATCTCTCCGGTCTCCTCGATGCCCCGGAGCGCCCACCGGCAGAGGCCGGAGGCGACTCCCTACGTCGACCTCACCCGAACCGAGTGGAGCGCGCTGCGGGACAAGACGCCGTTGCCGCTGACCGCCGAGGAGGTCGAGAAGCTGCGCGGTCTCGGTGACGTCATCGACCTCGACGAGGTGCGGGACATCTACCTCCCGCTCTCCCGGCTCCTCAACCTCTACGTCGGCGCCACGGACGGGCTGAGAGGGGCCCTGAACACGTTCCTGGGCGAACAGGGCTCGCAGTCGGGCACCCCGTTCGTCATCGGCGTCGCCGGATCGGTGGCCGTCGGGAAGTCGACCGTCGCCCGTCTTCTCCAGGCGCTCCTGTCCCGCTGGCCCGAGCACCCCCGCGTCGAGCTCGTGACCACCGACGGCTTCCTGCTGCCCACCCGGGAGCTCCAGGCCCGCGGCCTGATGTCGCGCAAGGGCTTCCCGGAGTCGTACGACCGCCGTGCCCTCACCCGTTTCGTCGCCGACATCAAGGCCGGCAAGGACGAGGTCACCGCCCCCGTCTACTCCCACCTGATCTACGACATCGTGCCGGACCAGCGGCTCACGGTCCGCCGCCCGGACATCCTCATCGTCGAGGGCCTCAACGTCCTGCAGCCCGCCCTTCCCGGCAAGGACGGCCGCACCCGCGTCGGTCTCGCCGACTACTTCGACTTCAGTGTGTACGTCGACGCCAGCGGCGAGGACATCGAGCGCTGGTACCTCAGCAGGTTCAAGAAGCTGCGCCAGACCGCCTTCCAGAACCCGGACTCGTACTTCAGGAAGTACACCCAGGTCTCCGAGGAGGAGGCCCTCGACTACGCCCGCACCCTGTGGCGCACGATCAACAAGCCCAACCTGGTCGAGAACATCGCGCCCACCCGCGGCCGCGCCACCCTCATCGTCCGCAAGGGCCCCGACCACAAGGTCCAGCGCCTGAGCCTGCGCAAGTTGTGACCGTTAGTCTGCGCCCATGCTGCACCTGCGCCTGATCACCCCGGCCGACAGGACCGACGACGTGGTCCGCCTGATCGAGAAGACGGTCGGGACGGCTCATCTCGTCGTCCTGCCCGGCGCCGCCCGCAACCCCGCCGGGGACGTGGTGATGTGCGATGTCGCCCGTGAGGCCGGCGACGAACTGATCGGCGCGCTGAGGGAATGGGGACTGGACCGGACCGGTTCCATCGCCGTCGAGAACATCGACCTGTCGCTGTCCGAGCGGGCCGACAAGGCGGCGGAGGAGGCCCCGGGCGAGGGCGCGGACGCGGTGCTCTGGGAGCAGCTGACCGACGCGACCCACGAGGAGTCGACGCTCTCCGTCACCTACGTCGCCTTCATCACCCTCGCCACCATGATCGCGGCCTGCGGTGTCGTCCTCGACAACGCCATTTTGATCGTGGGCGCGATGGCGGTGGGCCCGGAGTTCGGTCCGCTCGCCGGCATCTGCACCTCGGTGGTCCAACGCCATCCGCGTCTGGCCCTGCGCTCGCTGATCGCGCTGCTCGTCGGCTTCGCGGCGGCCATGCTGATCACCGTCGGCTTCACCTACGTCATGGACGGCATCAACCTGTTCACCAAGGTGCGGCTGGAGGCCGAGCGCCCCAACACCAACTTCATCTACCGCCCCGACGCCTTCTCCTTCGTCGTGGCGGTCCTGGCAGGCATCGCCGGCACCCTCTCGCTGACCTCGGCGAAGTCGGGCCTCCTGGTGGGTGTGGCCATCTCGGTCACCACGGTCCCGGCCGCCGCCAACGCGGCGGTGGCCTTCGCCTACACCGAGTACCGACAGGCCTGGGGATCGACGGAACAGCTGCTCCTGAACCTCATGGGCATCGTCCTGGCCGGCACCGTGACCCTCTTGATCCAGAAGTGGTTGTGGGCCTCTCAACGCCGGAACATCAGCGCCCCATAGGGACAGCCCGCCACCAAGAGTTCCCGCCGGCCCGAACCCGGCCCGGCCCCGCCCGCCCTTACCCCAACGCCGACTTCACCGCGTCGGCCAGCCGCCCCGCCACCGACCGAGCCTGATCGATGTCGGCCGCCTCGACCATGACCCGAACCAACGGCTCCGTCCCGGAAGACCTCAGCAACACCCGCCCGGTGGACCCGAGTTCCCGCTCGGCCTCGGAAACGGCCGCCGCCAGCTCCGCGGACGTCCTCACCCGGGACTTGTCCACGTCCGGCACGTTGATCAACACCTGCGGCAGCCGCTCCATCACACCCGCGAGGTCCCGCAGCGACCGCCCCGTCTCCGCGACCCGCGCCGCCAGCATGAGCCCCGTCAGCGTGCCGTCCCCGGTCGTCGCGTGGTCCAGGATGATCACGTGCCCGGACTGCTCGCCGCCGAGCGCGTAGCCGTGCTGCTTCATCTCCTCCAGCACATACCGGTCCCCGACCGCGGTCTGGACGAGCGTCAGCCCCTCCCGCTCCAGCGCCAGCTTGAACCCGAGGTTGGACATCACGGTCGCCACCACGGTGTCGGCCCGCAGCACGGACCGCTCCCGCATGGCCAGCGCGAGTACGGCGAGGATCTGGTCGCCGTCGACCTCCGCGCCGGTGTGATCCACGGCCAGGCACCGGTCCGCGTCACCGTCGTGCGCGATACCGAGCGCCGCCCCGTGCTCGACGACCGCGGCCTTCAGCTTGTCGAGGTGGGTCGAGCCGCAGCCGTCGTTGATGTTGAGCCCGTCCGGGGAGGCGCCGATCGTGACGACCTCGGCCCCGGCCCGGGAGAACGCCTCCGGCGACACCCACGCCGCCGCGCCGTGCGCCTCGTCGAGGACGATCTTCAGCCCGTCCAGCCGGTTCGGGAGTACGGCGATCAGATGGGCGACGTACTTGTCGAAGCCCTCCTCGTAGTCCCGCACCCGTCCGACGCCCGCCCCGGTGGGCCGCTCCCAGGGCTCACCGTGCCGATGGGAGTCGTACACCGCCTCGATCCGGTCCTCCAGCTCGTCGGCCAGCTTGTGGCCGCCGCGGGCGAAGAACTTGACGCCGTTGTCGGGCATGGCGTTGTGGCTGGCGGAGAGCATGACGCCCAGGTCGGCGCCGAGCGCGCCGGTGAGGTACGCCACCGCGGGCGTCGGCAGCACACCGACGCGCAGCACGTCCACGCCGGCGCTCGCGAGGCCCGCGACGACCGCGGCCTCCAGGAACTCCCCTGACGCACGGGGGTCCCGTCCGACGACCGCCGTTGGCCGGTGGCCCTCGAACGTTCCCGCCTCGGCCAGCACGTGCGCCGCCGCGACCGACAGACCGAGCGCCATCTCGGCCGTCAGGTCCGCGTTGGCGACGCCCCGTACGCCGTCCGTGCCGAAGAGTCGTCCCACTTGTCCTCCTGAGGAAACGTCAGTTACGGGCGGCGTACACCCATCGGATAGCGGCATCCGATCACACAAGCCGTTGAGCGTCTTGTGCCGTTATACGCCCCCGACGGTGATAAACGAACGCCCCGACAGCACTGTGGCGTGCCGCCGGGGCGTTCGCGGAAGAGCAGGCAGCGAAGCTTAGCGCTTGCTGTACTGCGGGGCCTTGCGGGCCTTCTTCAGACCGGCCTTCTTGCGCTCGACCGCACGGTCGTCGCGACGGAGGAAGCCGGCCTTCTTGAGCGGGCCGCGGTTGTTGTCGACGTCGGCCTCGTTCAGCGCGCGGGCGACACCGAGACGGAGCGCACCGGCCTGACCGGAGACACCGCCACCGGCGATGCGGGCGATGACGTCGTAGCGGCCCTCGAGCTCGAGCACCTTGAACGGCTCGTTGACTTCCTGCTGGTGCACCTTGTTCGGGAAGTAGTCCTCGAGGGTGCGACCGTTGATCTTCCACTTGCCGGTGCCCGGGACGATCCGGACGCGGGCGATGGCGTTCTTGCGGCGGCCCAGGCCGGCGGCCGGCTGGGGGTCGCCGAAGCGGGACGCGAGGGACTCGGAGGTGTACTCGCCCTCGACGGGGACGTCCGACTCCGTGGTGTAGCTGTCGATGTCAAGCTCTTCGAGCGGCTGCTCGGCAGTGGTCTCGGCCACGATTCTCCTCAGATTCTCTTCAGTCTTAGGGGTGGCCGGACTTACTGCGCGACCTGGGTGATCTCGAACGGCTGCGGCTGCTGCGCGCCGTGCGGGTGCTGGTCACCCTTGTAGACCTTCAGCTTCGAGAGCATCTGACGGCCCAGGGAGTTCTTGGGGAGCATGCCCTTGACGGCCTTCTCGATGGCCTTCTCGGGGTTCTTGTCCAGCAGCTCGTCGTAACGGACGGAGCGCAGACCACCCGGGTAGCCGGAGTGGCGGTACGCCATCTTCTGGGTCCGCTTGTTGCCGGACAGGTGCACCTTGTCGGCGTTGATGATGATGACGAAGTCACCGGTGTCGACGTGAGGGGCGTAGATCGGCTTGTGCTTGCCCCGGAGGAGGGACGCGGCGGTCGTGGCGAGACGGCCCAGGACAACGTCCTGAGCGTCGATGACGTGCCACTGGCGAGTCACATCGCCGGGCTTGGGGCTGTACGTACGCACTTCGCAGCCTTCTTCTTCAGTGGATGGGTGCTGTAAATGGCATCACTGAAGCGATCGTGCAGCTGGGGACGACAAATATGCCGGGCCACTGCCCGTATGCCGCCCACTGGTAACTGCTCCAGGGAACCTGTGTGAAGGGCCTCTCGTGAGTACGAGCGAGCCAATACACAACGAAGAAGCAGAATACCGGGGTCATCCGGGCGGGTCAAAACGAGCCCGTTGTCCACAGGCCCACCGGCACCACGCGCACCCCCACTAAGATGCGCCCCATGAGCTTTGGGCAGCAGGGGGGACCTCAGTCCCAGTGGGATCCCTGGAAACCGCAATCCCAGCAGCCGTGGAACAGCGGCGGCGACAGCCGGACGCCGGACTGGGCGGCGCTCGCCGAGGCGTCCGAGACCCGCAACAGAAGGCGCCGGCTGCTGTTCATAGGCGGCGCCGCGGTGGCCACCATCGCGATAGGCACCGCCGTCGCCATGGCCGTCGTGTCGGCCAACGGCGACAACAAGGCCTCCGGGAGCCCGTCCAACCTGCCCGCGAGCGCCTCGATCCCCAGCAGCAGCGCCTCGGCCCCGTCCTTCGCGCCGACCAGCGCGCCGCCCCCGCTGGACCCGAAGGAGTTCATCTCCAGCAAGGCCAAGGACACGGCCCCGCTCAGCGTGGAGACCCTCTTCCCGGGCTCACAGCTGACCATGGGCTCGGCGGTCTACAAGAAGGGCGCCACAGCCGACACCAAGAACTGCGCGTCGGCCGCCAAGGGCACCCTCCCGGCCATCCTCACCGGCAACGACTGCACCCGTCTGCTGCGCGTCACCTACAGCAAGGACGGCGTCGCGGTGACGGTCGGCGTGGCCGTCTTCGACACCCAGGCCCAGGCGGCCAAGGCCAGGACCCAGTCGGACAAGAAGGGCTTCGTCACGTCCCTTCCCGGCAAGGGCGTGAAGGACTTCTGCAACGCCGCCACCTGCCTGACCACGGCCAACTCCTACGGCCGCTACGCCTACTTCACGACCGTCGGCTTCACCAACGGCAAGGACGTGACGAAGAACTCCACCAACGTCTTCGCCGCCGGCAACGACCTGCAGCTGTTCACGTTCCGCCAGATCAACCGCCGGGGCGAGGCACAGGCCTCGGCCGCCGCGAACGGCTGACCGGCCCGCCGTCGAGGCGCGCCGGTCCGGTCAGCTCCGCTCCCAGGCCCCGCTCAGCACCGGCTCCGGGTAGGACGGCACCGGGTCGTCGGCCGGCGGGGCGGCCGTCCGGAAGACCCACGTCCGGTAGGACCAGAAGCGGAACAGGGTCGCGATGCCGATGCCGACGAACTTGCTGACGTTGTTGGCGATCGTGCCGTCGAAGCCCAGCCCGTAGGTGGCCGCGTAGAGGACCCCGTTCTCGATGACCAGGCCGACCGCGCTGAAGAAGAGGAAGAGAGACATCTCCCTCCGCTTGCTGCCGCGGTCCTCCTGGGTCCGCTCGCGGTACGTGAAGTACCGCAGGCCGAGATAGTTGGTGAGGATCGCGACGGCGGTCGCCACGACGCTCGCCCGGACCGTCTGCCACTGCGTGAAGGTCCTGATGGCGTTGAAGACCGCGAGGTTCACCACGAACCCCGAGGCTCCCACCAGGCCGAACTTCGCGATCTCGCCGTACAGCTTCCCCGTCCGCGACGGAAGCGCATGCCGTCCGCTCACGGTGGCACTCAGCCCCGCCGGTTGCGCAGCCGCAGCCGCACCGGCATCACGGCCGACTCGATCTGCGTCGACAGGTTCATCTTGGACACGCCCTCGGTGCGCTCCTCGAAGCGGATCGGGATCTCCACGGCGCTGTGCCCGGCCCGGACGGCCTTGAACTTCAGCTCGACCTGGAAGCTGTATCCGGCGCTGTCCAGGGTCGCGAGGTCGATGTCGCGCAGCGTCGCGGCCGACCAGAGGTTGAAGCCGGCGGTGATGTCCCGGATCTTGGTGCCGAGCACGGTCCGGGCGTAGCGGTTGGCGAACCGGGACAGCAGGACGCGGTGCTTGCCCCACTCCTCGTCCAGCGAGCCGCCCTCGACGTACCGGCTGCCGACGACCAGGCCCACGCCGGACGCGATGGCCGTACCGAGCATCCGTGGGACCGCTTCCACGGGGTGGCTGCCGTCGGCGTCCATCTGCACGACGTACTCGGCGCCCTCGTCGAGCGCGGCGCTCATGCCCGCCACGTAGGCCCGCCCGAGCCCGTCCTTCTCGGTCCGGTGCAGCACGCTCATGCGGTAGCCGTCCCAGTTGTACTTCTCCGCAAGCTCCTCGGCGATCCGGCCGGTGCCGTCGGGGCTGTTGTCGTCGACGATCTTCAGATGCAGCCCGTCGATCCCCAGACCGAGCACCAGCTCGGCCATCCGCGGCAGGTTCGCGGCCTCGTTGTAGGTGGGCATCACGACGGTGACCCGGGCGCCCGGGTGTCTGTCGAGGCTCGTCATGTCCGTTCTCTTCCCTCCCTAGAAGCCCCGAAGGGACCTCTCCCCAGCGGGCGCGGGTCTGCCCAGCGCCCGGAAGTACCAGCCCGCCGCGGTCCAGCGGTCCGCGTCGAGCACCCCCCGGCCGTCCACGATCAGCGGACGGGACACGAGCCCGGCGGCATGCTCCGGGTCGATCTCCCGGAACTGCGGCCACTCGGTCAGATGCAGCACGAGGTCGGCTCCCCGCAGGGCCTCTTCGGCCGAGACCGCGTAACCGAGGAGCGGGAACGCCTTGCGGGCGTTGTCCAGCGCCTCGGGGTCGTAGACCGTGACGTCGCCGCCGTCGAGACGCAGCCGGGCGGCCACATTCAGCGCGGGCGAGTCGCGGATGTCGTCGGAGTCGGGCTTGAAGGCCGCTCCGAGCACGGCGATCCGGGCCCCCAGGACCGAACCCCCGCACAGCTCGCGCGCCACGTCGACAACCTTGTCGCGGCGGCGCATGTTGATCGCGTCGACCTCCCGCAGGAAGGCCAGCGAGACCCCCAGTTCCCCTGCGCGGTGCGCGAAGGCCCGGATGTCCTTGGGCAGACAGCCGCCGCCGAAGCCGATGCCGGCGCGCAGGAACTTCAGGCCGATCCGGTCGTCGTGGCCGATCGCCTCGGCCAGGACGCCGACGTCGCCGCCCGCGGCCTCGCAGACCTCGGCCATCGCGTTGATGAAGGAGATCTTGGTGGCGAGGAACGCATTGGCGGCCGTCTTGACCAGCTCAGCGGTCGGGAAGTCGGCCGTGACCAGTGGTGTGCCCGCCGCGAGGACGGGGGCGTACACCGCACGGAGGATCGCTTCCGCGCGCGAAGACCGTACCCCGAACACCAGCCGGTCCGGCCGCAACGTGTCCTCGACGGCGAAGCCCTCGCGCAGGAACTCCGGGTTCCACGCGATCTCGGCACCCTCGTGCAGCGCCGCCAGCCGCTCCGCCGTCCCCACCGGCACGGTCGACTTTCCGACCAGCAGGGCCCCCTCGGCCGCGTGCTGGGCGATGGCCGCGAAGGCCGCGTCGACGTAGGTCAGGTCGGCGCCCTGGGAACCCGAGCGCTGGGGAGTGCCGACGCACACGAAGTGCACCTCGCCGAAGGCCCCGGCCGCCGCGTAGTCGGTGGTGAACCGCAGCCGTCCGCTCGCGGTGTGCTTCGCGATCAGCTCCGGCAGCCCGGGCTCGTGGAACGGCACCCGCCCCGCCTGCAGCGCGGCGACCTTGTCGGGGTCCACGTCGACCCCGAGCACCTCGTGTCCCAGCTCCGCCATGCAGGCGGCGTGGGTGGCACCGAGATAGCCGGTGCCGATGACTGTGAGGCGCATGGGCACGGTGTTTCCTGCGATGGAGAGGGTGTTCATGAGGTCTTGAGCCAGATGCGGTATTCGCTGGTCCCGTTCGCGTTGCGGAACGGGATCTCGGCCAGCAGGCGGTAGTGCGCGTTGCCCTTCACGGCGGCGGCGACGATGTGGTCCACCCTCGGGTTGGTGAGCCCGTCGAGCACGATCAGGTCGAAGTCGCCGTCCTTGACGGCCTCCTTGTAGGCCTGGTCGCCGCTGTAGTACTTGCCCTTCTTGTCCTTGTACTCCATGCCGAAGAGGCTGTTCCACTGCCGATGCGTGGACTTCTCGCGCAGGTAGTAGACGGGTACCTCCGGCGTCGAGGCCAGGTAGGTGCCCTTGGAGTTCACATGGGACTGGATGGCGCTGATCATCTTGCTGGAATTCGGCCAGATGTCGAAGCGCCAGTCCGCCTGCTGGATGCCCAGGCACAGCATCGCGGTCCAGAGCATGATGCCGAGCTGCGGGTAGCGGAAGTGCGCCCCCACCAGGCGGGTCACGCCCACACCGGCCATCGGCGCGGCGAACAGAAGGCCGAAGCCGACGTGCTTGAACAGCGACACCACGGTCCCGAGGTGGACCTGGTACGCCGGTGCCAGCAGCGCCGTTCCGCACAGCACGATGCCGAGCAGGGCCCGCCACCGCCAGCCGGGGGCGCCGAGCCTGAGCGCCTGCGGAGACTCGTTCATGCGGCTGCGCCGGACATAGGAGACGGCGCCGCCGACGGCCGCGAGGAACATCAGCCCGCCCCACTTGGCGGATTGTGTCAGCAGGAACTCGGTGGTGTCGGTGCCGTGCACACGGTTGGTCGTGGTCTGCCGCACACCGTCCATCAGGTTGGTGGTGTACATGCCCGCCACCAGCAGACCGCCGATACCGGCGGCGAGCAGGACCATCCGCAGGAATGCCTTACGGCCCTTGTAGGGCCACCCGGTGAGCAGCGCCAGCACGACGATGGTCGGCAGGTACAGCGCGGACGCATACTTCACGCCGACCGCCAGGACGGCGACGGGTGCGGCCAGCAGCACCGTGATCACCGGGGCACGGGCCGTGCGCACGACGATCCAGGTGGTCAGGGCCAGCAGGAACACCGCGCACGCGTCGTAGGTGGCGAAGTAGCCCATCACCACGGTCGACTGGATCACCGCGAAGAGCGCCGCGCCCGCCAGCGCGGCCCGTTCGTTGAACAGCCGCCGTGAGAAGGAGTACAGCAGTCCGGTGGTGCAGAGCATGAAGAACAGGCTCAGCGTCCGCGCCCCCGCGAGCCCGAACTTCGAGTCCACGATCGCGGCGAGCACCGGGTAGAGCTGCGGCGAGCCGGAGAAGTACGCCGCGTAGTCGCGGGGCAGCGGGGTGCCGTGGAGCAGGTTGGCAAGCTCGGAGTGACCGGCCGCCAGATACAGCGCCTCGTCCTGGAACGCGGTGTTGGAAAGCCGCAGCGACAGCGCCGCCTGGACGACCAGGATGCACAGCAGCACCGCCCGGCTGACCCAGGACCGTCGCCGACTCGCCTCCATCTCCCAGCCGGCCTCCGGCGTCTCGGGGATGTGGTACGCGGGCTCGTCGTCCGGGACCTGCTGGTACTGGACCGTGCGCAGGGCGTACGTCGGCTGGTCGTCATAACCGGCCTGCGGCTGCTCCGGGATGCCGACGGCGTAGGGCTGGTACGGCTGGTACGTCTGCTGGTCCACGGACTGCCGGGTTTCGTACTCCTGCTGCTGGTACTGCCTCGGGGGCACACCGTTGGAGTTGAACCAGCCGCCGGCGTCGTCCTCGGCGTACGGATCGTAGGGCGGCTGGGGCGAGTAGTGATCGTTTTTGGAGGTCATCACGGCTTCCGTACGTCGAAGCCGAAACGGTCGTCAGCGGCGAGGCGCTTGAACTCCTTGAGTGCCAGCGGGCTCGCCTCCAACCGCCAGTCGGCACGCTTCTTTTGGTTGAACCAGATGAAGCCGAGCATGTTGTCGTCGGCCTCCACACCCGCGAACAGGTTGCGGATGTCGGCCCGTCGCCGCTCCCCCGCCATCGCCGCGGTCTCCAGGAGGAGCATCGGCTTCTTGGTGAAGGTACGGACCTCGTCGATGGTCGGTCCGAAGACACTGCTGAAGGCGTTGTCCTGGTCGATCGTCCAGTAGCCGACGAAGCCGACCCAGTCCACATAGGCGTCGCCCGGGTAGTACGGCTTGAGCTTCACGTTCTTGACCGGGTTGATGATGTTGGGCGCCCAGGCCCAGATCACGTTCGAGGCTCCGACGTCGGCGAAGGTGTCGTGGATGTGCCGCCAGGCCGCCACGAACTGCTGAGGGGTGACGTACTTCGTACCCCACTTCTCCCAGTGCCCGTTGAACTCGTCGGCGAAGTCGATCACCACGGGCAGGTTCAGCTTGCGGACCGCGGTCGCGTACTTCTTGAGGTACGCGTCCGACTTGCCGGCCGCGATGTCGGCGAGGGTGGTGTCGAAGGGCTCCCAGGACATCAGCGTCAGGGCGCCTTCCTTCCAGGCCGCGCGCACTCCACTGGCATCGAAGCCGTCACCCCAGGCCGCGTAGTACTCGAGGAGGTTCGGCTGCTTGCCGGTCATCCCGGTGTACGCCTCGACGGGCTTGAGGGAGTTCGGCGCTCCCGGGAGAGCCGCACCGTAGTACTTCTTCGCCGGCTTCAGCAGCGGTGTGACGTCATAGGGGATGTCGTTGTTCCCGCTCCCCGACGGATCGGCTTCGGTCTTGGCGTGCCCGGCCGACGACGGCTTGCCCCCGTCGTCCCCTAGCAGCGAGCATCCGCTGAGGGTCAGTGCGGCCAGCACGACGGCCGTCAGGGCGGTACGGGTACGAGTGAGGAGGCGCATCAAGCTGCCGCCCTTTCCCGCGGCTGGACCAGCACGCGGCCCACGACGAGGGCGTAGAAGACTCCGGAGGACAGAACCAGGGCAAAGTTCGGGGCGTCCATCGTGAACGTCCGGTAGACCGCCGCCACGACCCAGATCAGCGCGGTGCCACCGCTCCAGACCCACATGCCGATCCAGAAACGGCGGGTCTTGTTCTTCTTGGCGCCGGAGGAGCGGGTGGGCTGCCAGCCCATGCGGTTCTTGCGCAGGATGTCCCAGATGGCGAAGACGTGCGCCCAGCCGTACATCATGCGGGCGGCCCATGCCTCCAGGCGGTAGGGCGCCTTGTGCCACATGGGGAAGACGATCGTGGTGTAGACGATGCTGGGCACCACCAGGAGCAGATGCTCCACCTTCAGCTTGTCCGGCATCATCACCAGCAGCACGATCGGGATGACCGGTGCGGCGAAGGTGAACAGGGCCGTGTGGATGTAGTAGAAGAACCCCGACATGTAGCACAGGCGGCTGGAGAGCTTGATCTTGCGCTCCCAGAACTTCCTGCTGCCGAGCAGACTCATCGAGCCGGAGCACCAGCGGTACTGCTGGTTGAAGAAGGCGCCGGCGGTGTCCGGGCACACTCCCGTGGAGACGGCGACGGGCACATAGCGCAGGTCCCACCCGAGGCCGCGCAGGTCGAACCCGGTG
Source organism: Streptomyces sp. NPDC005799 (assembly GCF_040630525.1). Lineage (NCBI taxonomy): Bacteria > Bacillati > Actinomycetota > Actinomycetes > Kitasatosporales > Streptomycetaceae > Streptomyces > Streptomyces sp. NPDC005799. The sequence continues at coordinate 39,895 of NZ_JBEXXQ010000022.1, forward strand.
TGCACGTCCTCGGAGTGCTCGATCAGGGTGGTGCCGCCGTTGGTCTCCAGCGCGGCCCGCCGGTACACGGCACAGGAGCCGACGCAGATCGCTCCGTCGCTGCCCTGCCGGGAGACCTGCACCGACCGGTAGAACAGCTCCTGCACGGCGCCCGCGCCGCGCTCGATCCAGTTCTGCGAGTCAAGCACGCGGAAGTACTGCGGGGACTGGACGATGCCGATGGACGGGTCGGACTCCATGTACGGCAGCAGCTCTTCGAGCAGGTCGGCGCGTGGGGTGAAGTCGGCGTCCAGGATCAGGATGTACTGACCGTCGGACTGCCCGAACCCGAAGTGCAGGTTGCCGGCCTTCTTGAACCAGCCGCGGTTCTCCCGAGTGCCGTACCGGAACCCGAAGTCGCGGGCCATCGCCTTCAGTTGCGGGTCAGCGCCGTCGTCCAGGACGAACGGGACGCAGACACCGGGATAGTGGTCGGCCATCTGCCGGACGTGCCGCCAGGTGTTGTGCAGGACCTCGATGGGCTCTCCGCACACCGGCAGGAACACGTCCACCGTGGGGTAGACCTCGGGTCGCCAGTTGTGCACGAGCTGCTTGTGGTGGGCGATGTCGAAGTCTCTGGTGAAACCGTTCACCCGCAGGGACACCAGGTAGTAGACCACCGTGAAGACCAGCAGCGGCGTGTAGATCCACAGGACCGGCGTGGACTGGGCCAGCTTGAACTGGCTCACCACCAGGCAACAGAAGCTGATCAACGAGCAGATCGTCAGGATCCACAGGTTCCTTCGGGCGTAGGAGTACTTCTCCTTGTCCGTGGGCGGCAACGGCAGCAGCCCCAACGGAGCTTCGACTGCTCGCCCGGCTTTCCTTCGCCCACTGCTCTGACGCGCGGCACGACGCCCCCCGGCCCGTACCGGGCCAACTGAACTCATGAAAAAACCACCCATGGGCCCCTACCGGCCCGTCGACCCCCACCGTTTTCGGCCACCCCTGTCGAACCTACGGCCGAGTTGCGAAAGATTATCCGAGTTATGTGAAGGGCGTAAGAGTTGGTTGGACACGTACGGGAAGTAGATGACTCTATGTCCGTTATCTTCTGCGAAATGAGGGATAGCTAACAGGTTTCACATCCAGTGCCCCGGGCAAAACGTTCTGCCCTCTGATGGGAGGTGCTGATCGACGATCTCCGACCATCCAGGGGGCACCACATGACCAGTTCGAACTCACGACGCTCCGTCCTCAGATCGGCCCTCGCGGTGGGCGGCGTCGCCGTGTCCACCGCGGCGGTCTCCGCGGGTGACGCCACCGCCGTGGCGGCGGACGCGGGATGGGTGAACGTGAAGGACCACGGCGCCAAGGGCGACGGCACCACCGACGACACCGCGGCGATCCAGGCGGCACTGGACGCCTGCCGGCCGGGCAATGTCACCGTGCTCCCCGCAGGGGTGTACCGCACGAGCGCTCCGCTGCGCATCGGCCCGTATGTGACCCTCCAGGGTTCGCACGCCGGCGGTGAGTCCCAGCCGGGCGCCCAGAACCCGGTGGCCGGCCTGCGCCCCCTGCCCTCGTTCACGGGGCACGCCGTCGTCGAGATCCTGGACCAGCAGCTGGGGGGCTACTCGATCCAGGCCAACGCGCAGCGCGTCTTCTCGCTGTCCATCGACGGCTCCGACCTGCCGCGCGGTGGAGCGGAGATCGACGGCATCCGTGCCACGGGGCAGATCCAGCATCTGCAACTGCGCGACGTCCACGTCCGTGCGGTCACCGGCATCGGGATCAACACCTGGTACAACTTCGACGCCACGGGCGGCCCCCAGGCGCCGTTCTGCCTGCACTACGACCGCGTCTCCGTCCTGTGGACCGGCTCGCACGGCATCGTGCTGAACAACTCCACCGACTCCGTCTTCCACGACGTGTACGTCCTGGGGGTCGGCGGCTGCGGCTGGTGGATGTCGGGCGCGGGCAACTCCTCCTTCACCAGCTGCCGGGCGGAGTGGTCGAAGCTGCACGGATTCGACATCGAGTCCGTGCCCGGCGTGATCAAGATGGTCGCGTGTTCCACCGACCGGAACGGCTGGAACGGCATGTACGTCCACGCGACGGACACCACCGGGGTCCTCATGCTGTCGGCCACGAATCTCACCCGGGACGGCAAGAACAACGGCAGCGGTGGCGGCGGATACGCCGGGCTGGGGGTCGCGAGCTCGCAGTGCAAGGTCGTCGCCGACGGCCTGGTCGTCCTCACGGGCAAGGACGACGACGGAACGGGAGCCGTGAGCCCCCAGTACGGCGTGCGCGCCGACAACTCGGCCTACGTCGTGGTGAACTCGGGCCACCTTCAGGGCGTCACGTCCCCGTGGCAGAGCGGCTCCGGCAACACGAAGTTCGTGAAGGGCACGCTCGTCGGCACGGGCTGAGAACGCGCCGTTCCCGCTGACGATGCCGAAGCGAAACGCGCCCCATAGTGCCCAAAAACCTCAACTGATGATAGGAACAACCACTTAGTCTTCACGTTTGTGCCGTGCCCGTGACCGCTCCGGGTGCGAACCCGAGGGGGGTCCCGATTTGCCCGGGTTTTCCATGCCCGCACGCGGTGGCCGTCATCGCAACCGGCGGCGTACGTGGTTGTTGTCCGTCGTGGCCGCGGCCATCGCCGCGCTGATCGGCACGATGATCAGCCTGGTGGCTTCGTCGGCCCAGGCAGACCAGAACACGCAGGGTGTCGACAACCTGCGCACCAACTGGGACCAGGACGAATCCTCGCTCTCCCCGGCGGTCGTCCAGTCCTCCGCCTTCGGCCGGCTCTTCGCCACCCAGCTCGACGGTCAGATCTACGCGCAGCCGCTGGTCCTGGGCGACCAGGTGATCGCGGTCACCGAGAGCAACACCCTGTACGGCCTCGACCGCACCACCGGCGCGATCAGGTGGAGCAAGAACTACGGAGCGTCCTGGCCTGCCTCGGCGATCGGCTGCGGTGACCTGGTGCCCAACATCGGGGCGACCGCGACCCCCGTCTACGACCCGTCCACCAACGCCCTCTACTTCACCACCAAGGTCGACGACGGCACCTCCACGCACCGCCACCCGACCTGGCTGATGCACGCGGTGGACCCGGCCTCCGGCGCCGAGCGCCCGGGGTGGCCCGTCACCATCGCCGGAAGCCCCGTCAACGACCCGAGCACCCCCTTCGACGCCTACTACCAGCAGCAGCGCCCCGGCCTGCTCCTGATGGACGGCGTCGTCTACGCGGGCTTCGGTGCCCACTGCGACGCCTGGCCCTACCGCGGCTACGTCGTCGGGGTGAGCACCACCAAGCACAGCATCACCTCGATGTGGGCCACCACGACCGGGGTCGGCACCGGCGGCGCCGGCATCTGGCAGGCGGGCGGAGGTCTGGTCTCGGACGGGTCCGGCCGGATCTTCTTCAGCACCGGCAACGGCATCAGCCCGGCGCCCGGCCCGGGCAAGACCGTCCAGGGAACCCTGGCCGAGTCCGTCGTGCGCCTCCAAGTAGGCGCGGACAACAGCCTCAGCACGGCCGACTTCTTCAGCCCGAGCAACGCCGCCACCCTGGACCTCAACGACCAGGACATCTCCTCGGGCGCCCCGATGGCGCTGCCGGACGGCTTCGGCACCAGCGAGCACCCGCACCTGCTCGTCCAGCAGGGCAAGGACGGACGGGTGTTCCTGCTCGACCGCGACAACCTCGGCGGCATGGGCCAGGGCCCCCAGGGCGGTGACGCCGCGGTCAGCGTCTCCGGCCCCTACCAGGGCATGTGGGGCCACCCTGCGTTCTGGGGCGGCGACGGCGGCTACGTCTACGTCGTCGGCAACCAGGGTCCGCTGCGCGCCCTCAAGTACGGCGTGCGCAACGGCGGTACGCCCGCACTCACGCTCACCGGCCAGAGCCAGGACACCTTCGGCTACACCAGCGGCTCCCCCCTGGTCACGTCCAACGGCACGGACGACTCCAGCGCCCTGGTGTGGATGACGTCCGCGAGCAACGCCTCCGGTGCCAACGGCACCCTGCGCGCCTACAGCCCCACCCCCGACGGCAACGGCCTGCTCCAGCTGCTGTGGTCCGCGCCGATCGGCACCGCGACGAAGTTCAGCACACCGACCGCCGATCGCGGCAAGGTGTACGTCGGCACCCGGGACGGTGTGCTCTACGGCTTCGGCAGCCCGGCCAGAACCGCCCTGACCGCGGCCTCGCTGGACTTCGGCCAGGTCGGTGTGGGGGCCGCCGGTTCGGCCCGGATGACGCTGACGGCCACGCAGGACGTCAGCGTCACCGGACTCACCGCCTCCAGCGGGTTCTCGGTGGACCCGTCCGTCGTCCCGACCCCCGCGCAGCCCACGGCACTGGCGGCCAACGCCACCCTGGACGTGCCGATCAGCTTCGCCCCCACCACCACCGGCGGCATCAATGGCACGCTGACCGCGAACCTCTCGGACGGCCAGAAGCTGGTCTTCGCGCTCCACGGCGTCGGCACCAGGCCCGGCCTGGGAGCGGCACCCGCCGCCCTGGACTTCGGGGACGTGCCCACCGGCAGCACCTCGACGCTGAACCTCCAGGTGACCAACACCGGCACCGAACCGGAGACCATCAACGCGGTCGACTCCCCCGGCGGCGCCTTCTCCACCTCCGGACTGCCGAGCGCGGGGACGGTCGTACCGGCCGGTGGGTCCTTCGTGCTCTCGGTCACCTATACGCCGGTCGGCGAGCAGAACGACAGCGACGCGCTCGTGGTCAGCAGCAGCAGCGGCGGCACCCCGCACACGCTGAGCGTGCCGGTCAGCGGGACGGCCATCACGGGACAGGGACACCTCGAGTTCTCCACGAGTTCGCTGGACTTCGGCAAGGTCCCGATCGGCAGCTCGAAGTCGCTGTCGTTCACCATCACCAACACCGGCAACATCCCGGTGACGGTGACCAAGGCCAAGGCGCCGACGGGCGACTTCAACAGCCCGGTGCAGCTCTCGGAGGGCCTGGTCATCGGTCCTGAGCAGACCGCGGTGCAGAGCGTGACGTTCACTCCGCGGTCGGCCGCGGATCTGAGCGCCTCCTACGAGGTCACCGGCACCGGCACCGACGCCAACGGCAACGGCCAGGGCGCCATGTACGTGCAGATCAAGGGCACCGGTACCGGCACGGCGACGACCACCTCGACCGCCGACGGGCAGTGGCAGACCAACGGCTCGGCGGTGCAGGCCGACGGCGGCGGTGTCCAGCTGACCCCGGCGACGAGCAACCTGGCGGGCACGGCGGTGTACACCAAGCCGTTGCGCACCGACGGGCTGCGGGCCACCTTCACCACGAAGTTCGGTCCCGGCACCGGCGGGAAGGGCATGACGCTCGCTCTGCTGGACCCGGTCCAGAACTCCGCCTCGGCGCTCGGCGGCGCCGGCGACGGCCTCGGCGTCGCGGGACGACCGGGTACGGTGGTCGCGCTCGCCACCGCCTGGAACGACACGCTCAAGGCCCAGAACTTCGTCGGCGTCGGCCGCAGTTCGGCCGGCTCCTCGACGATCGACTACCAGTCGCTGGTCCGCCTCAGCACCTCACTGCGCCAGGGCACGCACCAGGTCGACGTCCAGGTGGCCGCCGGTCATCTGTACGTCTGGGTCGACGGGACACAGGTGTCGGACACGACGCCGACGTTGACGTCCACCGCGCTCCTCGCCTTCTCCGGCGCCACGGCCGCCAGTGCCGACGTGCAGACGGTGAGCGGTCCGGTCATCGCCCAGGGGCCGGCAGCTGCCACCTCGCTCCATCTCACCGCCCCGAGCGCGGCCGTCCCCGGCCGACCGCTGACCGTCACCGGCACCCTGACCTCGACCGCGGCGCTCCCCGCAGGTCAGCCGGTACACATCACCCGGAACGGGACGGCGCTCCCCGACGTGACGACGAAGGCGGACGGCTCCCTCACCTTCACCGACACCCCGCCGGCCGAAGGCACCTACACCTACGCCGCGAGCTACGCCGGGGACACGACCCACGACCCGGCGAGCACGACGAGCCTCGTCCAGGCGTCGAAGCTGGCCACCACCGTCGGTCTGACGGCCCCGGCCACGTCCACCCGCGCGCAGAAGCTGACCGTGTCCGGCACGGTCTCCGGCGCGCCCTTCGCCACCGGCGGGGTCGTCAAGGTGACCAAAAGCGACCTCGGCCACACCTCCGGCACCGCACTCGCCGACGCCAAGGTCGCCGCGGACGGTTCGTTCTCCTTCTCGGACACCCCGCAGATCGGTGGCGCCAACACCTACAAGGTGACCTACGGCGGCGACGTCTCGCACCTGGCAAGCAGCACCAGCGCCACCGTCCAGGTCTCCCGGACCGCGACGTCCCTGACCATCGCGACCGACCACGCGACGTACGCGTACGGCCAGACCGCGAAGATCACCGCTCACCTCGGTATGACGTACAACAAGCGGACGGTGGCGATCTACGCCCAGCCGTTCGGCGGCACGTCGGTCCTGGTGAAGTCGGGAACGGTGGACAGCAACGGCAACCTGGCCGGGTCCTACAAGCTCACCCGCAACACCACGTTCAGCGCGGTGTTCGCCGGTGACTACCGATACGCCCCGAAGACCGTCGCCCGAACCGCGCAGACCCAGGTACGGGTCTCGGAGACGCTCTCCGGCTACTACACGAGCACGCACTACGGCAGCACCCTCTACCGGGTGTACCACCACACCGCCAACGAGCAGTTGGACGTCACCGTCGCGCCCAACAAGGCCGGCCAGTGCGTCAAGTTCCGGGTGCAGCGGTACTACAGCGGTGCCTGGCACACGCAGAGCACCTCGTCCTGCGCGGCCCTCAGCTCCAGCAGCACCGGCCGCCAGAAAATGTCCCTCACCAACGGGCTGAACAACAGGTACCGGGTGGCCGCGCAGTACGTGCACAGCAGCCGGGACAACACCAACCTCGACACCTGGGGCGCCTGGCAGTACTTCACCGTCAAGCAGTGAGCACGAGCACCGCCCCCGGCCACCCGCCGGGGGCCGTGCTCCCTCTCAACACCCGCCGCACCCCGGCAACGACCGCTTGTTGCGCGCCTCCTTGTTGCGCGCGGCCAGCAACTCGTCCGCCGGATAGCCGACTTCCTCCAGCGTCAGCCCGTGCGGCCGTACGACGTGCACGGCCGAGTCCCGTACGCCGGCGGCCAGCACCTTGGCCGGCCAGTCCGGCCCGCGGTGCCCGTCCCCCACGAACAGCAGGGCCCCGATCAGCGAGCGCACCATGTTGTGGCAGAAGGCGTCGGCCCGCACGGTGGCCGTGATGATCCCGTCCGCCCCCCGCTCCAGGCTCAGCTCCTGCAACGTACGGATGGTGGTGGCCCCCTCCCGCCGCTTGCAGTAGGCGGCGAAGTCGTGCTCCCCCAGCAGCCCCCGGGCCGCCTCGTTCATGGCGTCGACGTCGAGCGCCCAGTCGTGCCACAGCACATGGTTGCGCAGCAGCGGGTCCACTCCCCCGGGGTTGTCCGTCACCCGGTACGCATAGCGCCGCCAGACGGCCGAGAAACGGGCGTTGAAGCCCTGGGGCGCCTCCCGAAGCGCCCACACCCGCACATCCCGCGGGAGCCGCCCGGCGAGCCGCTTCAGCAGCTTCTCGTGATGCTCACGCCAGACCGCCTCCGGCAGATCCACATGCGCCACCTGCCCCCGCGCATGCACCCCGGCGTCCGTCCGCCCGGCCACGGTCAGCTCGTACGAGACGTCCCCCGACCGCGTGACGGTCCGCAGAGCATCCTCGATCTCCCCCTGCACGGTCCGCCGCCCCCCGGCCTGCTTGGCCCACCCGGAGAACTCGCTCCCGTCATAGGACAGGTCAAGACGGACACGGACGGACCCGGGCTGTACTTCGTCACTCACACGGAGATCCTCTCAGGAACACGAAAGCGGGCCCGCTCCTCAAGAGGAACGGGCCCGCAACGCCCTGTCTTTCAGGGGCGCGGGGCTGTGCTGAATGTGCGGCTCCGCCGCGTGGGCGCGACAAGCCACCACGAACCCGCAGCCGCAAGCCGAACAGCACCCCGCAGACGCTTACGCGTCCTTGGACTCCTCCGCGGCGTCCTCAACCTCGGCGTCCTTGGTCACATCGACCTTGGTCTCCTCGGCAACCGGAGCGGCAGCGGCCTCCGCGTCCTTCGCGGCACGCTTCGTCGCGGCCTCCGCCTCACCCGTGGCCTGCTGCGCAACCGTCAGCGCCTCGACCAGCTCGATGACAGCCATGGGCGCGTTGTCGCCACGGCGGTTACCGATCTTGGTGATGCGGGTGTAGCCACCCGGACGGTTCTCGTAGCGCGGGCCGATCTCGGTGAAGAGCGTGTGGACGACGCTCTTGTCCGTGATGACCTGCAGCACCTGGCGGCGGTTGTGAAGGTCGCCCTTCTTCGCCTTGGTGACCAGACGCTCGGCGTACGGGCGCAGGCGGCGGGCCTTCGCCTCGGTGGTGGTGATACGGCCGTGCTCGAAGAGCGACTTCGCGAGGTTCGCGAGGAGCAGCTTCTCGTGCGCGGCGCTGCCGCCCAGACGGGCACCCTTGGTGGGCTTCGGCATTGTTCTTCTCCTGTGTGTCTGCCCCGGCCGTGTCAGGTACCGGGGTCAGGAACCCGATGAGCGGACGCTCACCGGCATCAACCGATCAGGTACTGCTGGGTACTGCTCAGTACTGCTCGGTCTCCACGAAACCCGCGTCCGCGTCGTCGTCGGCGCCGAAGGCGTCGGCAGCGGCCGTGGGGTCGAATCCGGGCGGGCTGTCCTTCAGGGCCAGGCCCATGCCGGCCAGCTTCGCCTTGACCTCGTCGATGGACTTCGCACCGAAGTTGCGGATGTCCAGGAGGTCGGCCTCGGAACGCGCCACGAGCTCACCCACGGAGTGGATGCCCTCGCGCTTGAGGCAGTTGTAGGAGCGGACGGTCAGCTCGAGCTCCTCGATCGGAAGCGCGAGGTCGGCCGCCAGCGCCGCGTCCGTCGGGGACGGGCCCATGTCGATGCCCTCGGCGTCGATGTTCAGCTCGCGGGCGAGACCGAACAGCTCGACCAGGGTCTTACCGGCGGAGGCCATGGCGTCACGGGGACGCATCGCCTGCTTGGTCTCGACGTCGACGATCAGCTTGTCGAAGTCGGTGCGCTGCTCGACACGCGTGGCCTCGACCTTGTACGTGACCTTCAGCACCGGGCTGTAGATGGAGTCGACCGGGATGCGGCCGATCTCCTGGCCCACCTGCTTGTTCTGCACGGCGGAGACGTAACCGCGGCCACGCTCGACCGTGAGCTCCATCTCCAGCTTGCCCTTGCCGTTGAGCGTGGCGAGGACCAGGTCGGGGTTGTGCACCTCGACACCGGCCGGGGGCGCGATGTCGGCGGCGGTGACCAGACCCGGGCCCTGCTTGCGCAGGTACATCACGACCGGCTCGTCGTGCTCCGAGGAGACGACCAGCTGCTTGATGTTGAGGATCAGGTCGGTGACGTCCTCCTTGACGCCCGGCACGGTGGTGAACTCGTGCAGGACGCCGTCGATGCGGATGCTGGTGACAGCGGCACCGGGGATCGACGACAGGAGGGTGCGGCGGAGCGAGTTGCCGAGGGTGTAGCCGAAGCCCGGCTCCAGCGGCTCGATCACGAACCGGGAGCGGAACTCGTCGACGACCTCTTCGGTCAACGAGGGACGCTGAGCGATCAGCATGTGTGGATCAGATCCTTCTTTCGTGGACGCCCGCTATTTGACGCCCGACGGAAACCGCGCCCATGAAAGACGCGGGTACTGCAAGGGTACGGGCGGTACGGCCTCGTACGAGAGCCATACCGCCCGAAAGCCCGAAAAGCGACCGCGTCAGACGCGACGACGCTTCGGCGGACGGCAGCCGTTGTGCGGGGTCGGGGTGACGTCCTGGATGGAGCCGACCTCGAGGCCCGTGGCCTGCAGGGAGCGGATGGCGGTCTCACGACCGGAACCCGGGCCCTTGACGAACACGTCGACCTTGCGCATGCCGTGCTCCTGGGCGCGGCGGGCAGCCGACTCGGCGGCCATCTGCGCGGCGAACGGCGTGGACTTCCGGGAGCCCTTGAAGCCGACGTGGCCGGCGGAGGCCCAGGAGATCACGTTGCCGGACGGGTCCGTGATGGAGACGATCGTGTTGTTGAACGTGCTCTTGATGTGCGCGTGGCCGTGAGCGACGTTCTTCTTTTCCTTGCGGCGCACCTTCTTGGCAGCGCCCTGACGACCCTTGGGGGGCATGTAGAAATCTCCTACGGGAGGTGGTCGGTCCTACGGCAGCTGGTGGGACCGCTGCGAGGACTACTTCTTGCCCGGCTTCTTCTTGCCGGCGATGGCGCGACGCGGGCCCTTGCGGGTGCGGGCGTTGGTGCTGGTGCGCTGACCGCGGACGGGCAGACCACGACGGTGACGGAGACCCTGGTAGCAGCCGATCTCGACCTTGCGGCGGATGTCGGCCTGGATCTCGCGACGGAGGTCACCCTCGGTCTTGATGTTGTTGTCCACGTACTCGCGGATCGCGACGAGCTGCTCTTCGCTCAGGTCACGAACACGGGTGTTCGGGTCGATGCCCGTCTCTGCCAGCGTCTGCTGAGAGAGCGTCCGGCCGATGCCGAACACGTAGGTGAGGGCGACCTCCACGCGCTTTTCGCGCGGGATGTCAACACCGGAAACGCGTGCCATTCAATGGCTCCTGGTGGTCTTCGGAGGTCTTCCACAGGATCGGTTCCCGGCCGCCGTATCAGGTACGAACCGGGTCCCCGGCCTCCGAACCGGGGGTGTCAGCCGGGCTGCCGCCCGTCTGGATCCTGCGTATGAACATATTCAGCTCGCGTCGCGCGAAGCCCTGCGAAACCGCAGAGGGAGGTCGTTACGTCAGCCCTGGCGCTGCTTGTGGCGCGGGTTCTCGCAGATGACCATGACCCGGCCGTGACGGCGGATCACCCTGCACTTGTCGCAGATCTTCTTGACGCTCGGCTTGACCTTCATGGGATCGAGGTTCTCCGAGTCAGAGGGATCTACTTGTAGCGGTAGACGATCCGGCCACGCGTCAGGTCGTACGGAGACAGCTCCACCACGACCCGGTCGTCAGGGAGGATGCGGATGTAGTGCATACGCATCTTGCCGCTGATGTGTGCCAGGACCTGGTGGCCGTTCTGGAGCTCGACCTTGAACATGGCGTTCGGAAGAGACTCGACGACAGTGCCCTCGATCTCGATGGCACCTTGCTTCTTGGCCACGCTTCGCCCTTCGAATCGACTACCTTGATCGACTCTCCCGCTGTGCCCCTGCGGGCGCATGCGGACATGCGGATGCACGAGAGCCGACGAGTCAGTCTACGTCAGCGCATCCCGAAAGACGAATTCACTGTGGGTCCACGGCCTTCTCATGACGATGCCCCACCCGTCGGCATGGTATGCACGGCGGGCGGGGCGGGCTCGGGCCGGCTCAGCCCAGCGGGTCGGGCGCCGCCGTGACCCCGTGTTCCGCCAGCTTGGCCTTGCCGCCGTCCGGGGACGTGAGGACCAGGGGGCCCTGCTCGGTCAGGGCGACCGAGTGCTCCCAGTGCGAGGACCAGGTGCCGTCCGTGGTGATGACCGTCCAGTCGTCGGAGAGGACCTCGGTCTTCGGGGTGCCCAGGGAGACCATCGGCTCGATGGCGAGGCAGAAGCCCGGGACCAGCTTGGGCCCCTTGCCGCGGCGGCGGTCGACGTAGTTCAGCAGGTGCGGGTCCATGTGCATCTCGGTCCCGATGCCGTGGCCGCCGTAGTCCTCGATGATCCCGTACTTGCCGCCGCCCGGCTTCGGCTGGCGGCGGATGTACGTCTCGATCGCCCGGGAGACGTCGACCAGCCGGCTGCCCTGCTTCATGGCCGCGATACCGGCCCACATCGACTCCTCGGTCACCCGGGAGAGTTCGATCAGTTCGGGAGCGTGGCCCGAGCCCACGAAGGCGGTGTAGGCCGCGTCCCCGTGCCAGCCGTCCACGATCGCGCCGCAGTCGATGGAGATGATGTCGCCGTCCTTGAGGACCACGTCCTCGGACGGGATGCCGTGGACGACGACCTCGTTGACGGAGGTGCAGATTGTCGCCGGGAAGCCGCCGTACCCGAGGAAGTTGGGCTTGGCGTTGTGCTCGGCGAGCACCTTGCGCGCGACCTCGTCCAGATCCTTGGTGCTGGCTCCGGGCACCGCCGCCTCACGGGTGGCCGCGTGGATGGCGGCGACGACCAGCCCCGCCTCCCGCATCTTGGCGATCTGCTCGGGGCTCTTGATCTGCACCATGGGGGCCTGCGCTCTCCGTCTGCTTCCGCTGCTGCTCACTGCGTCAACCGGTTACCAACACAACAGTACGGCCGTGACGCCCTCTCGGGTGCCACGGCCGTCACTGGCTGACGGTTACTTGCCGTCGTCCTCGCGCTTGAGGGCCTCCAGGGCCCGCTGCGTGACCTCGTCCACCGGGCCGAGGGACGAGATCGTGACGACCAGGCCCTGCGACTTGTAGTAGTCGATGATCGGCTCGGTCTGCGTGTGGTAGACCTCGAGCCGGGTGCGGACCGTCTCCTCGGAGTCGTCGTCCCGCTGGTACAGCTCACCGCCGCAGACGTCGCAGACGCCTTCCTTCTTCGGCGGGCTGTACGTCACGTGGAAGACGTGCGAGGAGTCGTTGCGGCAGATACGGCGGCCGGCGATCCGCTTGACGACCTCCTCCTCGGGGACTTCGAGGTCGAGTACCGCGTCCAGCTTGATGGCCTCGGTCTTCAGCAGCTCGTCCAGCGCCTCGGCCTGCGAGACATTGCGCGGGAAACCGTCGAGCAGGAAGCCGCCCTGGGCGTCCGGCTGCTCCATGCGGTCCTTCGCCATCGCGATGGTGACCTCGTCGGGGACGAGATTGCCGGCGTCCATGTAGGACTTCGCGAGTTTCCCGAGCTCCGTCTGCTGGCTGATGTTGGCCCGGAACAGGTCGCCCGTGGAGATGTGCGGGATGCGCAGTTTCTCGGCAAGGCGAACGGCTTGCGTTCCCTTGCCGGCTCCCGGCGGCCCGACGAGGACGATTCGCATCAGCGGAGGAACCCTTCGTAATTGCGCTGCTGGAGCTGGCTCTCGATCTGCTTCACCGTCTCGAGACCCACACCCACGATGATCAGGATGCTCGTCCCGCCGAAGGGGAAGTTACCGGTTGCCCCGAACCCGACCAACGCCATCGTTGGAACGAGAGCGATCAGACCCAGATACAGCGAACCCGGCCAGGTGATCCGGTTGAGCACGTAACTCAGGTACTCAGCGGTCGGTCGGCCAGCCCGGATGCCCGGGATGAAGCCACCATACTTCTTCATGTTGTCGGCGACTTCCTCGGGGTTGAAGGAGATCGCCACATAGAAGAACGCGAAGAAAACGATCAGCAAGAAGTAGCTGACCAGGTAGATCGGGTGGTCGCCCTTGGTCAGGTTGTCGTTGATCCAGACCTTCCAGCTGGAGTTCCCGCCGGAGAACTGCGCGACCAGCGCCGGGATGTAGAGCAGCGACGACGCGAAGATGACGGGGATCACACCCGCCTGGTTGACCTTCAGCGGAATGTACGTCGACGTACCGCCGTAGGAACGGCGGCCGATCATGCGCTTCGCGTACTGCACCGGGATACGGCGCTGGGCCTGCTCGACGAAGACGACCAGACCGACCATGACCAGGCCGACGAGGATGACGGTGCTGAACTCGATCCAGCCGTCGGCCAGCTTGCCCTGCTTCTTGATGGCCCACAGCGCGGACGGGAAGGTCGCCGCGATCGAGATGAACATCAGGATCGACATGCCGTTGCCGATGCCGCGGTCGGTGATGAGCTCACCGAGCCACATGACGACGGCCGTGCCGGCCGTCATGCAGATGACCATCGTGATGGTGGTGAAGATCGAGCGGTCCGGCACGATCTGGCTGCCGACCGAGCACTGGCCGAAGAGCGCGCCGCTGCGGGCGGTGGCCACCAGGCCGGTGCCCTGCAGGATGGCGAGGGCCACCGTCAGGTAACGGGTGTACTGCGTGATCTTCGCGGTACCCGCCTGGCCCTCCTTCTTCAGGGCTTCCAGGCGCGGGATCACCACGGTCAGCAGCTGCAGGATGATGCTCGCCGTGATGTACGGCATGATGCCGAGAGCGAAGATCGTGATCTGCAGCAGCGCGCCACCGCTGAACATGTTGATCATGCCGAAGAGCCCCTGGTTGCCAGAGGCTTCCTTTACGCACTGCTGAACAGACGTGTAGTCGACGCCAGGGATCGGAATGTGGGTACCGACCCGGTAGACCACGATGATGCCCAGCGTGAAGAGCAGCTTCTTGCGCAGGTCGGGCGTTTTGAACGCCCGGGCGAACGCGGTGAGCACGGTGCCTCCTGCGACCCCCGCGCAACTGCGTCAAGGGTGACGGTCTTGAGGTTCGACGGATACGAATAACGAACGGTGCAGGCTACCTTACCGGCGGCACAGCTCCCCGTGGAACGACCAACCGGGGATACCCCTTTGTGGGATATCCCCGGTCGGGATCGTTCATGTCATCGAGCGATCGCCTGAGTGGTGTCAGACGAGCTCGGTGACGGTGCCGCCGGCGGCGGTGATCTTCTCCTTGGCGGAGCCGGAGACGGCGTCGACCGTCACCTGCAGCGCCACGGAGATCTCGCCCTGGCCGAGGACCTTGACGAGCGCGTTCTTGCGAACGGCACCCTTGGCCACCAGACCCTCGACGGTGACCTCGCCACCCTCGGGGTAGAGCGCGGACAGCTTGTCGAGGTTCACGACCTGGTACTCGGTCTTGAACGGGTTCTTGAAGCCCTTCAGCTTCGGAAGACGCATGTGGAGGGGCATCTGCCCACCCTCGAAGCGCTCCGGAACCTGGTAGCGGGCCTTGGTGCCCTTGGTACCACGACCGGCCGTCTTACCCTTCGACGCCTCACCACGACCGACACGGGTCTTGGCGGTCTTGGCGCCCGGGGCGGGACGGAGGTTGTGGATCTTGAGCGGGTTGTTCTCCGCCATGATCAGTCGACCTCCTCGACCGTCACGAGGTGGCGGACGGTGTGCACCATGCCGCGGAACTCGGGGCGGTCCTCCTTGACGACCACGGTGTTGATCCCCTTGAGACCAAGCGACCGCAGAGTGTCACGGTGGTTCTGCTTGCTGCCGATGTAGGACTTGACCTGCGTAATCTTGAGCTGCGCCATGATTACGCACCCGCCCCGGCACGCGCACGGAGAAGAGCCGCGGGGGCGACGTCCTCGAGCGGCAGACCACGGCGGGCCGCGATCTCCTCGGGACGCTGCAGACCCTTCAGGGCCTCCACGGTCGCGTGCACGATGTTGATCGCGTTGTCGGAGCCGAGCGACTTCGACAGCACGTCGTGGATACCGGCGCACTCGAGCACGGCACGCACCGGACCACCGGCGATAACACCGGTACCGGGGGACGCGGGCTTGAGCAGCACGACGCCTGCAGCCTTCTCACCCTGGATGGGGTGCGGGATGGTGCCCTGGATACGGGGGACCTTGAAGAAGTGCTTCTTGGCCTCCTCAACGCCCTTGGCGATGGCGGCCGGCACCTCCTTGGCCTTGCCGTAACCGACACCCACGGTGCCGTCACCGTCGCCCACCACGACCAGCGCGGTGAAGCTGAAGCGACGACCACCCTTCACAACCTTGGCGACACGGTTGATCGCGACGACACGCTCAACGTAAGCGGTCTTCTCGGCGGCGGCTGCGCCACCGTCACGACCCTTACGGTCCCGCCGCTCGCCGCCACCGGCACCGCCACCGCGGCGCTGGGGTCCAGCCATTGGATTACCTCTCTCTTTCCGCTAGCTACGAGCGGCTCAGAACTTGAGCCCGGCTTCGCGGGCGGCGTCCGCCAGGGCGGCGATGCGCCCGGCGTACTGGTTGCCACCACGGTCGAACACGACGGCCTCGACACCGGCGGCCTTGGCGCGCTCGGCGACCAGGGCACCGACCTGCTTGGCCTGGGCCGACTTGTCGCCCTCGCCACCGCGGATCGAGGTGTCCAGGGTGGACGCCGACGCAAGGGTGTGACCCTTGAGGTCGTCGATCACCTGGGCCACGATGTGGCGGTTCGAGCGGGTAACGACCAGACGCGGACGCTCCGCCGTTCCGTTGATGTTCTTACGGATCCGGATGTGGCGGCGCTTGATCGCGGCGCGCTTGTAGGCGTCGCCCTTGAGGATCTTCTGTCCGTATGCCATGGCTTACTTACCCGCCTTTCCGACCTTGCGGCGGATGACTTCGCCCTCGTACTTGACGCCCTTGGCCTTGTACGGGTCGGGCTTGCGCAGCTTGCGGATGTTGGCCGCAACCTCGCCGACCTTCTGCTTGTCGATGCCCTCGACCGAGAACCGGGTGGGGGCCTCCACCTTGAAGGTGATGCCCTCGGGGGCCTCGACGGTGATCGGGTGGCTGTAGCCGAGAGCGAACTCCAGGTTCGAACCCTTGGCGGTCACGCGGTAACCGACACCGCTGATCTCGAGCTTCTTCACGTAACCCTGGGTCACGCCGGTGATCATGTTCGCCACCAGCGTGCGGGACAGGCCGTGCAGGGCCTTGTTCTGACGCTCGTCGTTCGGGCGGGTGACGTTCAGGACGCCGTCCTCACCCTTGGCGACCTCGATCGGCGCGGCGACGGTGTGGGTCAGCGAGCCCTTCGGGCCCTTGACCGAGACCGTACGCCCGTCGATGGTGACGTCCACGCCGGCGGGAACCGTGATGGGGAGCTTGCCAATACGCGACATAGCTGTTTCCTCCGTTCCCTTCCGCTACCAGACGTAGGCGAGGACTTCCCCACCCACGCCCTTCTTGCCGGCCTGCTTGTCGGTGAGGAGCCCGTGCGACGTGGAGATGATCGCCACGCCGAGGCCACCCAGCACCTTGGGCAGGTTGGTGGACTTCGCGTACACCCGGAGACCGGGCTTGGAGATCCGCTTGATGCCCGCGATGGAGCGCTCACGGTTCGGGCCGAACTTCAGCTCGAGAACGAGGTTCTTGCCGACCTCGGCGTCCTCGACCTTCCAGCCCGTGATGAAGCCCTCCTGCTGGAGGATCTCCGCGATGTGCGACTTGATCTTCGATGCCGGCATCGTCACGGAGTCGTGGTATGCCGAGTTCGCGTTCCGCAGACGCGTAAGCATGTCTGCGATCGGATCAGTCATGGTCATGAATTGGCCTTCGGCCTCTCTCGCCGGGGTTTCCAGGTGCCCATCCCTCTCCTCGATCCGAGACGAGGCGGGTGCGGTGCGGTGGACCTACGGCGTAGTAAGTCGTACGGGCGTCAAGGCGCCCAACCCTCCCAGCCTAAGCCATGGAGGGATGGGCCCCTGACCAAACCCTTTGCTTACCGAGAGCTTCAGGTATCCCCAAGTAGGGGATTACCAGGAGCTCTTGGTCACGCCCGGCAGCTCGCCACGGTGAGCCATCTCACGAAGGCACACGCGGCACAGGCCGAACTTGCGGTACACGGAGTGCGGACGGCCGCAGCGCTGGCAGCGGGTGTAGCCACGCACACCGAACTTGGGCTTGCGAGCAGCCTTGGCAATCAGAGCCTTCTTCGCCATCTCGCTCACGCCTCCTTGAACGGGAAGCCGAGGTGACGAAGGAGCGCGCGGCCCTCAGCGTCGTTGGTCGCCGTGGTGACCACGGTGATGTCCATGCCCCGGGTACGGTCGATCTTGTCCTGGTCGATCTCGTGGAACATGACCTGCTCCGTGAGACCGAAGGTGTAGTTGCCACGGCCGTCGAACTGCTTGGGGGACAGACCGCGGAAGTCGCGGATGCGCGGGAGCGCGAGCGACAGGGTGCGGTCCAGGAACTCCCACATGCGGTCGCCACGGAGCGTGACGTGGGCACCGATCGGCTGACCCTCGCGCAGCTTGAACTGCGCGATGGACTTGCGGGCCTTGGTGACGGCCGGCTTCTGACCGGTGATGGTGGTCAGGTCGCGGATCGCGCCCTCGATCAGCTTCGAGTCACGGGCGGCGTCGCCGACACCCATGTTGACCACGATCTTCACGAGACCGGGGATCTGCATGACGTTCTCGTACTTGAACTCGTCACGCAGCTTGCCCGCGATCTCCTCGCGGTACTTCGTCTTGAGACGCGGAGTGGTGGTGGTAGCCATCAGATGTCCTCACCCGTCCGCTTGGCAACGCGGATCTTGTTGCCCTCGTCGTCGAAGCGGTAACCGACACGCGTGACGACCTTCTGACCGTCCTTCTCAACGACCAGCTGGACGTTGGAGACGTGGATCGGCGCCTCGGTCGTGACGATGCCGCCGGCCTGCGAACCGCTGGCGGTCGGACCGGCCTTGGTGTGCTTCTTGACCCGGTTGACACCCTCGACCAGGACGCGCTCGTCGCGCGGGTAAGCGGCAATGACCTTGCCCTGCTTGCCCTTGTCCTTGCCGGTGATGACCTGGACCAGGTCGCCCTTCTTGATCTTCATGCTTACAGCACCTCCGGAGCCAGCGAGATGATCTTCATGAACTTCTTCTCGCGCAGCTCACGCCCTACCGGGCCGAAGATGCGGGTGCCGCGAGGGTCGCCGTCGTTCTTCAGAATGACGGCGGCGTTCTCGTCGAAGCGGATGTACGAGCCGTCCGGACGGCGGCGCTCCTTGACGGTGCGAACGATGACCGCCTTGACGACGTCACCCTTCTTCACGTTGCCACCGGGGATCGCGTCCTTGACGGTGGCGACGATGACGTCACCGATGCCCGCGTAGCGGCGACCGGAGCCACCGAGCACACGGATGCAAAGGATCTCCTTCGCACCAGTGTTGTCGGCGACACGCAGTCGCGACTCCTGCTGGATCACGTCTATCTCCTGTTTGTCTGCCGGTTCCCGCAGCGGCCTTTCGGGCCGAGCCTGCGAGCCTGGCGGAACCGTCCTGCGAAGGTTGCCCCGCAGGAATTACTAACGCCTCTGGAAGGGAAGAACCCGCCCGCCGGGGACCTCGGCCCCCGGCGGGGTGCCCGGGCCGGAGCCCTGGCGGGGGTCAGCGGGGGCGAACCCCCGCTTGATTACTTCGCCTTCTCGAGGATCTCGACGACGCGCCAGCGCTTCGTCGCGGACAGCGGCCGGGTCTCCGCGAGGAGGACACGGTCGCCGACACCCGCGGCGTTCTGCTCGTCGTGCGCCTTGAGCTTGTTCGTACGGCGGATGACCTTGCCGTACAGCGCGTGCTTCACGCGGTCCTCGACGGCGACGACGACGGTCTTGTCCATCTTGTCGCTGACGACCAGACCCTCACGGGTCTTGCGGAAGCCGCGGGCCTCTGCGGTCTGCTCAGTCACGTTGCTCTCACTCATCAGGCGTTCTCCACCGTTTCGATGCCCAGCTCACGCTCGCGCATCAGGGTGTAGATCCGCGCGATGTCCTTGCGGACCGCCTTCAGACGGCCATGGTTCTCGAGCTGACCGGTCGCCGCCTGGAAGCGGAGGTTGAACAGCTCTTCCTTGGCCTCGCGGAGCTTCGCCAGAAGCTCCTCGTTGCCCAGCTCGCGCAGCTCGGACGCCTTGGTACCGGCCGACATCACGCTTCACCTGCCTCGCGCTTGACGATCCGGCACTTCATCGGCAGCTTGTGGGCCGCACGAGTCAGAGCCTCACGGGCGATCTTCTCGTTGGGGTACGACAGCTCGAACATCACGCGTCCGGGCTTGACGTTGGCGATCCACCACTCAGGAGAACCCTTACCGGAACCCATGCGGGTCTCGGCGGGCTTCTTGGTGAGCGGACGGTCCGGGTAGATGTTGATCCAGACCTTGCCACCACGCTTGATGTGACGCGTCATGGCGATACGAGCGGCCTCGATCTGACGGTTCGTCACGTACGCCGGGGTGAGCGCCTGGATGCCGTACTCGCCGAACGCAACCGTCGTGCCACCCTTGGCGGCGCCGGAGCGCCCGGGGTGGTGCTGCTTGCGGTGCTTGACCCTACGGGGGATCAGCATGTCGGTCAGGCCTCCGTTCCGGTGCTCTCAGCCGGTGCAGCGGCGGCGGGGCCCGAAGACTCAGTCTTGGGGGCCTCGGCACCGGCAGCCTGCTGCGGCTTGCGACCGCGCCGCTCGCCACCACGGCCACCACGGGCCGGGCGGTCGGCACCGCCACCACCACGGGCCGGGCGGTTGCCGGCACGGGCAGCGGCGTTCTCGGCGCGGACCTCGGCGATGTTCTTGACGTCGCCCTTGTAGATCCAGACCTTCACACCGATGCGGCCGAAGGTCGTCTTGGCCTCGAAGAAGCCGTAGTCCACGTTCGCGCGGAGCGTGTGCAGGGGCACGCGGCCCTCGCGGTAGAACTCCGAGCGGGACATCTCGGCGCCGCCGAGGCGGCCGCCGCACTGGATCTTGATGCCCTTGGCGCCGGCCTTCATGGCGGACTGCATGCTCTTGCGCATGGCCCGACGGAAGGAGACGCGGGAGGAGAGCTGCTCGGCGACGGCCTGCGCGACCAGCTGAGCGTCCGTCTCGGGGTTCTTGACCTCGAGGATGTTCAGCTGGACCTGCTTGCCCGTGAGCTTCTCGAGGTCACCGCGGATGCGGTCGGCCTCGGCGCCACGGCGGCCGATGACGATGCCCGGACGAGCGGTGTGGATGTCCACACGCACGCGGTCACGGGTGCGCTCGATCTCCACCTTCGAGATGCCGGCGCGCTCCATGCCGGACGTCATCATCCGACGGATGGCGACGTCTTCCTTGACGTAGTCCTTGTACAGCTTGTCGGCGTACCACCGGGACTTGAAGTCCGTGGTGACACCGAGTCGGAACCCGTGCGGGTTAACCTTCTGGCCCATTACCGGGTTCCTTCCTTGCTGCTGACGACCACGGTGATGTGGCTGGTCCGCTTGCGGATCCGGTAGGCACGGCCCTGGGCACGCGGACGGAACCGCTTCAGGGTCGGGCCCTCGTCGACGTACGCCTCGGAGATGAAGAGGCTGTCGGCGTCGGTGTGGTCGTAGTTGTGCGCGGCGTTGGCGATGGCGCTGTCGAGCACCTTGCCGACGGGCACGGAGGCTGCCTGCGGAGCGAATCGCAGAACAGCCTGAGCCTCCGTGGCGTCCAT
This sequence comes from Streptomyces sp. NPDC005799, assembly GCF_040630525.1. Classification (NCBI taxonomy): domain Bacteria; kingdom Bacillati; phylum Actinomycetota; class Actinomycetes; order Kitasatosporales; family Streptomycetaceae; genus Streptomyces; species Streptomyces sp. NPDC005799. The sequence continues at coordinate 60,996 of NZ_JBEXXQ010000022.1, forward strand.
GCCACGGATAAGGTCCACCACGCGGCGGGCCTTCATGGGCGTAACGCGGATGTACCGCGCCTGGGCCCTGGCTTCCATGGTTGTCCCTCTCAGTTACTTACGTGTCTGAATGCGATCCGCTACTAGCGGCGCTTCGACTTCCGGTCGTCCTTGACGTGACCCCGGAAGGTGCGCGTCGGCGAGAACTCGCCGAGCTTGTGGCCGACCATCGACTCGGTGACGAACACCGGGATGTGGGTCTTGCCGTTGTGCACCGCGATCGTGTGGCCGAGCATGGCCGGGACGATCATCGAGCGACGGGACCAGGTCTTGATGACGTTCTTAGAGCCCGCTTCGTTCTGGGCGTCCACCTTCTTGATCAGGTGGTCGTCGACGAAGGGCCCCTTCTTGAGACTGCGCGGCATCTAAACCCGCTCCTAGCGCTTCTTGTTCGTCTTGCGGCGGCGGACGATGTACTTGTTCGACGCCTTCTTGGGCGAACGAGTACGACCTTCCTTCTGGCCCCAGGGGCTGACCGGGTGGCGACCACCGGAGGTCTTGCCCTCACCACCACCGTGGGGGTGGTCAACCGGGTTCATCGCCACACCGCGAACGGACGGGCGGACGCCCAGCCAGCGCTTGCGGCCGGCCTTGCCCCAGTTGATGTTGCTCTGCTCGGCGTTGCCGACCTCGCCGACCGTGGCGCGGCAGCGCTGGTCGACCAGGCGGATCTCACCGGAGGGCATGCGGAGGTGGGCCATCGTGCCCTCCTTCGCGAGCAGCTGCACGGAGGCACCGGCGGAGCGGGCGAACTTGGCGCCGCCGCCCGGACGAAGCTCCACGGAGTGGATCGTCGTACCGACGGGGATGTTGCGCAGCGCCAGGTTGTTGCCGGGCTTGATGTCGGCGCCCGGACCGTTCTCGATCCGGTCGCCCTGGGTCAGACCCTTCGGCGCCAGGATGTAGCGCTTCTCGCCGTCCGCGTAGTGGAGCAGCGCGATGCGCGCGGTGCGGTTGGGGTCGTACTCGATGTGCGCGACCTTCGCCGGCACGCCGTCCTTGTCGTGACGACGGAAGTCGATCACGCGGTAGGCGCGCTTGTGTCCGCCACCCTGGTGGCGAACGGTCACACGACCGGCGTTGTTACGGCCGCCCTTGCTGTGCAGGGGGCGGACCAGCGACTTCTCCGGCGTGGACCGCGTGACCTCGACGAAGTCGGCGACGCTGGAACCACGACGGCCCGGCGTAGTCGGCTTGTACTTGCGGATTCCCATTTCTCAGTCCTCGTCCGATATCGGACGATCCGACCCGCTTACGCGGTCGGACCGCCGAAGATGTCGATACGGTCGCCCTCGGCGAGGGTCACGATCGCGCGCTTGGTGGCCGCACGCTGGCCGAAGCCGGTGCGGGTCCGCTTGCGCTTGCCGATGCGGTTGATCGTGTTGACCCCGGTGACCTTGACCGAGAAGACCGCTTGGACGGCCTGCTTGATCTGGGTCTTGTTGGCGTTCGGGTCGACGATGAACGTGTACTTGTTCTCGTCCAGGAGCGCGTAGCTCTTCTCCGACACGACCGGCTTGAGCAGCACGTCACGGGGGTCCGTGTACGACTTGCTCAGCGGCGTCTCGACGGTGTTCTTGCCCTCGGCGGCGTGGCGACGCGCCTTGGCGACGCGCGCGGCCTTGGCGGCCTTCGCCGCCTTGGAGGCAATGCTCGGGTGACGCGTAGCCATCAGGCCTCGCTCCCTTCGGTGTCGTTGGCCTTCGGGCCGGCGACGAAGGACTCGAAAGCGGCCTGGGTGAAGACCACGTCGTCCGAGACGATCACGTCGTACGTGTTCAGCTGGCCCGGCTCCAGGATGTGCACCTGGGGCAGGTTGCGGGCGGACAGCCACGCGGCCTCGTCGGCGCGGTCGACGACCAGGAGCAGGTTCTTGCGCTCCGAGATCTTGCCGAACAGCGTACGAGCGGCCTTCGTGGAGGGGGTCTCGCCCTCGATCACGCCGGTGACGACGTGGATGCGGTTGTGGCGGGCCCGGTCGGTGAGGGCGTGGCGCAGGGCCGCGGCCTTCATCTTCTTCGGGGTCCGCTGCGAGTAGTCACGCGGCTGCGGGCCGTGGACGACGCCACCGCCGGCGAACTGCGGCGCGCGGGTCGAGCCCTGACGGGCGCGGCCGGTGCCCTTCTGGCGGTACGGCTTCTTGCCGCCACCGCGAACCTCGCCGCGGGTCTTGGTCTTGTGCGTGCCCTGACGGGCAGCGGCGTTCTGCGCGACGACGACCTGGTGGATCAGCGGGATGCTGACCTTCTCCACGCCGAAGATCTCCGCGGGGAGCTCGACGCTACCGGTCTTCTCGCCCGCAGGCGAAAGGATGTCAACAGTGCTCATCGGTACCTCAGGCCCCCTTGGCCGCGGTGCGGACCAGGACGAGGCCGCCGTTCGGACCGGGAACCGCGCCCTTGATGAGCAGCAGACCCTTCTCCGCGTCAACGGCGTGGACGGTCAGGTTCTGGGTGGTGACACGCTCGTTGCCCATGCGACCCGCCATGCGGAGGCCCTTGAACACGCGGCCCGGGGTGGCGCAGCCACCGATGGAACCGGGCGAGCGGTGCTTGCGCTGGGTGCCGTGACCGGCGCCGAGGCCCTTGAAGTTGTGACGCTTCATGACACCGGCGAAGCCCTTGCCCTTGCTCTTGCCGGTGACGTCGACCTTCACGCCGGCCTCGAAGACCTCGGCGGTGACTTCCTGACCGAGCGTGTACTCGGCGGCGTCGGCCGTCCGGATCTCGACGAGGTGACGACGGGGAGTGACGTCGGCCTTCGCGAAGTGGCCCTTGAGGGGCTTGTTCACCTTGCGCGGGTCGATCTCGCCGAAGGCGATCTGGACCGACTCGTAGCCGTCGACGTCGTTGGTGCGGACCTGGGTGACGACGTTGGGGCCGGCCTTGACGACGGTGACCGGAACAACACGGTTGTTCTCGTCCCACACCTGCGTCATGCCGAGCTTCTCGCCCAGGATGCCCTTGATCTGCTTAGCCATTCTCAGATCACCGGCCTCAGAGCTTGATCTCGATGTCGACACCGGCCGGGAGGTCGAGTCGCATCAGAGAGTCAACGGTCTTGGGGGTGGGGTCGAGGATGTCGATCAGGCGCTTGTGGGTGCGCATCTCGAAGTGCTCGCGCGAGTCCTTGTACTTGTGCGGCGACTTGATGACGCAGTACACGTTCTTCTCAGTGGGCAGCGGCACCGGGCCCGCGACCGACGCACCAGTACGGGTCACCGTCTCGACGATCTTCTTCGCCGAGGAGTCGATGACCTCGTGGTCGTAGGCCTTGAGCCGGATGCGGATCTTCTGTCCCGCCATGGCTACTCAGTAGTCCTGTCTCTTCTACAGCTCTGGAACCCGGTGTTCCCTTGACTTCCTCCGACCCACGCGGTCGGGCGTGTCGCGCTTTCACTGACACAGATGTCCCTTGTTCGAACATCCCTTGCCTGGGAAAGAGGTTCACCGGGTGCCTGGCCAGTGCCGCACCACACTTCCCGGAAGATTCCCGTACGTCCGCCCCAGTGCTGCCATCAGGCAGTTAGGACGACGAGTACTGTGGGACTCGCTTCCGGTCCCCCCGGCGGGAGGCGCGCAGCATCAACACTCGACCGAGCAACTCCGACAGTCTGCCATATGGGGCAGGGGCCTGGCCAATCGAGCCGGAGACAATACCCCCGGAGTGACGCAGGTCAAACACACGTCTCCACCCACGTCTCCACCGGCGAGGCGATCAGCCGCGGAAACGTGCCTGACTGTCTCCCCCTCGTTCAGCCAGAAACGGTCGGAGCAACTCCAGGCACACGCCCATCCGGAGGCGGCGGGCGGCGGAGCCGGTCGCGCAGTGGGTCGGCCTCCGGCAGGCCCAGCTCGTCGAAGACGGCCAGCGCCCGGCCCCAGGCGCCGCGTGCCGCCTCCGGCTCCCCCGCGGCATCGAGGGTGTCGCCCAGGTAGGCCAGGCCGATCGCCTCGCTGCGCCGGTCCCCCGTTTGCCTGAACAGGCGTAGCGCCTGCTCGTAGCAGTCCACCGCCTCCGCGAACCGCCCGAGGAGGCGGTGGACAAAGCCGAGGCTGTCCCAGGTGTGCGCCTCGCCGTTGAGGTCACCGATCTCCTGTACGGCGGCGAGGGCCTGCCGGCAGGAGGTGAGCGCCTCGCGGTGGTCGCCGAGTTTGGCGAGATACCAGCCGATCTGGTTCAGGGCGATGGCCTGTCCGCCGCGGTCGTGCGCGGCGCGGAAGTGGCCAAGGCTCAGCCGGGCGTGCTCCAGCGCCTCCGCGTGGGCGCCCCGCGCCGAGGCCGCGATGGCCAGGTTCTGGCGGATCCGGGCCTGTCCGGCGTGGTTGCCCAGCTCCTGGAACAGGCCGAGGCCCAGCAGATAGTGCTCACGGCCGCGGTCGGCGTTGCCCAGCCGGTACCAGGCGAGCCCGAGGCCGCGGTGGGCGTTGGCCTGACCGGCCTTGTCGTGGCCGCGCCGAGCGCTGTCCAGGGCGATGGTGTGCGCGTCGGCCAGCGCCTGCCAGTGGCCCTGCCGTTCCAGGAAGGTGCCGAGCGTCGTGGCGAGCTGCCAGGTGTGGGTCTCGAAACCGGGCTGCCCTCGCTGCACCGCGGACAGCAGCACGGAGTACTCGGCGGCGAACCAGGCCAGCGCCTCGTCGGGGTCCGTGGGCCGTCCCGGCAGGGCGCCGGGCAGCGCCGGGGCGAGCGTCATCGGGTCCCGCCGCCGGGTCAGCAGCGCGTCGGCTGCGTAGGCAGTGTGGAGATAGTGGTCGAACATCCGGTGGACGGCGGCGTGGCGAATGTCCTCGCCGTCGTGTCCGGCGGCCAGTTCGGCGGCGTACGCGCGCAGCAGGTCGTGGAAGGTGTACCGGCCGGGCCGGTGCTCGGTGAGCAGCTGCGCCTCGGTGAGTTCGGCGAGCAGGGTCCGGGCCGCGGGGGCGGTGGTCCCGGCCAGTGCCGCCGCGGCCGGCACGGCGGTGTCGGGTCCGGGGTGCAGGCCCAGCACCCGGAACAGCCGGGCGGCCTCCGGGCTCAGCATCCGGTACGACCACTGGAACACCGACCGCACTCCGGTGAGCGAGTCGCCGCCGTCCAGCGGGTCCAGTCGGCGGTCGGCCGTTCGCAGCTCCTCCGCGAGCCCGGCCAGCGGCAGTCCGGGCCGGCCGGCGGCGCGGGCGGCCACGACCGCGAGGGCCAGCGGCAGCCCCGCGCACTGCACGACGATCTCGTCCACCGCCGCGGGCTCGGCGGCCATCCGGACGGCCCCGAGCCGCCCGGCCAGCAGCGCGCGGGCCTCGGCGGGGGTGAGCAGGTCGACGGGGAGAAGATGGGCGCCTTCGGTGACCGCCAGTCCGGTGAGCCGGTTGCGGCTGGTGACGAGCGCCAGACAGCCGGGTGCCCCGGGCAGCAGTGGGCGTACCTGGTCCGCGTCCCGGGCGTTGTCGAGCACGATCAGCACCCGTCGGCCGGCCAGCAGACTGCGGTAGAGCGCCGCCTGGGCGTCGAGTCCGCGCGGCACCCGGTCCGCGGGCACCCCGAAGGCGTCGAGGAACCCCCGGATCGCCTCGCCCACGCCCACCGCGGCGCCGCCCGGGTCGTACCCCCGCAGGTTCACATAGACCTGCCCGTCCGGAAACTCCGCCCGCACCTGTCGCGCCCAGTGCACGGCGAGCGCGGTCTTGCCCACGCCGGCGGTGCCGGAGAGGGCCGAGATGACAACGGCCGTCGGCTGCCGCTCGACCTCGGCGAGGAGATCGTGGAGCCGTGCGAGCTCTTCGACACGACCGGTGAAGTCGCCGACGCTCATGGGAAGTTGAGCCGGGATGTCATGCGAGGGCCGCGGCGGCGCCCCGGTGACGGCACGCCTCCCGCCGGACGCCGCGGTGGCAGCCGGGGCGGGGGGTCGGACGGCGGCGAGCTCGGCCGCCGGCACGGCAGCGGTAAGCCCAGGCGGCACAGGCGGCGCGGCGGAGACCTCGGCCGAAGAACCGGCAGCGGCCGTCGCCACAGGCGGTGCGGAGGGAGCGATGCGTGCCGACCGAACGGAGGCGGCCGAGGGCGGCAGGGCGGGCTCCGTCGTACGCGGCGCACCGACCAGGCTCCGCACCTCACCGGTGACATACGTCCCCGACAGGCCGACGTCCCCTCCGAAACGCCGCCCCTCCTGGACCGACTGCCCTGTCCCGCCGGGATTCCCGGCGGAGGGCGTGCGCCCGCCCCCGCCGAATCTCCGCCCCCGCAGGATCGCCGCGTGCGTCCCGCCGAGCCGTTCTCCCGGGTCCGCCCCCAGCTCCTCCGCCAGCCGCTCCCTGATCTCCACGAAGCAGCGCAGCGCCCCCGCGCTGTCCCCCACGGCGTGCAGTGCCCTCATCAGCACCTCGGCCAGGGGTTCCGCCAGGGGGTACTCCCCCAGCAGTTCGGTCAGCGGCTGTACGACGGCGGCGGGGTCCCCCTCGCGGAGTTCCACCTCGGCCAGCAGAACGGCCGCGTCGACACGTCGGCGATGCCATGCCTGCCGTACTCGCTCGGCCCACGGACCGTCCAGCCCGGTCAGCGGCTCGCCGCGCCACAGGGCGAGCGCCTCCCGCAGCAGCGACACCTGTGTGCCGACGGGCTGTCCGGGCCGCCGGGCCAGCTCGTCCAGCCGACGGAACCGGTGCAGATCCACCTGGTCCGGGCCCGCCTCCAGCTGATATCCGCCGGAGCGCCGCAGCAGCCGTAAGGGCTCCTCCCCGGCGTCGCCCGTCCGCTCGCACACCCGCCGGATCCTGGCGACATGGGCGTACAGGGCCCGCCGCGCACCGGACGGCGGAGCGGCACCCCAGATCCTCTCGGTCAGTACGTCGACCGGGACCGGCCGACCGGCGTCCACCGCGAGAGCGGCCACCACGGTACGGCGCTGCGGCGGCCCGAGCTCCTCGACGCGCCCCCGCAGCTCCAGCTCGACCGGTCCCAACAGCCGTAACTGAACCAAGAGTTCCACCTCCCTGGCACATTTTCTTCACAGAATGCCCGTGGGAGAACGCGGCGCGACAACCTTTCGGCAACATCCCGCCCCAGACTCGCCCCCCACCCTGGTCGAGCGCCTCCCGCCACGGGGGAGCGGGAGGCGCTCGACCACCCGCGTCATCACCGCACGCGACCACCGCGGGGAAGACAAGGGAGAACAGAAGAAGAGAAAACGGGGATCTGCCGATGAACCAGGCGACATCGGTGTCCACACCCGCGCCCATGACCGGGGCGAACGGGCGTGGAGTACTGGAGGGCGCGTTCGCGCTGCTGAGAGCGGTGGAGCGGGCCGAAGGGGCGAGGCTGACCAGGCTGGCGGCGCAGTGCGGGCTGCCCAAGACGACCGCGCACCGGCTGCTGGAGCAGCTGATCGAACTCGGCGCGGTGCAGCGCAGCGGCGTCGGCTACGGGATAGGCCCGCGCGTGTACCAGCTGGGGCAGCGCTGGCAGCCGTTCCCGGGCCTGCGGACGGCCGCGCGCGAACCGGCGAGACGGCTGGCCGCCGCCACCGGCATGGCGGTCGGCCTCAATGTGCTGTGGCAGGGCCAGACCCTGGTCCTGGACTGGACGCCCGGCCGGGCATCGTCCGTCGGCTCGCCGGACACCGAGGCGACCTGGCCCTGGTACACGGCGGCCGGAAAGGTTCTGGTCGCCGGCGCCCACCCCGGCCTTCCGGTGGGCCCGCTGCCCGCCCTCTGGCGGCGCGAGGCGGAGTCGATACGGGACCTGGGCGCCGCCTTCGACCGGGAGGGGGTGCTGGAGGGGGTGTGCTGCGTGGCCGTACCGCTGTACGGCCCGGACCGTGCGCCGATAGCGGCGCTGAGCGTGCTGACCGACCCGTCGCACCACCTGGAACGGCTCGCCGGCCCGGCACGGCGCGCGGGGGCGGCGATCAGCAGGGCGCTGGGCCACCGCTGAACACCGCCCCCGCGGGTCTTCCGTCCCGCTTACCCCGTCCTACTGGGTGTGCCACCGGTCGTACTGGTCGGAAGGATCACAGGGGGTCGTCCGCAGGAGCGTGCCGTTGGCCACGCTCGGCGTCGACAGGCAGTATCCGCTCGACACGTTCTGCCAGACGTCGTACCAGCCCGAGGGCGGGCCCTCCGGGTTGTCCGCGAAGTACACCCGCCACTGCTGGTTGGCAGCGGCGGCGTTGCAGAACTCCTGCTCCAAGCGCGCCCGCGACGACCCCGCCGACGCCACCTGGCACACCCGCCCCGAGCCGATCCCGGTCGTCCCGGCCGCCGGGCCCCGCTACACCGGCCCGGTAGCCGTCCTGACCGGCGGCTCCACGGTGAGCGCCGGCGAGACGTTCACGCAGGCCCTCGTCGACCGGCCGGGCCGGACGGTACGGATCGGGCAACCGACGCAGGGCGTCTTCTCGGACGTCGTGATCCGCAGACTCCCCGACGGCATGGCCGTCTGGCTTCCCAACGAGGAGTACCTGACCCGCACCGGCCGCACCTTCGACGGCGCCGGCATCCCGCCCCACCTCACCGAGCCGGTCTTCACGAAGGAGGATTTCGCCCAGCTGCTGCGCCGCTAGGAAGCCGCGTTCCGCAGCCGGGCGAACGACGTCTCCAGGCCCCTTTTCAGCAGGCGGGCCACCGGTGCCTCCACGACGCGGTGGACCAGCCAGCTCAGGAGCAGGAAGCCGGCGATGACGGAGGCGACCAGGAGGCGGGCGTCCATCGTGTCCTTGAGGCGGCTGATGACCGCCGTACCGGCGGCGTAGTGCATCAGGTACAGCGGGTACGTCAGGCTGCCGGCCGTCACCAGCCACTTCCAGCGGACACGGTCCGTCGCGCCGAGCGCGATCGCCACCATGACCAGCAGGAACACGGTGTAGATCAGCAGCGCCCCGCGCCAGCTGGAGACGTGCTCGACGGTGTCGATCCGTTTGCCGAGCTCCCGCTGTCCCATCAGCCAGGACATCGCGAGGATGCCCCACAGCAGCAGGTCCTGGCCGAAGCGGTACATCAGGTACAGGGCGAGGCCGGCGATGAAGTACCAGGCTCCGTCGGGGTTGGCGACCAGGGTGAGGAGTCTGAAGTCCGCCACCGGCGTCAGCATCGCCGCCGCGCCCCAGACGCAGCAGAAGACGACGACCTTGCGGTACGTCAGCCCGGTCGCGACCACGAGCAGGAAGAGCAGGTAGAAACGGAGCTCGGACCAGAGGGTCCAGTACACGCCGTCGACGTTGCCCACGTTCGAACCGGCCTGCAGCATCGTGAAGTTGAGCAGCACGTCCCGTGCCCGCATCCGGTCCCAGAGGCCGGGTAGCAGCACCAGGACGGCGGTGGTGAAGGCTATGGCGAACCAGTACGCGGGGTAGAGCCGTATGACCCGGGAGACGAAGAACTGGCGTGGGCTGCGGCCCCAGCAGGACATGCAGATCACGAAGCCGCTGATGACGAAGAAGATCTCGACGCCGATCCAGCCGTAGGACGCGACGTGGAACACCGTCGGCATGATGTCGGACACCGGCCGGTCCCAGATGGCGTTGCCCGGCTGGTTCACCCGCCAGGTACCGGCGTAGTGGTGCGCGGCGACCATCAGCGCGGCCGCCAGCCGGATGCCGTCGATGGCGTACAGCCGCGGGCGTTGCCGGCGCGGCGGGTCGGCGGGACGGGGCACCCGCACCACGCGCAGCTGCTGCGTCGGCCGGTCGGCCATCACGGACATGCACGTCCCCCTGTCTGCCTGTTTCTGCCGGTCGGTCCACGCTAGGACGTCACAAGAACCCCACAGAGAACAGAGGCGAACAATCGGGGCACCGATGGCGGGGAGTTGGTCCAACTCTCGACGACATGTCCCGCAAGGTTTGCCGAGACTTCACCGGCCGACCATCGCCGGGCCGCGCGCCGGGCAAGCGAAAGGGCCCGTACGACCGAAGTCGTACGGGCCCTCTCAGAGGCCTAGCGGCTCAGAGTCACTTGGTGATCTTGATGACCTGGCCGGCGCCGACCGTCCGGCCACCCTCACGGATGGCGAACTTCAGGCCCTCTTCCATGGCGATGGGCTGGATGAGCTCCACCTTCATCTCGGTGTTGTCACCCGGCATGACCATCTCGGTGCCCTCGGGGAGGGTCACGACGCCGGTCACGTCCGTCGTACGGAAGTAGAACTGCGGACGGTAGTTGTTGAAGAACGGCGTGTGGCGGCCACCCTCGTCCTTGGACAGGATGTAGGCCTGCGCCTCGAACTCGGTGTGCGGGGTGACCGAGCCCGGCTTGATGATGACCTGGCCGCGCTCGACGTCCTCGCGCTTGATGCCGCGGAGCAGCAGACCGACGTTCTCACCGGCCTGGCCCTCGTCGAGCAGCTTCCGGAACATCTCGATGCCGGTGACCGTGGTGGTGGTCTTCTCCGGCTTGATGCCGATGATGTCCACGGTCTCGTTGACCTTCAGGACACCACGCTCGATACGGCCGGTGACGACCGTACCGCGACCGGTGATCGTGAAGACGTCCTCGATCGGCATCAGGAACGGCTTGTCGACGTCGCGCTCCGGCTCCGGGATCGCGGTGTCGACGGCGGCCATCAGGTCCAGGACCGACTGGCCCCACTCCTTGTCGCCCTCGAGCGCCTTGAGCGCGGAGACCTTGACGACCGGAACGTCGTCGCCCGGGAACTCGTACTCGGAGAGCAGCTCACGGACCTCGAGCTCGACGAGCTCCAGGATCTCCTCGTCGTCCACCATGTCGGCCTTGTTCAGGGCGACGACGATGTACGGAACGCCGACCTGGCGGGCCAGGAGCACGTGCTCCTTGGTCTGCGGCATCGGGCCGTCGGTGGCGGCGACAACGAGAATGGCGCCGTCCATCTGCGCCGCACCCGTGATCATGTTCTTGATGTAGTCCGCGTGACCGGGGCAGTCGACGTGGGCGTAGTGACGGGTCTCCGTCTGGTACTCGACGTGCGCGATGGAGATGGTGATACCGCGCTGGCGCTCTTCGGGAGCCTTGTCGATCTGGTCGAACGCCGAGGCCTCGTTCAGGTCCGGGAACGCGTCGTGCAGCACCTTGGTAATGGCGGCCGTGAGGGTCGTCTTACCGTGGTCGATGTGACCGATGGTGCCGATGTTGACGTGCGGCTTAGTCCGCTCGAACTTCGCCTTCGCCACTGGGGTCCTCCTGTGGAGTGGTTCTGTACGCCTTACTTCATCGGCGCCAGGTGATCTTTGCTGTCAGTGCCCGGGCCCCGGGGCATTCCCCCACGATTGGGGAGGAATACCCCGGCAGGCTCCGGAGTCAAGCCTACGGCGTATGAACGCGGTGCGTTAACGCGGTGCGTTTACTCGCCCTTGGCCTTCGCGATGATCTCCTCGGCGACGTTCCGCGGAACCTCGGCGTAGGAGTCGAACTGCATGGAGTAGCTGGCCCGGCCGGACGTCTTGCTGCGCAGGTCGCCGACGTAACCGAACATCTCCGAGAGGGGCACGAGGCCCTTCACGACGCGGGCACCGGCCCGCTCCTCCATGGCCTGGATCTGGCCACGGCGGGAGTTGATGTCGCCGATGACCTCGCCCATGTAGTCCTCGGGCGTGGTGACCTCGACGGCCATCATCGGCTCGAGCAGCACGGGGCTGGCCTTGCGCGCGGCCTCCTTGAAGGCCTGCGAACCGGCGATCTTGAAGGCGAGCTCGGAGGAGTCGACCTCGTGGTAGCCACCGTCGTGCAGGATCACACGGACACCGGTCATCTCGTAACCGGCGAGGATGCCGAACTGCATGGCCTCCTGCGCACCCGCGTCCACCGAGGGGATGTACTCCTTGGGGATGCGGCCACCGGTCACCTTGTTGATGAACTCGTACGAGGCGTCGCCGCCCTCGATCGGCTCGATGCCGATCTGGACCTTGGCGAACTGACCCGTACCACCGGTCTGCTTCTTGTGCGTGTAGTCGACGCGCTCGACGGCCTTGCGGATCGTCTCGCGGTAGGCCACCTGCGGCTTGCCGACGTTGGCCTCGACCTTGAACTCACGGCGCATGCGGTCGACCAGCACCTCGAGGTGCAGCTCGCCCATACCACCGATGATGGTCTGGCCGGTCTCCTCGTCCGAGTGGACCTGGAAGGACGGGTCCTCCTCGGCCAGGCGCTGGATCGCGACGCCCAGCTTCTCCTGGTCGCCCTTCGACTTGGGCTCGATGGCGACCTGGATGACCGGCGCCGGGAAGTCCATGGACTCCAGGATCACCGGGGCCTTGTCGTCGCACAGCGTCTCGCCGGTGGTGGTCTGCTTCAGACCCATGACGGCGATGATGTCGCCGGCACCCACCGAGTCGATCTCCTCACGCTTGTTCGCGTGCATGCGGTAGATCTTGCCGATGCGCTCCTTCTTGCCCTTGACGGAGTTCAGCACCGAGGTGCCGGACTCCAGGCGGCCCGAGTAGACCCGGACGAAGGTGAGCTTGCCGAGGTGCGGGTCGCTCATGATCTTGAACGCCAGCGCGGACAGCGGCTCGTCCTCGGACGGCTTGCGCTTGACCACGACCTCCGGGTCCTTCACGTCGTGGCCCTCGATGGCCTCGACGTCCAGGGGGGAGGGGAGGTAGCGCACGACCGCGTCGAGCAGGGGCTGGACGCCCTTGTTCTTGAACGCGGTGCCACAGAACACGGGGGTGACCGTGACGTCCTTGGACTTGCCGGACGCGATGGTGATACGACGGATCGCGGCGTACAGCTGCTCCTCGGTGGGCTCGACGCCCTCGAGGTACAGCTCCATGATCTCCTCGTCGTTCTCGGCCACGGCCTCCAGCAGCTTGCCGCGGTATTCCTCGGCAGCCTCGGCGTGCGTGTCCGGGATGTCGACGACGTCGTACATCTCGCCCTTGGTGGCCTCGGCGGACCAGACGAGCGCCTTCATGCGGACCAGGTCCACGACGCCCTTGAAGTCGGCCTCGGCACCGATCGGGAGCTGCATGACGATCGGCTGAGCGCCCAGGCGGTCCGAGATCATGTCCACACAGCGGTGGAACTCGGCGCCCGTGCGGTCGAGCTTGTTGACGAAGCAGATACGCGGAACGCCGTAGCGGTCCGCCTGACGCCACACCGTCTCGGACTGGGGCTCGACGCCGGCGACGCCGTCGAACACCGTCACGGCACCGTCGAGCACGCGCAGCGAACGCTCCACCTCGACGGTGAAGTCGACGTGGCCCGGCGTGTCGATGATGTTGATGGTGTGGTCGACGTCTTCCAGCGGCCAGTGACAGGTGGTGGCAGCAGAGGTGATCGTGATGCCACGCTCCTGCTCCTGCTCCATCCAGTCCATGGTGGCAGCGCCGTCGTGGACCTCACCGATCTTGTAAGACACACCGGTGTAGAACAGGATCCGCTCGGTGGTGGTCGTCTTGCCCGCGTCGATGTGGGCCATGATCCCGATGTTGCGGACCTTGGCCAGGTCAAGTGAAGTGGTAGCCATAAGGCTTCAGTCTTCTCTCGGTCTCGATGTGGGTAGCGACTACCAGCGGTAGTGCGCGAAGGCCTTGTTGGACTCGGCCATCTTGTGCGTGTCCTCGCGCTTCTTCACAGCGGCACCAAGGCCGTTGGAGGCGTCGAGAAGCTCGTTGAGCAGACGCTCGGTCATGGTCTTCTCGCGACGGGCGCGGGAGTAACCGACCAGCCAGCGCAGCGCGAGCGTGTTGGCGCGACCGGGCTTGACCTCGATCGGAACCTGGTACGTCGCACCACCGACACGGCGGGACTTGACCTCGAGGGTCGGCTTGATGTTCTCCAGTGCGCGCTTCAGCGTGATGATCGGGTCGTTGCCCGTCTTCTCACGCAGACCCTCCATGGCGCCGTAGACGATGCGCTCGGCGGTGGAGCGCTTGCCGTTCAGCAGCACCTTGTTGATGAGGGAGGTCACCAGAGGAGAACCGTAGACCGGGTCGATGATGACCGGGCGCTTCGGGGCGGGGCCCTTACGAGGCATTCTTACTTCTCCTTCTTGGCGCCGTAACGGCTGCGAGCCTGCTTGCGGTTCTTGACACCCTGGGTGTCGAGCGAACCGCGGATGATCTTGTAGCGAACACCCGGCAGGTCCTTCACACGGCCGCCGCGCACGAGCACGATGGAGTGCTCCTGCAGGTTGTGTCCCTCACCCGGAATGTAAGCGGTGACCTCGATCCCGCTGGTCAGACGCACACGCGCGACCTTACGCAGGGCCGAGTTCGGCTTCTTCGGGGTGGTCGTGAACACACGCGTGCAGACGCCACGACGCTGAGGGGAACCCTCGAGTGCGGGCGTCTTGTTCTTCTCGACCTTGTCCTGCCGGCCCTTGCGGACCAGCTGCTGGATCGTAGGCACTACTTCTCCGGTTTCTGTGTGCCGATGGGTACAGCTAACCTGGAACGTCGCCGACCCACGCGGTCGGGTGTGTCGAATCCGGCAGACTCCCGCCGCAAGGCAAAAGGGCACAGATTACGGTGGCCAGTTACGGCTCGCTATGCGGTTGATGGCACGCACAAGAGCCAGGGCACACCCCAGGCACAAGGTCTGAGCGTACCTACCGCATTCGCTGCGGTCAAAACAAATGGGCCCCGCCCGCATCACCATGCGGAACATGTCAAGACCCTACGCCGTACGTGATCTTCGATTTCACGTCCCGGTCACGTGGAGACGCTAGCCGGAAGCGAGCGACACCGCGATGAGAAGGGTCAGCACCAGGGCCCATCCGGCGGTCGACAGCCAGCCCAGCACCAGCCCGGTCATGGCGAGCCCCTCACCCGTCTCGCCGGTCCGCTCGATCTCGGCGCGCGCGGTGTGGCCGAGGATCACCGCCGGGATCCCGGTGAGCCCCAGCGTCGGCACGCACAGCAGCCCGCACACGGCGGCCCCGACGGCCTTCCCGTTCGTCTGGGGCCGCGCGGTGGGCAGGAACGTCCGCGGTACGGGCGGTACGGCCATCAGGGGCGCCGGCTGCGGTACGGGGCCCGCGGGCAGGTCGCCGACCAGCAGGGCCAGCTCCCCCACCGTCCGCGCCGCGTAGGCCCGCGCCACCCGCTTCTCGAACTCGGAGTGCTCCAGCCGCCCCTCCCCGTACCCGGCTCTGAGCACGTCGACGGCCCGCTCGCGGTCGGCGTGCGAGGCGAGCATGGAGGAGGTGGTGTGGGACTGCCACGGCTGCGGGACACCTTGCCCCGACTGCCACGGCTGCCATGGAGTCGGTTGAGACACGGGCGCCTCCCCCCAAAAGCGAATGAACGCCTCCATCATCCTCCAACGCCCCGCTTTCGCCACGGGTTCCCACACAGCGGACCCACTTCCGGCCACCCCTTGACCCACCGAGCGCCATTGACCGGACGGCAGGGTCGTCGCGTGGCGCCGGGGGCAGGCGTGGACCCGCGGCGGTCGTAGGCGGGTTCCACCGGACGCCGGCAGACCCGACAGTCGCGTGACCAGGGTCTGGGCCGCGGCTGGGGCCCCGCCGGATCCCGACCGGCCCGGCAGTCTGCCCGTGGCGGGGTGAGGGCGATCAGCCCCGGGTCCGACTCCTCACCGGGAGCTGGGGGCCGAGTGGCCCCGCGGGCGGATCGCGCGTGTAGCGCCGGGGCGGGGCGTTGCCCGGGTTCGGCGGTGAGGGGTGGCTCAACGCGGCGTGTTTGCTCCCTGACGGTGGTGTGGGTCCGCGTCGGACACTGGGCCCGGAGGAGTGACCGGGGGTGGGTCGCTGGCTGGTGGGGGAGCCTCGTGGGGGAGGTTTCTGGGTCATGGGCTGATCAGTGGGACCGTCGTCTTCGGGCTGATGGTCCTCGTGTTCGGCCTGGTGCCGGTCGGCGACGGCACGGCCGCGCTGCTGATGTATCTGGCCCTGGTGGTGCCACCGGCGCTGACCGCCCGCCGGTTCTCCCGGAAGGGCGGCGCAGGCGGAGAGGTCCGGTCACGCCGCACGCGAAGCCCGCCGGGGCGCGGGCGCCCCGGCGCACCCGACCCACGGCCACCGAGGCGGCAGAGCTCGCCGTCACGTCGTACGGCGAAATGCCGCGCCTGCACCCCTACCGCCCCGGCCCCTCGGCCGACCCCGACGACTACCGCACCGACCTGGAGGCCTACGACCCGGCGCGGACCAACACCCCGCGCCGGGTGCCGGAGCTTCTCGACCGCGGCCGGGAGGCGCTCGAGCGGCTGGACGCCGCCCGCCTCGCCGGCACCGACATCGCCTGGATCCACGGCGCCGGCGACACCAGGGTGCGCGTGCCCGCGCCGGACGACGGCCCCGTTCTGCTCGTCTTCGAGTCCACCGACCGGCACGGCGGCTTCTCGGTGCCCGAGGGCGGCGGCCTGAACCCCTGTCCGCAGGCTGTTCCGGGTCGCCCACGGGGACTGGCGCCCGGTGTCCGGCCGGGTCCGTGTCCTGCTGCCGCGCAGCGCGGCACGGAGCGGCTGCTGGACGTCTGGGCATTGGGGTCCGTGGCGGCCGCGCTGCGCCCGCCCGGCGAGGCCCGGCGACTGGAGACGGGTCTGCCGCCCACGGGACAGGGCATCGAGACGGTCCTGAAGGACGACGGATGCCGGGTTGCCGAGCACTACGACACGGGAGCGTTCACGCTGCACGAGGTGACCCGCACCCACCGCACCGGCCGCCTCCTCGCGAACGGCCACGACCCGGCCCGCCTGTCCGTGGCGGTGCCGGAATCCCGCCGCGTCCCGCGCGTCGAGTCCACCGGCCGCTGGACCCTGCGCACGCCGAAGGGCGGCCACCCCTCCACGAGGTGACCGCCCTTCAACTCAAGCTGCTCGCTTACTGGTTGTACGGACCGTAGTCGTAGTCCTCCAGCGGAACGGCCTGGCCGGAGCCCGTGCCGAACGGCGAGTAGTCGATGTCGTCGTAGCCGACGGCCGAGTACATCGCGGCCTTGGCCTCCTCGGTCGGCTCGACCCGGATGTTGCGGTAGCGGGACAGACCCGTACCGGCCGGGATGAGCTTACCGATGATGACGTTCTCCTTGAGGCCGATGAGCGAGTCGGACTTGGCGTTGATCGCCGCGTCCGTGAGGACTCGCGTCGTCTCCTGGAAGGACGCCGCCGACAGCCAGGACTCCGTGGCCAGCGAGGCCTTGGTGATACCCATGAGCTGCGGACGACCGGAGGCCGGGTGACCGCCCTCCTGGACCACACGACGGTTCTCGTGCTCGAACTTCGAGCGCTCGACCAGCTCACCGGGCAGCAGCTCGGCGTCGCCGGACTCGATGATCGTCACGCGGCGCAGCATCTGCCGGATGATGATCTCGATGTGCTTGTCGTGGATCGACACACCCTGCGAGTTGTAGACCTTCTGGACCTCGCCGACCAGGTGGACCTGGACGGCACGCTGGCCCAGGATGCGCAGCACGTCGTGCGGGTTGGTGGCACCCACGGTGAGCTTCTGGCCCACCTCGACGTGCTCGCCCTCGCTGACCAGGAGCCGGGCACGCTTCGAGATCGGGTACGCCGTCTCGTCGCTGCCGTCGTCCGGGGTGATGACGATCTTCTTGGTCTTCTCCGTCTCCTCGATGCGAACGCGGCCGCTCGCCTCGGAGATGGGAGCCACACCCTTCGGGGTACGGGCCTCGAAGAGCTCGACGACACGCGGCAGACCCTGGGTGATGTCGTCACCGGCCACACCACCGGTGTGGAAGGTACGCATCGTCAGCTGGGTACCGGGCTCACCGATGGACTGGGCGGCGATGATGCCGACCGCCTCACCGATGTCGACCAGCTTGCCGGTGGCCAGCGAACGGCCGTAGCACATCGCGCAGGTGCCGACGGCGGACTCGCAGGTCAGGACCGAGCGGGTCTTGACCTCGGAGACACCGTGCTTGACCAGCTCGTCGATGAGGACATCGCCCAGGTCGGTATTGGCCGGGGCCAGCACCTTGCCGTTGACGGTGATGTCCTCGGCCAGCGCACGTGCGTACACGCTGGTCTCGACGTTGTCCGCCTTGCGCAGCACGCCGTCCGCGCCGACCTCCGCGATGTGCAGCTTGAGGCCGCGCTCGGTGCCGCAGTCCTCCTCGCGGATGATGACGTCCTGGGAGACGTCGACCAGACGACGGGTCAGGTAACCCGAGTCGGCCGTACGCAGAGCGGTGTCCGCCAGACCCTTACGGGCACCGTGCGTGGAGATGAAGTACTCCAGCACGGACAGACCCTCACGGAAGGACGCCTTGATCGGACGCGGGATCGTCTCGTTCTTCGCGTTCGACACCAGACCACGCATACCGGCGATCTGACGCATCTGCATCATGTTGCCTCGTGCACCCGAGTTCACCATCATGAAGATCGGGTTGGTCTTCGGGAAGTTGTCGTTCATCGCCTCGGCGACCTCGTTGGTCGCCTTGGTCCAGATCGCGATGAGCTCCTGCGTGCGCTCGTCCTTGGTGATCAGACCGCGCTCGTACTGCTTCTGGACCTTCTCGTCCTGCGCCTCGTAGCCCTTGACGATCTCCTTCTTCGCCTCGGGAACGACGACGTCGGAGATGGCCACGGTGACACCGGAACGGGTCGCCCAGTAGAAGCCGGCCGCCTTCAGGTTGTCGAGCGTCGCCGCCACGATGACCTTGGGGTAGCGCTCGGCGAGGTCGTTGACGATCTCGGAGAGCTGCTTCTTGCCGACCTCGTAGTCGACGAACGGGTAGTCCTCGGGCAGCAGCTCGTTGAAGAGCGCGCGGCCCAGTGTGGTGTTCAGCCGGAAGCTGTCACCCTGCTGCCACTCCGGGTCGCCCTCCTCCCGCGCCGGCGGGGTCCAGCCGCGCGGCGGGATGGTGCCCACCGGGAAGCGGATGTCCACGCGCGACTGGAGCGAGAGCTCGCCCGCGTCGAACGCCATGATCGCCTCGGCCGCGGAGCCGAAGGAACGGCCCTCGCCCTTGACGCCCCGCATCTCGCCGTCGGTGGTGAGGAAGAACAGACCGAGGACCATGTCCTGGGTCGGCATCGTCACCGGACGGCCGTCGGCGGGCTTGAGGATGTTGTTCGAGGACAGCATCAGGATGCGGGCCTCGGCCTGCGCCTCCGCGGACAGCGGCAGGTGCACGGCCATCTGGTCACCGTCGAAGTCCGCGTTGAACGCGGTGCAGACGAGCGGGTGGATCTGGATGGCCTTGCCCTCGACCAGCTGCGGCTCGAAGGCCTGGATGCCGAGGCGGTGCAGGGTGGGGGCACGGTTGAGCAGCACCGGGTGCTCGGCGATGACCTCTTCGAGGACGTCGTACACGACGGTGCGGCCGCGCTCCACCATGCGCTTGGCGGACTTGATGTTCTGCGCGTGGTTCAGGTCGACCAGGCGCTTCATCACGAACGGCTTGAACAGCTCCAGCGCCATCGCCTTCGGCAGACCGCACTGGTGCAGCTTCAGCTGCGGACCGACGACGATCACGGAACGCGCGGAGTAGTCCACACGCTTGCCGAGCAGGTTCTGACGGAAACGGCCCTGCTTGCCCTTCAGCATGTCGCTGAGGGACTTCAGCGGGCGGTTGCCGGGGCCGGTCACCGGACGGCCGCGACGACCGTTGTCGAAGAGGGCGTCAACGGCCTCCTGAAGCATGCGCTTCTCGTTGTTGACGATGATCTCGGGCGCGCCGAGGTCCAGCAGCCTCTTCAGACGGTTGTTGCGGTTGATCACACGGCGGTACAGGTCGTTCAGGTCGGAGGTCGCGAAGCGGCCACCGTCCAGCTGCACCATCGGGCGGAGGTCCGGCGGGATGACCGGGACGCAGTCGAGGACCATGCCCTTGGGGCTGTTGGAGGTCTGCAGGAAGGCAGACACGACCTTCAGCCGCTTCAGGGCGCGGGTCTTCTTCTGGCCCTTGCCGGTGCGGATGATCTCACGGAGGCGCTCGGCCTCCTCGTCGAGGTCGAAGGACTCCAGGCGCTTCTGCAGCGCCGCGGCACCCATCGAACCGTCGAAGTACGTGCCGAAGCGGTCGCGCAGCTCGCGGTAGAGCAGCTCGTCGCCCTCGAGGTCCTGGACCTTGAGGTTCTTGAACCGGGTCCACACCTCGTCGAGACGGTCGATCTCGCGCTGCGCACGGTCGCGCAGCTGCTTCATCTCACGCTCGGCACCCTCGCGCACCTTGCGGCGCACGTCGGCCTTGGCGCCCTCGGCCTCGAGCTCGGCCAGGTCGGACTCGAGCTTCTTGGCGCGGGCCTCCAGGTCGGCGTCCCGGCGGTTCTCGATCTGCTGCCGCTCGACCGAGACGTGCGCCTCCAGGGAGGGCAGATCGCGGGTACGGCGCTCCTCGTCGACGTACGTGATCATGTACGCGGCGAAGTAGATGACCTTCTCGAGGTCCTTGGGCGCCAGGTCCAGCAGGTAGCCGAGGCGCGAGGGGACACCCTTGAAGTACCAGATGTGCGTGACGGGGGCGGCCAGCTCGATGTGGCCCATCCGCTCACGACGCACCTTGGCGCGAGTGACCTCGACGCCGCAGCGCTCACAGATGATGCCCTTGAAGCGGACGCGCTTGTACTTGCCGCAGTAGCACTCCCAGTCCCGGGTCGGACCGAAGATCTTCTCGCAGAAGAGTCCGTCCTTTTCGGGCTTGAGGGTGCGGTAGTTGATGGTCTCGGGCTTCTTGACCTCGCCGTGGCTCCACTGACGGATGTCGTCAGCGGTGGCCAGGCCGATCCGGAGCTCGTCGAAGAAGTTGACGTCGAGCACTATGCGTCAATCCCTCTCAGGGTTGTAAGTCTTGGGGTCTGAAACGGGGGTCCCGGAGCCGGCCGGAGGTTCCTCACCAGGTCCTCCGGCCGGACTCCCGTCAGACCTCTTCGACGCTGCTCGGCTCGCGCCGGGACAGGTCGATGCCGAGCTCCTCCGCAGCGCGGAAGACGTCCTCGTCGGTGTCACGCATCTCGATGGACATACCGTCGCTGGACAGCACCTCCACGTTCAGGCAGAGCGACTGCATCTCCTTGATGAGCACCTTGAAGGACTCGGGGATGCCGGGCTCGGGGATGTTCTCGCCCTTGACGATGGCCTCGTAGACCTTCACGCGGCCGGTGACGTCGTCGGACTTGATGGTCAGCAGCTCCTGGAGGGCGTACGCGGCGCCGTAGGCCTCGAGGGCCCACACCTCCATCTCGCCGAACCGCTGGCCACCGAACTGCGCCTTACCACCCAGCGGCTGCTGGGTGATCATCGAGTACGGACCGGTCGAGCGGGCGTGCAGCTTGTCGTCGACCAGGTGGTGCAGCTTCAGGATGTACATGTAGCCGACCGAGATCGGGTCCGGGAACGGCTCACCGCTACGGCCGTCGAACAGCCGCGCCTTACCGGTCGGGAGCACCATGCGCTCGCCGTCCCGGTTGGGGATGGTGTGCTGCAGCAGACCCGCGAGCTCGTCCTCGCGCGCACCGTCGAAGACGGGGGTCGCGACGTTCGTGCCCGGGTCGACCTGGTCGGCGCCGATCACCTGGAGGCGCTGCGCCCACTCCTCCGCGAGGCCGGAGACGTCCCAGCCGCGGCTGGCGAGCCAGCCGAGGTGGATCTCCAGGACCTGTCCCGGGTTCATTCGGGACGGCACACCCAGCGGGTTGAGGATGATGTCGACCGGGGTGCCGTCCTCCAGGAACGGCATGTCCTCGATCGGCAGGATCTTGGAGATGACACCCTTGTTGCCGTGCCGGCCGGCGAGCTTGTCACCGTCGGTGATCTTGCGCTTCTGCGCGACGTAAACGCGCACCAGCTGGTTCACACCGGGGGGAAGCTCGTCGCCCTCCTCGCGGTCGAAGACGCGCACGCCGATGACCTTGCCGGTCTCGCCGTGCGGCACCTTCAGCGAGGTGTCACGGACCTCACGGGCCTTCTCACCGAAGATCGCGCGCAGCAGGCGCTCCTCCGGGGTCAGCTCGGTCTCACCCTTGGGGGTCACCTTGCCGACGAGGATGTCACCGGCGATGACCTCGGCGCCGATGCGGATGATGCCGCGCTCGTCGAGGTCGGCGAGGACCTCCTCGGAGACGTTCGGGATGTCCCGGGTGATCTCCTCGGGGCCGAGCTTGGTGTCACGGGCGTCGACCTCGTGCTCCTCGATGTGGATCGAGGAGAGGACGTCGTCCTGCACGAGGCGCTGCGACAGGATGATCGCGTCCTCGTAGTTGTGACCCTCCCACGGCATGAACGCGACCAGCAGGTTCTTGCCGAGCGCCATCTCGCCGTTCTCGGTGGCCGGACCGTCGGCCAGGACCTGGCCCTCGATGATCCGGTCGCCCTCGTTGACGATGACCTTCTGGTTGACCGAGGTGCCCTGGTTGGAGCGGGCGAACTTGGCCAGCCGGTAGGTGATGTACGTGCCGTCGTCGTTGGCGGTGGTGATGTAGTCCGCGGAGACCTCCTGGACCACACCGGCCTTCTCGGCCTTGACCACGTCGCCGGCGTCGACCGCGGAGCGGTACTCCATGCCGGTGCCGACGAGCGGGGCCTCGCTCTTGATCAGCGGCACGGCCTGACGCATCATGTTCGCGCCCATGAGGGCACGGTTGGCGTCGTCGTGCTCGAGGAACGGGATCATGGCGGTCGCGACCGACACCATCTGGCGCGGCGAGACGTCCATGTAGTGCACGTCGTCACCGGCGACGTAGTCGACCTCGCCGCCACGGCGGCGGACGAGCACCCGGGCCTCGGCGAACCGCATGTCGTCGTTGAGCGTGGCGTTGGCCTGCGCGATGACGAAGCGGTCCTCCTCGTCGGCGGTCAGGTAGTCCACCTCGTCGGTGACCTGGCCGTCGACGACCTTGCGGTACGGGGTCTCGACGAAACCGAACGCGTTGACCCGGCCGTAGGAGGCGAGCGAGCCGATCAGACCGATGTTCGGGCCTTCAGGGGTCTCGATCGGGCACATGCGGCCGTAGTGCGAGGGGTGCACGTCACGGACCTCGAAGCCGGCCCGCTCACGGGAGAGACCACCCGGACCAAGGGCCGACAGACGGCGCTTGTGGGTGAGACCCGACAGCGGGTTGTTCTGGTCCATGAACTGCGACAGCTGGCTGGTGCCGAAGAACTCCTTGATGGAGGCGACGACCGGCCGGATGTTGATCAGGGTCTGCGGCGTGATCGCCTCGACGTCCTGGGTCGTCATGCGCTCGCGCACGACGCGCTCCATACGGGCCAGACCCGTGCGGACCTGGTTCTGGATGAGCTCGCCGACGCTGCGCAGACGACGGTTGCCGAAGTGGTCGATGTCGTCGGTCTCGACGACGATCGTGTCGCCGTTGTCCCCGGCGGTCTCGGTCTCGCCGGCGTGCAGCTTCACCAGGTACTTGATCGTCGAGATGATGTCCTCGACGGTCAGGATGCCCGCGTCCAGCGGGGCGTCCGCACCCAGCTTCTTGTTGACCTTGTAGCGGCCGACCTTGGCGAGGTCGTAGCGCTTGGGGTTGAAGTACAGGTTCTCGAGCAGCGTCTGCGCGGCCTCACGCGTGGGGGGCTCGCCCGGACGCAGCTTGCGGTAGATGTCGAGCAGCGCGTCGTCCTGGCCCTGGGTGTGGTCCTTCTCCAGGGTGGCGCGCATCGACTCGTACTCGCCGAACTCCTCGAGGATCTGCTCGGTCGTCCAGCCGAGAGCCTTCAGGAGAACGGTGACGGACTGCTTGCGCTTGCGGTCGATACGGACACCGACCATGTCGCGCTTGTCGATCTCCATCTCCAGCCAGGCACCCCGGGAGGGGATGATCTTGGCCGAGAAGATGTCCTTGTCGGACGTCTTGTCGATGGTGGAGTCGAAGTAGACACCGGGCGAGCGGACCAGCTGCGACACCACGACACGCTCGGTGCCGTTGATGACGAAGGTGCCCTTGTTGGTCATGAGCGGGAAGTCACCCATGAAGACCGTCTGGGACTTGATCTCGCCGGTCTCGTTGTTGGTGAACTCGGCCGTGACGAAGAGCGGGGCCGCGTACGTGAAGTCGCGCTCCTTGCACTCGTCGATGCTGTTCTTCGGCGGCTCGAAACGGTGGTCGCGGAACGTCAGCGACATCGACCCGGAGAAGTCCTCGATCGGGGAGATCTCCTCGAAGATCTCCTCCAGACCGGACTTGGTGGGGACGTCCTGACCGGACTCCAGAGCCTCCTCGACCCGACTCTGCCAAGCGGTGTTGCCGAGCAGCCAGTCAAAGCTCTCGGTCTGCAGCGCGAGCAGGTTGGGAACCTCGAGAGGCTCCTTGATCTTTGCAAAAGAGATGCGCAGCGGGGCGGTGCTGGCGCCGTTGTTCGTATTCGCGGTCGAGGCAGTGCGCGAGGCGGCCAAGAGGGGGTCCTTCCGAGGGCTCGGACTCACTACGCGCTCCCCGGCCCCTTGCCACCGCATCACGACAGGCCCTTCCAGATCTGGCAAAAGGCCAGGTCAGGGATGATCCGGTCGACAATGCTGAGGCGAGGGCAGACCCCTGGTGACGGGCAGGGGACAGCTAACAGGCAGCGCAAAGGGTCAGTGTAGCCACTTGGCGCACTGATGTCCAGCCCCGCTTTTCTGAGACCCTCGTTGTCCTCAACGCCCTCGGCATGCCTGCCCTCAACGCACGTTGATACTGCCCTCTTCGTCGCCGATCCATGCCTCGGATTCGGACCGTTCTGGCGACGCGTCCTGAGAATTGCGCGCTGCGTGCGGTTCGTCAAGGCCCCCTTGCCCGAACCGGAGTTCCGGGAGACACGACGAAGATCACCATACCCCTCGCATGCGAGCCTGCAAGGTGACCGTGGCCGCGCCCCCAGGAACGCCGAAGAGCGACCACCCGGATGGATGATCGCTCTTCGGTGCTTGAGCGTTACAGCCCTCTGTTACGACGGCTGCGGCGCACGTGAGTCCTGGCGGACCCGAGAGGTCTTACTTGACCTCGACGGAGGCACCGGCGCCCTTGAGGGACTCGGCGGCCTTGTCGGCGGCTTCCTTGTTGACCTTCTCCAGAACCGGCTTCGGCGCACCGTCGACCAGGTCCTTGGCCTCCTTCAGGCCGAGGGAGGTCAGCTCACGCACGACCTTGATGACCTGGATCTTCTTGTCGCCGGCGCCGGTGAGGATGACGTCGAACTCGTCCTTCTCCTCAGCCTGCTCGACCGGGGCGGCCGGACCGGCGGGGCCGGCGACGACGGCCGCGGCGGCGGCGGTGACGTCGAACTTCTCCTCGAACGCCTTCACGAACTCGGAGAGCTGGATGAGGGTCATGCCCTCGAACTCGGCGAGCAGTTCGTCCTGGGTGAGAGCCACGATGGCTTTCCTTCCACTAATTTCGGCTGGTGCCGGATGTACATGTAAGGCGGGCGTACGTTCGGCCCGCTACGACCACTGCCTGCGGCGGGCTGCCTCAGGCGGCGGTCATGATGCGAGCCGAGTTACTCGGCACCGCCCTGCTCGTCCTGCTTGGCGCGAAGGGCGTCCACGGTGCGGACGAGCTTCGTCGGAAGCGCCTGGAAGAGCTGTGCAGCCTGCGTCTGCTTGCCCTTCAGTGCGCCCGCCAGCTTGGCGAGCAGAACCTCGCGGGACTCGAGGTCCGCAAGCTTCTTGATCTCGTCGGCGGACAGAGCCTTGCCGTCAAGGACACCGCCCTTGATGACGAGGTTCGGGTTGTCCTTGGCGAAGTCACGAAGACCCTTCGCCGACTCCACCGGGTCACCGGTGACGAAGGCGACCGCCGTCGGACCGTTGAACAGGTCGTCGAGCGTCGTGATCCCGGCCTCGTTGGCCGCAATCTTGGTCAGCGTGTTCTTCACCACGGCGTACTGGGCGTTCTCACCGAGCGAGCGGCGCAGCGTCTTGAGCTGCGCCACGGTGAGACCCCGGTACTCGGTCAGCACGGCGGCGCTCGAGCTGCGGAACTGCTCCGTCAGCTCGGCTACCGCGGCAGCCTTGTCGGGCCTTGCCATAGAGCGTCGGCCTCCTTCCGGGTGATGACGACCGCTCGGAAGGGGCTGGGGAAAACGAAACGCCCCGGCGCAGGCGCACGGGGCGTAGCTCGACCGGGCGACCCCATGGTCAGGGGCGTTCCGGGAGCACTTCCACAGTCACCTGCGCGGGTCGTCCGCGGTTCAGCGGATCCTTCGGCCACCGGGCCCTCTTCCGAGCGCACGGCAACGACCAGCGGTCTTTGGCTTCTGTAGGAGAGTACGGGACCGGATCGCCGTGAGGCAAATCCGGTCGTACGGCTCAGCCCTGGGCGTCCTTCATCATCTCGGCGAGGTCGGCGACGTCCTTGGCCGGCGGGGCGGTGACGGCGACCGGCTTGTTGTAGTCGACGAAGGTGATGGTCATGTCGAGCGGGCCCTTGTCGGCCTGGCCCTTCATCCGGAACTGCTTGGTGCGGTCCTGGCCGTCGACCCACATGTCCATCGTCATCGTGTCGACGCCGAGCTTCTCGTACTGCTGAAGGCTCTTCTCGCGCTGCTCGCGGACGTCCTTGCTCTCCTTCTTCAGGGAGGCCTTGAGCTCGTCGAGGGTCAGGGTGCCCCGGTAGTGGGTCGTCTCCACACCGTCGACGGTCTCGGTGCCCACCTTCTTCAGGTCCTTGGCGCCGGTGAGGAAGCCGGACTCGGCCGCCGGGTTCTGCTCGGCCTGGCCGGCTCCCGGCGCGCCCGCGCCGAGCTGCTTGTCGCCGAGGGCGGACAGATCGAACTTCAGCCAGGTCTTGCCGTCCATCTCCTTGGCCATCGCGGGATTGCCGCCGATGTACATGGCCTTGTCGACGAGCCGGATCTCCGCGGCGCCCTCGGCGCCCTGGGAGGGCACGTTCATCTTCATGCTCATCGCGACGGTGGGCTTGAGCCGCATGGAGGCCTCGGCCGTCATCTTCCCCTGCTCGGGGTAGGTGCCCTTCATGCGGTAGTGCAGGGACGTGATGTTCTGCGTCTTCTTCGCGGCCCTGGCCACGGCCGCGACAGGCGACATCTCCGGCGACTTGTCGCCCTTCCCGCAGGCGACCGCTCCCCCGGCGAGCACCAGGGCGGCGAGCCCGGCCCCCGTCGCCCGGCGGCGCACAGAACCACGTACAGCAGACCTCATTGATTCCCCCCAAAGGAACACACGGAACACACGGAACACATGGTCGATACACAGGTGCGCTGTGAGCCTATCCCCAAGGGAGTGCAAAGTGCTCCCGAATATCATCACGCTTCAGGAGCGAGCCCCTGTTTCTTCAGCAACTGCCTGAAGTCCTCGGTGTCCCCCGCCGGCGGCCGGGCCGCGAAGACCCGCACGCCGTAGTCGCTGTAGTACGCGGTCTGGGTGTAGGCGCCGCTCGCCGTCCGGCCCCGCTCGACCTTCTTGACCAGCAGGTCCCGGTCGTTGACCCAGATGTCGACGCTCTCGCTGTCGACGCCGGCGTCGGTGAGCTGCTTCCTGAGGTCCCCGGCGGCGAGGTCGGCGACCCGCACGGTGCCGGCGTAGTGCGTGGTGTGCTCGCCGTGCACCTTCTCCTCGCCGACCTCGCGCACATCGCCGGAGGCCAGCAGGAGCTTCACGGACTGGTTGGGCGTGGTGGAGCGCATCTGGTTCTTCAGCTCGGCACCGGATCCACCGCCGAGGCCGGCGAGATCGTCGTAGCCGTACCGGATCCAGTGCCTGCCGCCGGCCTGCCGGGCGAACTTCTCGCCCATGCGCGCGTAGTAGGCGTCCGGCAGATAGCGGGCCTCCATGGAGGTCGTGCCGAGACGTCGCATGAGGTCGGCGGTCGTGCCGCTGGTGTAGGTGATGGTGACCGTGCCGGTCGTGCCGTCGCTCCAGGCCAGGACGCCGTCCGCCGTCATGGACAGCTCGGAGCCCAGGGTCGTGGTGGAGCGGACCCGGGCCGACTCGGCCCGGTCGGTGGAGCGTTCGGCGCCGCGCAAGGCGGTGGTGACGGCGGCGGGGACCGAGGCCTTCCGGGACGGCTCGTCCTGCCCGGAGGGCCCGGAGGAGGTGCACGCGGCCGTCGCGGAGAGCGCGAGCACCGCCGCGGCCGTCAGGGCCGCGTGGCGCACGGTCGTGCTCTTCATACGTCCCACCCCTGTGCGATCGCCCTGCTCGCACGCTAACCCAGGGCACGCGCGCGTGTACCGCAAAAGGGGACGGGCCCCGCACCTGGGCAGGTGCGGGGCCCGTCGTCCGACTGGGGTGAGCCTCAGGCTCAGACCGCGGCCGGGTCCTCCTCGACGAGGAGGTTGCGGGTGCGGTTCGGGTCGACCGGGATGCCGGGGCCCATGGTGGTGGAGACCGCGGCCTTCTTGATGTAGCGACCCTTGGCGGCGGACGGCTTCAGACGGAGGATCTCCTCCAGCGCGGCGCCGTAGTTCTCCACCAGCTTGTCGTCGTCGAAGGACGTCTTGCCGATGATGAAGTGCAGGTTCGAGTGCTTGTCGACGCGGAACTCGATCTTGCCGCCCTTGATGTCATTGACGGCCTTCGTCACGTCCGGGGTCACGGTGCCGGTCTTGGGGTTCGGCATGAGACCACGGGGACCGAGCACACGGCCGAGGCGGCCGACCTTGCCCATGAGGTCCGGGGTGGCGACGACGGCGTCGAAGTCCAGGCGGCCCTTCGAGACCTCGTCGATCAGCTCGTCGGCGCCGACGATGTCGGCGCCCGCGGCACGCGCGGCCTCGGCACGGTCACCGGTCGCGAAGACCAGGACCCGGGCGGTCTTACCGGTGCCGTGCGGGAGGTTCACGGTGCCACGGACCATCTGGTCGGCCTTGCGCGGGTCGACACCCAGACGGAAGGCGACCTCGACGGTGCCGTCGAACTTGGTCGTGGAGGTCTCCTTGGCGAGACGGACGGCCTCGAGCGGGGCGTAGAGCTTCTCCCGGTCGACCTTGGCGTCCGCAGCGCGGAGAGACTTGCTGCGCTTGCTCACTACTGCTCCTGTGTGTTCTTGAGGAGTCGTGGTGCGGGCCGAGCAGGCCCTGCCACTTCTGCTGCTGGGGGGTGGGGCTCAGCCCTCGACCGTGATGCCCATGGAACGGGCGGTGCCGGCGATGATCTTCGACGCGGCGTCCAGGTCGTTGGCGTTGAGGTCGGGGAGCTTGGTCTGGGCGATCTCGCGGACCTGCGCCTCGGTGATCTTGGCGACCTTGGTCTTGTGCGGCTCGCCGGAGCCCTTCTCGACACCCGCGGCCTTGAGGATCATCTTCGCGGCCGGCGGCGTCTTGGTCACGAAGGTGAAGGAACGGTCCTCGTAGACCGTGATCTCCACCGGGATGACCCAGCCACGCTGCGACTCGGTCGCGGCGTTGTACGCCTTGCAGAACTCCATGATGTTGACACCGTGCTGACCGAGCGCGGGGCCGACCGGCGGGGCGGGGTTCGCCGCACCGGCGTTGATCTGGAGCTTGATGAGCCCCGTGACCTTCTTCTTCTTGGGAGGCATTACTCTCCGGGTCCTTTCGGTTCGGGTCCTGCCTGCCTACGGGGAGCACCCGAACGCAGGCATACCGCACAACGATAACGGGTATAGATGCGCGGCCAAAAACCGAGCAGGTCAGGCGCTCGTGCGAGCGATCGCCTGACCTGGTCGGAAGCTCTGTGCGGCGGAGGCTAGTTCTTCTGGATCTGGTCGAAGGACAGCTCGACCGGCGTCTCGCGGCCGAAGATCTCGACGAGACCCTTGACCTTCTTCGAGTCCGGATTGATCTCGTTGATGGTCGCCTGCAGCGTGGCGAACGGGCCGTCGGTGACGGTGACCGAGTCGCCCACCTCGAAGTCCAGCACCTGGACCTCGACCTTGCGCTGCGGAGCCGGCTTGCCCTCGGCCTCTGCGGCCTCGCGGGCGGCCTTCTCCTCGGCCTCCGGGGCGAGCATCTTGACGATCTCGTCCAGGGTCAGCGGGTACGGGTCGTAGGCGTTGCCGACGAAGCCGGTGACACCGGGGGTGTTGCGGACGACGCCCCAGGACTCGTTCGTCAGGTCCATGCGGACCAGGACGTAACCCGGCAGCTTGTTCTGCTTGATCGTCTTGCGGTCGCCGTTCTTGATCTGGACGACCTCTTCCTGCGGCACCTCGGCCTGGAAGATGTAGTCCTCGACGTTCAGCGAGACGGCGCGCTGCTCCAGGTTGGTCTTCACGCGGTTCTCGTAGCCGGCGTAGGTGTGGATGACGTACCACTCGCCGGGCAGCGTGCGCAGCTCCTCGCGGAGGGCCTCGACGGGGTCGACCGGCTCGGCCTCCTCCTCGACGGCGGCTTCCTCGACGTCCTCGTCGGCCTCGGAGTCCTCGTCCTCGTCCACGACGTGGACGGCGGCCTCCTCGGCGGCCTCCCCCAGCTCTGCCTCGGCAGCCTCGAACTCGTCCTGCTCGTCCGCGCCCTCGACGATGTCGAGCTCGTCGTCGACAGACTCGTCGGGCTCGATGGCGTCGTTCAGGTTCTGCTCAGACACGGTGGCTGCTTCTTCCTGGATACATAGGGGTGGAACACGCGAAAGGGGCGCCGGTAACCACGGCGCCCTTCGCAGTCGGCTCAGCCGAAGACGTACTTGGCGGCGTGGCTGAGTCCATAGTCAATCACGGTCACCAGGGCGATCATGATGGCGACGAAGAAGATCACCACGGTGGTGTACGACGTCAGCTGGTTACGCGTCGGCCAGACGACCTTGCGGAGCTCGGCGACGACCTGCCGGTAGAAAAGGGCAAGCCTCTTGAGCGGACCCTTCTTGGCCCGCTTGCCACCCTTACGGGCCTTCTTCGTCTCCTGTGCCTCGTCCTGGGCATCAGGCGTGTCGATGGAGCCCACGGCGTCCGCCATTCGTCCTCACCTGTTCCCGGGTCGTGGCCGTGCCGCGCCCGGTCTGAGCCGCACGGCGGTGCGTTGCTGTACGTACATGCGCACACCTGGTGAAGGTGTGTGTAGCAGGGCCGGAGGGACTTGAACCCCCAACCGCCGGTTTTGGAGACCGGTGCTCTACCAATTGAGCTACGACCCTTTGTGTGTCCCCCAACGTACCGCATCCGACCGAGTGCTCGGTGTGCACCGCTTGCGGCGCGGCAGCTGATGGCCAACGAGGTGAGAGTGTACGTGGTCCGGAGCGCCCCGTCGAACAGAAAGTGCCCGTGGGGGCGTTGACGCCGGAAGATCGCCGCTGAACCCCCGGAAGATCACCCAGGCCACCGCATGATTCCGGACGGGTGTTCAGTGACCGACCCCTGGATGTTCAGTCTGTGAAACCCGCGTGCCCGCCATGTTTCGAGTCTGGAACGATGGGCCCATGAGCGCTGCAACCCCTCCCACCGAGCGCCGGGTCTCCGCCCGAGTCGGCGCGATCTCCGAGTCCGCCACCCTCGCCGTGGACGCCAAGGCCAAGGCCCTCAAGGCCGCCGGGCGTCCGGTGATCGGCTTCGGCGCCGGTGAGCCCGACTTCCCGACCCCGGACTACATCGTCGAGGCGGCCGTCCAGGCCTGCAAGAACCCCAAGTACCACCGGTACACACCGGCCGGCGGTCTGCCCGAGCTGAAGGCCGCGATCGCCGCGAAGACGCTGCGCGACTCCGGCTGGGAGCCCGACGTCTCGCAGATCCTGGTCACCAACGGCGGCAAGCAGGCCATCTACGAGGCCTTCGCCGCGATCCTCGACCCGGGCGACGAGGTCATCGTCCCCGCGCCGTACTGGACGACGTACCCCGAGTCGATCCGGCTGGCCGGCGGTGTCCCGGTGGAGGTCGTCGCCGACGAGACGACCGGCTACCGGGTCTCCGTCGAGCAGCTGGAGGCGGCCCGCACGGAGAAGACCAAGGTCGTCCTCTTCGTCTCCCCCTCCAACCCGACTGGCGCGGTGTACACCGAGGCCGAGACCGAGGCGATCGGCCGCTGGGCCGTCGAGCACGGTCTGTGGGTGCTGACCGACGAGATCTACGAGCACCTGGTCTACGGCGGCGCGACCGCCGTCTCCCTGCCCGCGCTGCTGCCCGAGCTGCGCGACAAGTGCGTCGTGGTCAACGGTGTGGCGAAGACCTACGCCATGACCGGCTGGCGCGTGGGCTGGGTCATCGGCCCGAAGGACGTGGTCAAGGCCGCGACCAACCTGCAGTCGCACGCCACGTCGAACGTGTCGAACGTCGCACAGGTCGCCGCCCTCGCCGCCGTCTCCGGCGACCTGGAGGCCGTGGCCACGATGCGCGAGGCCTTCGACCGGCGCCGCAAGACGATCGTGCGGATGCTCAACGAGATCGACGGCGTGCTGTGCCCCGAGCCGGAGGGCGCCTTCTACGCCTACCCCTCGGTGAAGGCGCTGCTCGGCAAGGAGATCCGCGGCAAGCGGCCGCAGGACACGGTCGAGCTGGCCGCGCTGATCCTGGAGGAGGCCGAGGTCGCGGTCGTCCCGGGTGAGGCGTTCGGCACGCCCGGGTATCTGCGGCTGTCGTACGCCCTGGGTGACGAGGATCTCGTCGAGGGCGTCAGCCGGATCCAGAAGCTGCTGGCGGAGGCACAGGACTGACGCGTCGCCGCTGCGCACGGGCCCCCTCGGCTTGAGGGGGCCCGTTGCTTTGTGCGAGCAAGACCACGTTCGGGGATTCCGCTACCAGTACGGCGACGACGTACGGCAGGATCCTGGGATGGAGCGTGTACGTGATCTCTCTGAGCTGCCCAAGGCCCATCTGCATCTGCACTTCACCGGGTCGATGCGGCCGGGGACCGTCCTGGAACTGGCCGACAAGTACGGCGTGCGACTGCCCGAGACGCTGAGCGAGGCACTGACCAGCGGGGAGCCGCCGAAGCTGCGGGCCACGGACGAGCGGGGCTGGTTCCGTTTCCAGCGCCTGTACGACGCCGCGCGGTCGTGTCTCAGAGAGCCCGAGGACATCCGGCGGCTGGTCCGGGAGGCCGCTGAGGAGGACGTCCGGGACGGGGCCGGGTGGCTGGAGATCCAGGTCGATCCGACGTCGTACGCGCCGCGGCTGGGCGGGCTGATCCCGGCGCTCGAGATCATCCTGGACGCGGTGGAGACGACCTCGCGGGAGACGGGCCTGGGCATGCGCGTGCTCGTCGCCGCCAACCGGATGAAGCATCCGCTGGACGCGCGCACGCTGGCCCGGCTCGCGGTGCGGTACGCCGATCGGGGCGTCGTCGGGTTCGGGCTGTCGAACGACGAACGGCGGGGCATGGCCCGGGACTTCGACCGTGCCTTCCACATCGCGCGGGAGGGCGGTCTGCTGTCGGCTCCGCACGGGGGCGAGCTGACCGGGCCCGCGTCGGTGCGGGACTGTCTCGACGACCTGCACGCCGACCGGATCGGGCACGGGGTGCGGGCGGCGGAGGATCCGCGGCTGCTGAAGCGGCTCGCCGAGCGGGGGGTCACATGCGAGGTGTGCCCTGCCTCGAACGTGGCGCTGGGGGTGTACGAGAAGCCCGAGGACGTGCCGCTGCGGACGTTCTTCGAGGCCGGTGTGCCGATGGCGCTGGGCGCGGACGACCCGCTGCTGTTCGGTTCCCGGCTGGCCGCGCAGTACGAGATCGCGCGGCGCCATCACGGCTTCACGGACGAGGAGTTGGCGGAACTGGCCCGGCAGTCGGTACGGGCTTCGGCGGCGCCGGAGCCCGTGCGGGCGCGGTTGCTGACGGGGGTGGACGACTGGCTCAGCGGCCCGGGCGCTTGAAGTGGGCGTACGGCGGATAGGGCTTGAAGCAGATCAGGACGTCCTGGGGATGGCCGCCGCCGGGTGACTGGACCAGTGCCGGCAGATCCGCCATCAGCGCCGAACGTCCTTCGACCACGTTCTTGTGGAGCGGGCCCCGGCCCGCCGCGTGGGCGAAGGAGGTGGCGCTCTGGGCGAAGACGTCACGGCTGCCGAAGAGGAAGAACGTGTCGGCGTGCGTGGCGTGCCGCAACTCCTCGCGGAAGTCCGCCCGTTCCCGGCGTCCGCGCCACCGTGCGGCGTCCCGGTCCGTACGCGCCTCGTCCGTGCGGGCGGTCAGCGGGGTGCCGTGGCGCAGCCTCCGGCGCAGTTCGGGCCACCGACCGGGGCGCAGGCCGAGGGTGTGGTGGGCGAGGACGAGGTCGACCGGCCGGCCCCAGCCCTCGTCGGGCGGGACCCCCTCGCGCAGGGGCACGTGGACGATCGTGTGGCGGGAGCAGGCGGCGAAGGAGAACAGGCCTGCGAGCCGATGGAGGCCGTCGTGGTCACCCAGCAGCAGACCGATCGGCTCCGGTGGGCTCAGAAAGGTGTGCCGCAGAGGCAGCCAGGGCTGGACGATCCGGTGCTCGTACGGGCCGGTCCTCGGCCGGAACTCGCGCAACCTCAGTCGCATGCGGCGATTCCGCTCAGCACCGTGCGGGCCATGCGCCGGGCGAAGTCGTCCACGGGGGGCGGCTGCCCGTCGCTCGTGGCGGCATAGGCGAAGGCGCGCTGTGCGCAGGCGCCCAGGAGAAGGGATGCGGCCGCGAAGGTGTCCGCGTCGGGGTGGACGCGGCCGGCCGCCTGTTCGGTGCGGAGGTAGGCGTCGAGGCCCTCGATGGGCTTGTGCGCGCCGGATCCCATCTGCCGCATCGCGTCGTCGTGACGCTTCTTGAGCTGGGTCTCGGCGTAGAGGGAGGCCGCGATCGGGAAGCTCTGCTCGTAGAACAGGGCCGCCTGCCGGGCGATCTCGGTGAGGTTCTCCTCGAGGGTGTGCCTGCCGGGCTCGGCGGTAAGGGTGCGCAGGAGCGGGCCCAGTCCGGGGAGCCGTTCACGCAGGACCTCGATGAACAGTTCCTCCTTGCTGCTGAAGTGCTTGTAGAGCGCGGCCTCGGAACAGTCGGCCGCCCTGGCGATCTCCTTGGTGGTGGCGCGGGCCAGCCCGACGGTGAGCATGAGCTCGTGAGCGGCGTCGAGGATGCGGGCGCGGGCCGGTTTCTGCTGCATGGCGCCCAAGGATCGCATGCCTTGCCCAACGGTTCTTGACGAGTGGGTGAGTACTTACTCACTCTAGGAGACAACGGGGTGAGTGAGTACTCACCCACCGCTGGAGAAGTAGGAGTGGATCAATGAACCTCACCGTTTTCGGCGCCACTGGGGGAATCGGGCAGGAGGTCGTCCGGCAGGCGCTCGCCGCGGGCCACCGGGTCACGGCCGTGGTGCGGGACCCGGCCCGGCTCGAGGTGACCGGTACCGGCCTGGAGGTCTTCCGCGCCGACCTCACCGACCCGGAGGCGGTGCGCCCCGCGGTCGCCGGCCGGGACGCGGTCCTCTCCGGTCTGGGTGCCCGCAGCCGCAGGGACGCCGGGGTCGCGGCCCGGCTGACCCGTACGGTCCTGCGGGCCATGGAGGTCGAGGGCGTGCGCCGGGTGGTCGTTGTCAGCGCGGCCCCGGTGGGGCCCGAGCCGGAGGGCGACGGCCTCCTCGACCGCGGCATGCGCGGGATCGTCTCGGCGCTGCTCAAGGACGTCTACGCCGACCTGCGCGAGATGGAGGACGAGTTGGCTCGCAGCGGCACGGACTGGACGTCCGTACGGCCACCGCGGCTGCAGGACAAGCCCCTCACCGGCTCGTACCGGGTCGTCGTCGGCGGCTTCCCGCGCCGGGGGCGGTTCATCGCGCGGGCGGACGTCGCTCACGCGATGCTGGGCATGATCGATGATCCGGGGACGGTGAAGGAGGGAGTCGGGGTGGCGTACTAAGCGCTCCGCTGGAAGTGCCGCGCTGTGTCGTCGGTCGTCCGCGGCGCCGTCGTGGCCGGTCGCGCAGTTCCCCGCGCCCCTTCAGGGGTGTTATCGAACCGCTGCGGACTTCACCATGTCCGCTTAGTCCCTGGCCGGGCGGGGCGGTCTACAAGCTGACGTTCACTGTCACGGGCTCGTTGACCAGCGTGATGCCGAAGGTCTCGCGAACGCCGGTGACGACCTCGCGGGCGAGGGACAGCAGGTCCTCGGTGGTGGCGCCGCCGCGGTTGGTGAGGGCGAGGGTGTGCTTGGTGGAGATGCGGGCCGGGCCGGTGCCGTAGCCCTTGGTGAAGCCCGCCTTGTCGATCAGCCAGGCCGCGGAGGTCTTGGTGTGGCCATCTCCCGCCGGGTAGGCGGGCGGTTCGGTGCCCTCGCCCAAGTGGGCCCGCACGCGCGCGTGGAACTCGGCGAACTGGTCGTCGGTGAGGATCGGGTTGGTGAAGAAGGAGCCGGCCGACCAGGTGTCGTGGTCCTCGGGGTCCAGGACCATGCCCTTGCCTGCGCGCAGCTTCAGTACGGTGTCGCGGGCCTCCGCCAGGGGGACACGGTCGCCGGGCTCCACGCCCAGGGCACGGGCGGTCTCGGCGTACTTGATCGGCGCCGAGAGGCCGTCGGCGTCTTCGAGCCGGAAGCGGACGCGCAGGACGACGTAGCGCTCGGGGTCGGCCTTGAAACGGCTGTGGCGGTAGGAGAAGGCGCAGTCCTCGTTGGCGAGGGTCACCGTTTCGGCGGTGCGGCGGTCGTAGGCGATGACCTCCGTGATGGTGGAGGAGACCTCCTGGCCGTAGGCGCCGACGTTCTGGATGGGGGTCGCGCCGGCGGAGCCCGGGATGCCGGCCAGGCACTCGACGCCGGCCAGGCCGGCGTCGACGGTGCGGGCGACGGCGTCGGTCCATACTTCGCCGGCGGCGAGTTCGAGGGTCGTGCCGTGCAGTTCGTAGCCGGTGGTGGCGATGCGGAGGGCGGTGCCGTCGAAGCCCTTGTCGGCGATGACGAGGTTGGAGCCGCCGCCGATCAGCAGGAGGGGTGTGCGGGCGGCGTCGGCCTCGCGGACCGCTGAGATCACTTCGGCGTCGGTGGTGGCGGTGATCAGGCGCTTGGCCGGGCCTCCGAGGCGGAAGGTGGTGAGCGGGGCGAGGGGGGCGTCGTGTCGTTCCTGCACGGGCCCAAGGGTACGGGGTGGGGGTGCGGGGTGGGGGTGCGGGCGATGCCTGCGGCGGCCCGCGCGGGTTCGGTGGGGGCTTGCGTCGCGCACTGCTCGCCGCGGAAGGTCGGTGCCGCGGCGGGGGGTGTCCGTCCTCGGTCGGGCGGTTCTGTTGCTACGGCAGCACTGTCCGCGGACGCCCGACGCTGCGGGCGGACACCCCCCGCCACGTCCCCTTCTCGCCGTTGCGGGGGTGCGGGCGCGATGCTTCGCAGGCAGGCAATGGCCCCGTCCTGGACAGACGGGGCCATTGCTTCTCTCGGGTCAAACGGTTTCCAACTCCGGGGCTGCTTCCGCCGACGGGGTCGGGGTCTTGGTGTGTGCCGTGGTCCTCCTCGGGATCAGCAGGGTCGCCACGGCGGCTGCGGCGACGACTGCCGAGCCGGTGACCAGGGCGGGCTGCAGGCCGTCGACGAAGGTCTGGGCGGTGGCGTAGCCGCCCTGCGACGAGAAGATCGAGGACATGATGGCGATGCCCAGCGCGCCGCCCACCTCGCGCAGCGCGTTGTTCGCGCCGGAGGCTATGCCCTGTTCCTTCGGGCGGACGCTGGACATGACCAGGTTGGAGGCGGGGGCGAAGAAGAGGCCCATGCCGATGCCGCTGACGATCAGGGCGGGCAGCTGCGTGGCGTAGGAGACGCCCGGCGTCACGACGGTCGCCATCCAGCCGAGGCCGAGGGCCTGGAGGAAGAGGCCCGTCGCCACTACGGGGCGGCCGCCGATGCGGTCCGAGAGGATGCCGGCGACGGGCGCCGCCAGCATCGGCATGCCGGTCCAGGGCAGCATCCGCAGTCCCGCCTCGGTGGGCGAGTAGCCGAGCACACCCTGCATGAACTGGCTGAGCAGGAAGATCGAGCCGAACATGCCGAGGAACATCAGGAGGCTCGCTGCGTTGATGCCGGAGAAGGCCCGGGAGCGGAACAGGCGCATCGGGAGCATCGGGTTCTTGGCGCGCAGGCTGTAGAGGACGAAGGCGGTCAGGAGCGCGGTGCCCGCGAAGAGGCCGGTGAGGACGAGGGAGCTGGTCCACCCGTCCGCCGGGCCGCGGACCAGGCCGTAGACGATGCCGAAGAGGCCGCCGCTGGCGAGGAGGGTGCCGGGGATGTCGAGGGGGGCACCGGTGCCGTACGACTCGTTCAGGCGGAGGCGGGCCAGGGGCAGAACCGCGATGCCCAGCGGGACGTTGAGCCAGAAGATCCAGTGCCAGGAGACGTGCTCGGTGAGGCTGCCGCCGATGAGGGGACCGGAGGCCACGGCGAGGCCGTTGACGGCACCCCAGATGCCGTAGGCCATGCCGCGCCTGGCGGCCGGGACGGCGGCGGTGAGCAGGGTGAGGGTGAGCGGCATCATGATCGCCGCACCGACGCCCTGGACGGCGCGGGCCGCGATCAGGGAGTCGATGCCGGTGGCCATGGCGGCCGCGGCGGAAGCGCCGGTGAAGACGGTGAGGCCGACGAGGAACATACGGCGCCTGCCGAAGCGGTCACCCAGGGCCGCGCCGAACATGAGGAGGACGGCGAAGGTGAGGGTGTAGGCGCTGACCGTCCACTCCAGGTCGCCCAGGGCTCCGCCGAGGTCCTTGCGGATCGAGGGGAGGGCGGTGGTGACTACCAGGTTGTCGAGGGCCGCCATGAATCCGGCGACGCTGGTGATGACGAGGGCCCAGACGGTTCCCCCGCGACGATGTGGTGCGGTCTGCTGCTCTGACATCGCTCCCCCAGAGGGTTTGTGGTTGGTCTCGCTGAACTGATTAGTTATTGATCACTAATTTTTGCGGGCAAGCGAAGGTGGCTTGGGTACCTTCCGCTTGGGCTACTTCTCCAGGCGACCCTTGAGCTGCGCCTCCGGATAGAGGCCCTCCCACACCCTGTGCTCGGGCGGGAAGCCCATGGCCACCAGGCAGTTGATGAGCATGCCGTACGCGAGGAACGTCGTCGTCTCGCTGACGTCCGCGCCCAGCGGCACGTGAACCGTGTCCCACAGGCGCATCCAGCCCGCCCGCACTTCCTCGCCGAGCTCGTGATCGCCGGCCTGCTCGGCGGCGGCCACGGTGACGTACATCTGCATCTGCATCAGCAGCCGCTCGGGCCGCTCGGCGATGACCTTCGTGTACGCGTTGGCCATGGCCCGGACGGCTTCCTCGCCCTCCAGCCCCTTGGCCGCCTCCTCGAACATGCGGATGGTGTCCTCCACGCACCGCTGGGCGGCGGCGAGGAAGATCGCCTTCTTGCCCGGGAAGAGCCGGAAGAGGTACGGCTGCGAGACACCCACCCGCCTGGCGATCGCCTCGGTCGAGGTGCCGTAGTAGCCCCCGCGGGCGAACTCGGCGGTCGCCGCGCGAATGACGCTCTCGCGTCGCTCTTCTGCGCTCATCCTGGCCATGAGAGAAAGTTAGTACTCAATCACTAACTTCGTCAAGGGTGGGGGTCGAGAGATGCGCGGACTTGTTCGGAAGGCTTTTTCGGGTAAGGGGCGTCCTCGGCGTCCTCCATGGAAGGGCGCCCCTTACTCACGGCACGCGCGTGTGCGGCGGGCGCGCGGCACGGGCGCATGAGGCACACGCGCATGAGCCACGCGCGTGTGCCTCATGCCAGGCGTACAACCGCCCGCGACATGCCCAGCACCTTCTGGCCGGCGCTCGTCGCGGTGAGGTCCACGCGGACCGTGTTGTCGTCGAGCTTGGCGGCCACCTTGGCGCTGACCTCGATCAGGGCGCCGTGGTCATCATTGGGGACGACGACGGGCTTGGTGAAGCGGACGCCGTACTCGACGACCGCGCCCGGGTCGCCGGTCCAGTCGGTGACCACCCGGATCGCCTCGGCCATCGTGAACATGCCGTGCGCGATGACGTCCGGCAGGCCCACCTCCTTGGCGAACTTCTCGTTCCAGTGGATGGGGTTGAAGTCACCGGAGGCGCCCGCGTACTGGACGAGCGCGGCGCGGGTCACGGGGAAGGACTGGGCCGGCAGTTCGGTGCCGACCTCGACGTCGTCGTATGCGATCTTCGCCGTCATCCTGCTCTCACGCCTCCTCTGCCGCACGCGCGACCAGCTTCGTCCAGGCGGTCACCACGTGCTCGCCCGCCTCGTCGTGGACCTCGCCCCGGATGTCGAGGATGTCGTTGCCCGCCAGGGACTTGATCGCCTCGATGGTGGAGGTGACGGTGAGCCGGTCACCGGCCCGCACCGGGCGGACGTAGGAGAACTTCTGGTCGCCGTGCACCACGCGGCTGTAGTCCAGGCCGAGTTGCGGGTCCTGGACGACCTGTCCGGCCGCCTTGAAGGTGATGGAGAACACGAAGGTCGGCGGGGCGATGACGTCGGGGTGACCGAGCGCCTTGGCCGTCTCCGGGTCCGTGTACGCGGGGTTGGTGTCCCCCACCGCCTCGGCGAACTCGCGGATCTTCTCCCGGCCCACCTCATAGGGGTCGGTGGGCGGGTAGCTCCGCCCCACGAAGGACTGGTCGAGCGCCATGGCTCGCTACCTCCTGCTGATGTCTGCCTGGTGTGTGCGGGGTGGCTGATGGCTGATGGCTGATGGCTGATGGTTGGCGGCCGGTGGTCTGTCGCCGGTGGCCTGCGACCAGTCGGAACCGGTCGGTAACCGAGGCTCAAACGACGCGAGGCCGCCCCCGACTATGGGGGCGGCCTCGCGAACGAGCCTGATTTATCGCGTCTCGCGGTGCGCGGTGTGCGCGTTGCAACGCGGGCAGTGCTTCTTCATCTCAAGACGGTCCGGGTTGTTGCGCCGGTTCTTCTTGGTGATGTAGTTCCGCTCCTTGCACTCCACGCAGGCCAGCGTGATCTTCGGGCGGACGTCGGTGGCAGCCACGTGAGTGCTCCTTGACGAACGGATAGGACGGGTTTAACGCATAGAAGAGTAGCCGATCGAAGGACCGACCCCGCAATCGGCTACTGTCAGTAGCGGTGACCGGACTTGAACCGGTGACACAGCGATTATGAGCCGCTTGCTCTACCGACTGAGCTACACCGCTGCGATGCGATCCGTTCCCGCCTCACGACGGGAACCTCACACACCAGAGCCCCAATACGGAATCGAACCGTAGACCTTCTCCTTACCATGGAGACGCTCTGCCGACTGAGCTATTGGGGCGAGCGATGAAGACATTACACGGTCCGCCGCCGTTCACCCAAATCCGTTTCGCGGCCCCCGTACCGGCCTGTCCGGTCGGTGGGGGCGGGGTGCGCCGCGGCCCGTCCGACCGCCCTCCCACCAGGCTCTCCAGGCCCCTTTCGTGCGGCGGACCACACCGGTACGACTATTGCGCTCCTCCCTGTGATGGGCGGATCGCCACCCTAGGCTCGACTCACTCTGCGTGATCTTGCGTCCCCCTGCGCAGTCCCGAGCCCCTGGAGCGCGATGCCCGACAGCCAGCCGCAGCCGCCGCACTCGTCGTCGCCTTCGTCGTCGTCTTCGTCGCCTTCGTCTTCGTCTTCGTCGTCTTCGTCCGGCGCACCAGGCCCCGTGGGTTCCTCAGGTTCGACGGGTTCCTCGGGATCTTTGGGTCGGAGTGATTCGGGGGCGCTCCTGCTGTGCGGGGCCCGGCTGACCGATGGGCGCACCGTGGACGTACGGCTCGGCGGCGGGCGGATCGAGGCGGTCGGTACGGCGGGGAGCCTGGCGGCGGTCGGCACGCGCGCGTGTGGTGCGCGTGTGGATCTCAACGGCTATCTGCTCCTGCCGGCCCCTGCAGAACCGCACATCCATGGCGACACCGCCCTCTCGGCCGACGATGACGGCCCCGCCTCCCCCGACCCGCAGGATGTCCAACGACGAGCCATCGAGGCCGCGTTGCTGCAGCTCGGGCACGGAGCGACCGCGGCGCGGGCACATGTGCGCGTGGGCGACGTCCAGGGTCTCGGCGCGTTGGGCGCCGTACTGCAGGCCCGGCGTTCACTGCGGGGGCTTACGGAGCTGACCGCCGTGGCGATGCCGCGGCTGCTGACCGGGGTCGCCGGGGCGGACGGGCTGGCCGTGCTGCGGGACGCGCTGAAGATGGGTGCGTCCGTCGTGGGCGGCTGCCCGGACCTGGACCCCGATCCGACCGGGTATGTGGAGGCGGTCCTGGAGGTCGCCTCCGAGCACGGCTGTCCCGTGGACCTGCACACCGACGCCGAAGACCCGGCCCGCCTAGCCCGTATCGCCGCGATGGCGGGGGGCCTGCGGCCGGGCGTGACCCTCGGTCCGTGCGGCGCCCTGGCCCGTCTCCCCACCGAGACGGCCACCCGCACCGCCGACCAGCTCGCCGCCGCCGGGGTGGCGGTGGTGTGCCTCCCCCAGGGCGGTTGCGGCGCCACCGACCACCGCGGTACGGCTCCGGTACGGCTGCTGCGCGCTGCCGGAGTGCGCGTCGCGGCGGGCAGCGGCGCGTTGCGGGACGTGTCGAATCCGGTCGGCCGCGGTGATCCCCTGGAGGCCGCGTACCTGCTGTCCTCCCGCTACGGCCTGCGTCCCGAGGACGCGTACGACGCGATCAGCTCCTCGTCACGTGCGGTCCTGGGCCTGCCCGAGGTCCGAGTGGAGGCGGGGTTCCCGGCCGAACTGCTGGCCGTCAGGGGGGACCGGCTGCCCGGTGCTCTGTCCCTCGCGTACAGCCGAATCGTGGTGCACCGGGGGCGCGTGGTGGCCCGGACCAGCGCGGTACGGGAGTACTGCAGCTCGGCTGCCGTCGTGGAGTTGGGGTTGCCTCGGCAGGGGCGCGGATTGTCGTGAGGGGGAGGGCGGGCGCGCTGGAAAGGGGCGCCCGCAGGAGCCTGCCCTGGGGCGTCGGGTTGTGTGGCACTGGATTTGCACTGAGGGGCGTACGCCGGAGCGTGCGTGTGCATTGGGGGCGCACGGAGTGGGGGCGCGCTCCGGGCGTGCCTAGCGAGGCAGGGGCGCGTGAAGTGGGTCCGCGCGCTGTGGCGCACGCCTCCGGGGTGGGTGTCGGTGCTTTGAGCGGTGCGCGGCTTGACCGGTGCGCGGCTTGAGCGTTCGCGCCGGGCTTGCGTGCGAGGCTTGCGTGGCAAGCTTGCGTGGGACCGCGCCCGCGCCGAGAGGGTGGGGCCCCGCCCGGCAGGCGCCGACGGGGCGCGCAGCCACAGCGCATGCGCTCTGAGCGCGCGCCATACATGTACGCTCCCGGCGCACACGCGGGTAGGCCACGGCGCCCGGCGCACACGCAGCAGAACCGTGTGCCGGGCGCGCGCAACCCGGGCCAGTGCACCCGGCGCACACACATCAGCTCGCGCGCCGGGCGTGCACAACGCCAGCTCGTACGCTCCGCGCGTGCGCCCCAGCATGCGCCTGGATGATCCGCCTGTACGCCCAGTCCCTTCGCCCCGCGCGTGCGCTGCGGGCGTGCGCCCTGGGGCGTGGCTCAAGTCGTGCGGCGGATGCGGCCGTCCGGGCGTACGGTCGGAGACATGCGCATTGTCATCGCTGGAGGTCATGGTCAGATCGCCCTGCGGCTGGAGCGGCTGCTCGCCGCGCGCGGAGACGAGGTCGCGGGGATCATCCGTCACGCCGAGCAGGGCGACGACCTGCGGGAGGCCGGTGCCGAACCGGTGCTGCTGGATCTGGAGTCGGCCTCGGTCGAGGAGGTCGCCGAGTGCCTGCGCGGCGCCGACGCGGCGGTCTTCGCGGCGGGCGCGGGTCCCGGCAGCGGAGTGGCCCGTAAGGACACCGTGGACAAGGGGGCGGCGGTGCTGTTCGCGGACGCGGCGGTTCGGGCGGGCGTACGACGGCACGTGATCGTTTCGTCGATGGGAGCCGACCCCGCGCACCAAGGGGACGGCGTGTTCGACGTCTATCTGCGGGCGAAGGGCGAGGCGGACGCGTACGTCCGGAATCTGGACGCGCTCGACTGGACGATTTTGCGCCCCGGTTCACTGACGAACGACGCCGGCACCGGCCTTGTACGGCTGGAGGCGCACACGGGCCGTGGTGCTGTCCCGCGCGACGATGTGGCCGCCGTACTGGCGGAGTTGGTGGACACTCCCGCGACGGCGGGGCTGACCCTGGAGCTGGTCGGCGGGGCGACGCCGGTCTCGGTGGCGGTGAAGTCGGTCGCCGGCAATTGAGGAGGGCACACGCGCCTGCAATTGAGGACGGCGGACGCGGGAGGCCCGGCCGAGCGGGCGGTCGTAAGCGATCCGAAGCGGTCAGAACAGAGGCAGTTGGCCGGGCATCTCGGGGATGACGTAGCCGTCCAATGACGGTTGCGCGGCGTCCGGTTGGGCCGGTCGGCGTGAGCCGGGGCAGGAGACCAGTCCGCCGGTCTCGCGGGCGCCGGGCGGATCGTGCCGGGCGAACCGGCCGGCGACGACCGCGATCTCGCGCCGGCATTCGGGGCAGTGTCTGCGACGAGTGGACATGGGGTCAGTGTGCCCCGGGGCCTGCTGAGTTGATCGTCAGCCGATATAGGGGGACGTACGCGTCCGGTCCGCCGCGTGGGTGATGCGCAGGCGCATGGTCGGGTGGATGTCGAGTTCGGAGAGGGCGTCCGGGTCTACCCAGCGGACCTGGGTGGTCTCGCCGCTGGTGCGCAGTTCGCCGCCGGTGGGGCGCGCCCGGAAGCAGAGGCTGAACTGCTGGCGGACCTCCCCGTCGTCGTACCGCATGACGTGGCCGGGGTCGGTATAGATGCCGGACAGGTCGACGACCTCGACCTGGATCCCGGTCTCCTCCCACACTTCGCGTACGACCGTGTCGCTGATGGACTCGCCGAGGTCGTGGCCGCCTCCGGGTAGCGCCCAGCGGCCGTTGTCGGAGCGCTGGACCAGGAGGATGCGCCCGGCGTGGTCGCGTACGAAGGCGACGACGGCGGGTACGACGGAGGTGGCCGGAGGGGCGTCCGGGTCGTGGAAGTAATCGGTGCGGCCCATGGGCCTTGCATACCCGCATTCCGCCCCCGCGCGCGGGCCGTCATCCCCCGTGCGCCACTGAGCTCTCCCTCCGATTCCCCGCCGCCCCTCCCTCCT
The DNA here is from genome assembly GCF_040630525.1 of Streptomyces sp. NPDC005799. Lineage (NCBI taxonomy): Bacteria > Bacillati > Actinomycetota > Actinomycetes > Kitasatosporales > Streptomycetaceae > Streptomyces > Streptomyces sp. NPDC005799. The sequence continues at coordinate 105,784 of NZ_JBEXXQ010000022.1, forward strand.
CGGCCCTCCACCGGGCCCTCACCAAATCCGACGCCGTACCCACCCAGCCCCTCCTTGCTTAAGTCAATCAACTGACTTAGCTTGATCGGATCGTGCATGCCCGATGCCCCAACGCCGCCCACGGAGGCCCGACCATGTCCCACGCACTCCCCCGACCCGCCGACGACGGGGTGGCGTCCGCAGCGCCGCGGGCCAATGCCGTCGTAGCGGTCCTGGCCTTCGGCGGGATCGTGGTCTCGCTGATGCAGACTCTGGTGATCCCGATCGTCCCAAAGCTGCCGAAGCTTCTGAACGCCCCGGCGTCCGACACCGCCTGGGCCGTCACGGCCACGCTGCTCGCCGCGGCCGTCGCCGTCCCGATGATGGGGCGGCTCGGTGACATGTACGGCAAGCGCCGCATGCTGCTGACGAGCCTGGTACTGCTGGTCGCGGGTTCGGTGACGGCCGCACTCAGCGACTCGCTGACCCCGATGATCATCGGACGGGCGCTGCAGGGCGCGGCCGGCGGTGTCATCCCGCTCGGTATCAGCATCATGCGGGACGAACTGCCCGCGGAGCGCCTTGGTTCGGCCACCGCGATGATGAGCGCCTCGCTCGGTGTGGGAGCCGCGCTCGGACTGCCCGCGGCCGCGCTGATCGCCGACAACTTCGACTGGCACGTGCTGTTCTGGAGCTCGGCCGGGATGGGCGTCGTGGCGCTGCTCCTGGTCCTGTTCGCGGTGCCGGAATCCAAGGTGCGCACGGGCGGCCGCTTCGACGTCGTCGGCGGCCTGGGAATGGCGGCCGGCCTGGTCTGCCTGCTGCTCCCCATCTCCAAGGGCGGCGACTGGGGCTGGGACAGCGGCACCACGCTCGGTCTGTTCGGCGCGTCCGTCGTCGTGCTGCTGCTGTGGGGCTGGTACGAGTTGCGGGCCGAGCAGCCGCTGGTCGACCTGCGTACCACCGCGCGCCGCCAGGTCCTCGTCACCAACCTCGCCTCGGTCGCGCTCGGCTTCGGCATGTTCGCGATGTCCCTGGTGCTTCCGCAGCTGCTGCAGTTGCCTGAGGCGACCGGCTACGGCCTGGGCAAGTCGCTGCTCACCGCCGGTCTGGTCATGGCCCCGTCCGGCCTGGTGATGATGGCGGTGGCCCCGGTCTCCGCCGCCCTCTCCAAGGCGAAGGGTCCGAAGGCGAGCCTGATGCTCGGATCCCTGATCGTCGCGGCCGGCTACGGCCTGCAGATCCTGCTCATGTCGCAGGTGTGGCAGTTCGCACTGGTGTCCTGCGTCATCGGTTCCGGTATCGGCTTCACGTACGGCGCGATGCCCTCGCTCATCATGGGCGCGGTGCCGCCGTCGCAGTCGGGCGCGGCCAACAGCCTCAACACGCTGATGCGGTCCATCGGCACATCGACAGCCAGCGCCGTCGCCGGCGTCATCCTCTCCCAGATGACCATCCGGCTGGGCGCCCTCTCCGTCCCCTCCGAGAACGGCTTCAGGACAGTGCTGGCGGTCGGCGGCGGCGCCGCTCTGCTGGCTTTCGCGGTGGCTTCGTTCATTCCCCGGCATGGGGCTGCGGCTTCTGACGGCGGGACGTCGACTGAGGGTGCGTCGGGCGGTGGAAGTACGGCGGCTACGGGCGCCGCAGCGGTGGTGGCGCCGAGCCCGGCAGGCGCGGTCGGTACCGCAGCATCCGTCTCGACGGTGGGCGGCGCCAGCATGGACACGCCCGGTCGAGTCGCCTCGGGCGCCGGGGACGGCCTCGGCCCGCTCGCCCGCCCGAACGGCGGCGGCATCCCCGTGACCGGGCACGTCTTCGGCGCCGAGCGCGTACCGGTGGCTGCCGCCGCGGTCACACTGATCTCCCTCGGCGGCGAGCAACTGAGCAGGGCGGTCTCGCGGCAGGACGGTTCGTACGGCGTCGAGGTGCCCACCGCCGGTTCGTACGTGCTGATCGCCTCCGCCGAGGGGTTCCAGCCGCAGGCCTCGACGCTCGTCGTCGCGGACGTCCCGGTGTCGTACGACGTCCTGCTGAGCGGCACCAGTGGGCTCGCCGGTCTGGTGCGGTCCGCGGACAGGGGGGCTCCGGTCGCCGACGCGGTGGTCATCGTGACGGATGTGCGCGGGGAAGTGCTGACGACCGGACGAACGGACGTGCTGGGCGAGTTCACGGTCACCGACCTGATGCCGGGGACAGTGACCCTGGCCGTCACATCCCCCAAGCACCGCCCGCTGGCGCTGCCCGTCGAGATCGGCGCCACGGGCACCACGCGGGTCGAGGTGGAACTCCGGCCGGGTGCCCACGTCCGGGGCACGGTCCGCGGAGGCGGCGCCCCACTGAGCGACGCCCGCGTGACCCTCGTCGACGCGGCGGGCAACGTGATCGCCACGACCCGCACCGACGTCGACGGCGCCTACGCCTTCTCCGACCTGGACAGCGGCGCGTACACCGTCATCGCGACGGGGTACCCGCCGCGAGCGGCGACGGTGACGGTCTCGGGGAGCGACGCCGACGAACACGACATCGAACTCGCGCACAGCGCGGAGTAGTTCGGCGCGGGCGGAAGCGGGCGGCCGGGCGGGTGGGGGCGAGGGTGGGCGGCCGGGGAACTGTCCGGCCGCCCACCGAGCGGGGCGGCCGACCCGACCCGCGCAGCCCACACCCACGCTCCACACGCAAAGACCCCCTCCGCTCTGCGTCTCCGCAGAATGGAGGGGGTCTCTTTCTCAGCGTGGCGGCGCCAGGATTCGAACCTGGGAAGGCTGAGCCGGCAGATTTACAGTCTGCTCCCTTTGGCCGCTCGGGCACACCGCCGGGGTTGCTGCCGTTCGAACCGCTTTTCGGCGGTGCTCCCTGGCAACGACGTAAACAATACCCGATGCCGAGGGGTGCTTCGCCACCCGATTGATCTGCGCTCGGAGGACCGTGGGTGGCTAGGCTTGAGCGGATGCGGCCCGGGCAACACGCCGGGCTCGGCGGTCACCCCCACGCCCGCCGATCCGCACCCACACGCACCCCGATACAAGGAGCCACAGGACATGGCCGACTCCAGTTTCGACATCGTCTCGAAGGTCGAGCGGCAGGAGGTCGACAACGCCCTCAACCAGGCCGCCAAGGAGATCTCGCAGCGCTACGACTTCAAGGGCGTGGGAGCCTCGATCTCGTGGTCCGGTGACAAGATCCTCATGGAGGCGAACTCCGAGGACCGGGTCAAGGCCGTCCTCGACGTCTTCCAGTCCAAGCTGATCAAGCGCGGGATCTCCCTGAAGGCGCTGGACGCGGGCGAGCCCCAGCTCTCGGGCAAGGAGTACAAGCTCTTCGCGTCGATCGAGGAGGGCATCTCCCAGGAGAACGCGAAGAAGGTGGCGAAGATCATCCGCGATGAGGGTCCGAAGGGTGTGAAGGCCCAGGTCCAGGGGGACGAGCTGCGCGTCAGCTCCAAGAGCCGGGACGATCTGCAGGCCGTCATCGCCCTCCTGAAGGGCAAGGACTTCGACTTCGCGCTCCAGTTCGTGAACTACCGGTGACACCGGCGGAACCGGCGACATCGGCGACATCAGGCAGTCGCTGACTCCTCCGGCGTACGAGAAGGGTGGGCGCCCGTCGGTGCCCACCCTTCTCCCCTGCTGGCTGCGGTCCGGGGGTGTACTCGGTGGTGCTCAGTCGCGCGAGTTGCCGAACAGGACGCGGTAGACGATCAGCAGGACCAGTGAGCCGCCGATCGCCGCTGCCCAGGTGGCGCCGTCGTAGAAGTTCTTGGAGATCGGATGGTCCAGCCAGCGGGCCGAGATCCAGCCGCCGATGAACGCACCCGCGATGCCGATGAGCGTCGTTCCGATGAAGCCGCCCGGGTCGCGGCCCGGCAGCAGGAACTTGGCGATGGCCCCGGCCAACAGCCCCAGAATGATCCAGCTGATGATCGTCATGCCGTGAACCTGCCCTTCCGCACTGTGCTTGCACTGTCCGTACGGTGTGATTTCGGTGCGGACATGCTGTGCGCCGCGCGTCGTGCGTCCGTGGTGCGCGGGCCGGGGGCCGGTCGGTCCGTACGACCGGCTCGTCGCGCGCCTGTTCGTGCTCTGTTGGGATAGAGGACGTCACGGCGGCACTCCTCGGTTGCGGCGATCAGTAGGGTTCCGGACATGACACATTCAGGCGCCGTGTCCGAGCTACGGCGCACCTTGGGGGTCGGGGATGCCGTGGTCATCGGGCTCGGCTCGATGGTCGGGGCGGGCATCTTCGCCGCCCTCGGGCCGGCGGCACGCGCCGCCGGTTCTGGGCTGCTGGTCGGCCTGGCGGTCGCGGCCGTGGTCGCGTACTGCAACGCCACGTCGTCGGCGCGGCTGGCCGCGCTGTATCCGGCCTCCGGCGGCACCTACGTGTACGGGCGCGAGCGGCTCGGTGCGTTCTGGGGTTATCTCGCGGGCTGGTCGTTCGTCGTCGGGAAAACGGCCTCCTGTGCGGCGATGGCGCTGACTGTGGGCGCGTACGTCTGGCCGGAGCAGACACATGCCGTGGCGGTCGCCTCCGTGGTGGCGCTGACGGCGGTGAACTACGGCGGCATCCAGAAGTCCGCCTGGCTGACGCGGGCGATCGTGGCGGTGGTGCTGGCTGTCCTCGCTTCCGTGGTGGTCGTGTGCCTGGGGTCGGGGGAGTCCGAGGCCGGGCGGCTGAGCGTCGGAACGTCGGGCGGTGTGGGTGGGGTGCTGCAGGCGGCCGGCCTGCTGTTCTTCGCGTTCGCGGGGTACGCCCGCATCGCGACCCTCGGCGAGGAGGTACGGGATCCCGCGCGCACCATCCCCCGAGCCATCCCGGTGGCTCTGGGCATCGCGCTCGCGGTGTACGTGTGTGTGGCGGTGGCCGTCCTTTCGGTGCTCGGTGCCGATGGTCTCGGGCGGGCGGGGGCCCCGCTGGCCGACGCGGTGCGGGCTGCCGGGGTGCCGGGGATGGTGCCGGTCGTGCGGGTGGGTGCCGCAGTGGCCGCGCTGGGTTCGCTGCTCGCCCTGATCCTGGGGGTGTCACGAACGACGCTGGCCATGGCCCGGGACCGGCATCTGCCCGGCGCGCTGTCGGCCGTGCATCCGCGCTTCCAGGTGCCGCACCGGGCCGAACTGGCTGTCGGCGCGGTCGTCGCCGTCCTGGCCGCCACGGTGGACGTCCGGGGCGCGATCGGGTTCTCCTCCTTCGGTGTGCTGGCGTACTACGCCGTGGCCAACGCCTCCGCCTGGACCCTCGATCCGGCTCCGAAGGCGCGGCTGTTGCCGGCGATGGGACTCGTCGGCTGCGTGGTACTGGCGTTCTCGCTGCCGGGCATCTCGACGGTGGTGGGCGCGGCAGTGTTGGCGGTGGGTGTGGTGGCGTACGGCGTGCGGCGGCGGGTGGCGGCGCGAGGTGCGGGCGGTCGTTGAGTGCCGGGCCGGTGTCAGGAAGCGGACACCTGCGCCGTACGTATACGGAAGTCGGTCCAGGCAGGCATCTGGAACTCGTCGTCCATCACGTCGTACCAGCCTGTGCCGTCGACCCAGGCCCGTAGCCAGTCCGCGAGGTCAGGGGTGTCCACGAACCAGGCATGGTCGGGGTCGCCCGGGTTGGGTTCGAACAGCAGAACCGTGGCTTGCGGGGAGTGGCAGTCCACACAGGCGTACATGGCGCAGCCCCAGTGGGATATCGGCAGGACGCCCTCGGGCCAGGGCCAGTCGGGGTCCTTGCGGCCGCTGTCGCGGTTGGCGAGGTACTGCACCACGGCGGCGGGCTCACCGGCAGGCGGGCTGTCGAGCAGGGGCAACAGGCCGTATTCCGGGCCGAATCCGCCGTCCCCTATCCGCAGGTACAGGTCGGAGAGCAGCGACGGCAGGGTGAAGCCCAGGGCGGCCTGCGCGCGGGTCAGCGTCGCCTCGTCGACGGGGTCGGGGAGGGAAGGCCAGCCCCAAGGGCGGGTGTTGCGTGCCTTGGCGGCCACCCGTGCCAGCAACTGCTCGTTCTCGGTCATGGGTTCATGATGCAAGCCGCCACTGACAACCGGGCCGGCCTGTGGACAACCGCAGGCCTGTGGAAAACGTCGGCTGTGGAAAACGCGGCGGCCCGGGCGGAGGTCCGCCGAAGCCGCCGGTCTTCCGTTCGGGCTGCGGGTAGGTAGGAGCAGGGCGTGCCGTGTTGTTGAAAGGACCGGGGAGGTCAGCCGGCCGCGAAGGGCTCGTCGGTGCGCACGATCTCGCGGCCGAGCGGCAGCAGGGAGACCGGGATCAGCTTGAAATTGGCGATGCCGAACGGGATGCCGATGATCGTGATGCACAGCGCGATGCCGGTGACGATGTGCGTGAGCGCCAGCCACCAGCCCGCGAGGACCAGCCACAGGACGTTGCCCACGCATGAGGGCGCACCGGCGTCACGGCGCTCGACCGTGGTGTATCCGAAGGGCCACAGGGCGTAGACGCCGATACGGAACGCGGCGATTCCGAAGGGAATGCCGATGATCGTGATGCAGAGCAGGAGTCCCGCGGCCACGTATCCGAGGAACAGCCAGAAGCCGCTGAGGACCAGCCAGATGACGTTCAGGATGGTTTTCACTGGGGGCGACCTGCCATCTTCTCGAGCCGGGCGATGCGGTCCGCCATCGGCGGATGCGTCGAGAACATCTTGGAGAGTCCCTGACCACGACGGAAGGGGTTCGCGATCATCATATGACTCGCGGTCTCGATGCGCGGCTCGGGAGGCAGCGGCAGCTGCTGGGTGCCCGTCTCCAGCTTGCGCAGCGCGCTGGCGAGGGCGAGCGGATCGCCGGTGAGCTGGGCGCCGGACGCGTCGGCCTCGTACTCACGCGAGCGGCTGATCGCCAGCTGGATGAGGGTGGCCGCGAGAGGGCCCAGGATCATGATGAGCAGCATGCCGAGGATGCCGGGACCGTCGTCGTCATCCGAACGGCCGATCGGGATCAGCCAGGCGAAGTTGACCAGGAACATGATCACCGAGGCGAGGGCTCCGGCGACCGACGAGATGAGGATGTCGCGGTTGTAGACGTGGCTGAGCTCGTGGCCGATGACTCCGCGCAGTTCGCGCTCGTCCAGGATGCGCATGATGCCTTCCGTGCAGCACACGGCGGCGTTGCGCGGGTTGCGGCCCGTGGCGAAGGCGTTGGGGGCCTCCGTCGGGGAGATGTACAGACGCGGCATGGGCTGGCGGGCCTGGGTGGAGAGGTCGCGGACCATGCGGTAGAGGGCCGGGGCCTCGAACTCGCTCACCGGGCGCGCGCGCATCGCGCGTAGCGCCAGTTTGTCGCTGTTCCAGTACGCGTACGCGTTCGTGCCCAGCGCGACGAGAACCGCTACGACGAGCCCCATGCGGCCGAAGAAGCTGCCGATGACGATGATGAGGGCGGACAGTCCTCCGAGGAGTACTGCGGTCCTTAGCCCGTTGTGCCGGCGGTGCACGGTACGCCCTCCAAGTCGTGCAGCAGGGGAACCCTTTGCTTGCGGATCGTGCTTGCTGTCTCCGATGCCACTGGCCCGTGGTGACACGTCCAGTGGACCCTCCCGCCCAGCTCAACGCCAGGCGAGGGTCACGAGTTCCCTTGTGCGTACGACGGCATGCCTCCGCCGTGCGGGTGACGGGCCCGGCGGAGGTTCAGAAGAGGCCGGTGTCGGCGAACCGCAGGACCAGTTGGGGGGCGCCGGAGAGGGCGATACCGAGGGCCCCGGTGAGGGTGATCGCGACGGTGAGGGGCGCCGGGAGGCGGTGCTTGACGGACTCGCCCTCTGGGGCGCGGAACAGCAGCGCCGTCCACTGCAGGTAGTAGAAGAGGGCGATCACGACGTTGGCGGCCATCACGACGGCCAGCCAGCCCAGGCCCGCGTTCACGGCGGCGGAGAAGACGGTGACCTTGGCGAACAGGCCGATGATGCCCGGTGGCAGTCCCGCCAGGCAGAGCAGGAAGAAGGCGAGGAGGAGGGCGGCGAGCGGGTTCGTGGCGTAGAGGCCGCGGTAGTCGGTGATGCGGTTCGCGGTCCTGGTGCGGCCCACGACTGCGGCCACGGCGAAGGCGCCGAGGTTCACGGCCGCGTACATGAGGGCGTAGGCGACCGTGGAGCCGATGGAGCGTTCGGCGTCGTTCGAGTAGGCGGCCGCGGCGATCGGTACGAGGAGGTAGCCGGCCTGGCCGACGGAGGACCAGGCGAGGAGGCGTACGGCGCTGTACGCGCGCGTGGCCTGCTGGCGCAGGGCGCCGACGTTGCCGACGGTCATGGTGAGGGCGGCCAGGGCGGCAAGTGCAGGACCCCAGACGTCGGCGTACGAGGGGAAGGCGACGACCGTGACGAGGATCAGGCCGGTGAAGCCGACCGCCTTGCCCACGACCGACAGGTAGGCGGCGATCGGGAGCGGGGCTCCTACGTAGGTGTCGGGGACCCAGAAGTGGAAGGGTACGGCGGCGGTCTTGAAAGCGAAGCCGACGAGGGTGAGGACGACACCGGTCTGGGCGAGGGTGTGGAACTGGCCGTCGACGTGCTGGATGCGATCGGCGACCTGGGTGAGGTAGAGGGTGCCGGTGGTCGCGTACACGAAGCTGATGCCCATGAGGCTGACGGCGGTCGCGGTGACCGACGACAGGAAGAATTTCAGGGCGGCTTCCGAGGACTTCTTGTCGCCGTGCCGGATGCCGACGAGGGCGAAGGCGGGCAGGGATGCGACCTCCAGGGCGACGATGAGGGTCGCGAGGTCGCGGGAGGCGGGCAGGAGGGCGGCGCCGGCGGCGGAGGACAGCAGGAGGCACCAGTACTCCCCTTCGGGGAGTTGTCTGTCCGCGTCCTTGAGGGTGGTGACCGACAGCAGGGCGGCCAGGAGGGCCCCGCCGAGGACCAGGAACTGGATGACCAGGGTGAAGCGGTCGGCGGTGTAGCTGCACGCGTGTGTGCCGTTCACGCAGAAGGTGGCGCGGTCGCCGTCCAACAGCGGCAGGAGCATGGTTGCGGCCGCGGCGAGACCTGCTACGGAGACCCAGCCGAGGAGCGGTTTGCGTGCCTCGGGCACGAACAGGTCGGCGACGAGGACGACGAGTCCGACGGCTGCCGCGATGGTGGGGGGCGCGATGGCGAGCCAGTCGACGGACTGGACGAGGTTCGCGGCCAGGGCGCTCATCGGGTGCCTCCTGCGAGGAGCTGTTGCACGGCCGGGTCGGTCAGGCCGAGAAGGGCCCTGGGCCACAGCCCGGCGACGACGGTGAGGGCGACGAGCGGGGTCCAGGCCGCGAACTCGTACATGTGCACGTCGGCGAGTTTCGGCGCTTCCTGCGGTACGGCGCCCATGCAGACGCGGCGGACGACGACGAGCATGTACGCGGCGGTGAGGAGGGTGCCGAAGGCAGCGATGGCCATGAAGGTGAGGAAGGCGGCGCGGCTGAGGTCCGCGGACGGTTTGAAGGCGCCGAACAGGGCCAGCATCTCGCCCCAGAACCCGGCCAGTCCCGGCAGTCCGAGCGAGGCGACCGCGGCGAACGCGAGGAGGCCGCCGAGGTGCGGGGCCTTGCCGTAGAGCGCGGCGCCGGTCTCCTCGGCGAGGGTGTCGAGGTCGGTCGTGCCGGTTCGGTCCTTGAGCGCTCCGACCAGGAAGAACAGTAGGCCGGTGATGAGGCCGTGGGCGATGTTGGCGAACAGGGCGCCGTTGACGCCGGTCGGGGTCATGGTCGCGATGCCGAGCAGGACGAAGCCCATGTGGCCGACGGAGGAGTAGGCGATGAGCCGTTTGAGGTCGCCCTTCGCCCCCTGCTTGGCGAGGGCCAGGCAGGCCAGGGATCCGTAGATGATGCCGACGACGGCGAAGGCGGCGAGGTAGGGGGCGAAGGTGCGGAAACCGTCCGGCGCGATCGGGAGGAGGATCCGGACGAACCCGTACGTACCCATCTTCAGCAGGACACCGGCCAGCAGGACCGAACCGACGGTCGGGGCGGCGGTGTGGGCGTCGGGCAGCCAACTGTGCAGCGGCCACATCGGCGTCTTGACCGCGAGCCCGATCCCGATCGCCAGAACGGCGATGACCTGGACGGATGCGGTGAGCGACCGGCCGTTGTCAGTGGCGAGTGCCACCATGTCGAATGTGCCGGCCTTGATCCCGATCAGGAGCAGGCCGAGCAGCATGACGACCGAACCGAGCAGTGTGTAGAGGATGAACCGCCAGGCGGCCCGGGTCCTGCCCTCGCCGCCCCAGCGGGCGATGAGGAAGTACATCGGGATGAGCACCATCTCGAACGCCAGGAAGAACAGCAGCAGATCGAGGACGGCGAAGGTCGCGAGCGTTCCGGACTCGAGGACGAGCAGCAGCGCGACGAAGGCCTTCGGGGTCGGGCCCGCGGGCATCTTGAAGTACGAGTAGAGCGCGCAGAGGAAGGTCAGCAGCGCGGTCAGGACCAGAAGGGGGAGGGAGATGCCGTCGATGCCGAGGTGGATCCGCACATCGAGTGCGGGGATCCAGCTGATGTCGGTCGTGGCCTGCATCTTCGACGGATGGTCGCGGTCGAAGCCGACCGCGAGGACGATCGTTGCGATGAGGACCGCGCCGGTCACGGTGACGCCGTGCCGGAGCACGGCCTGCCCGGGCGACTTCCCCTTCAGTCCGGGCGGTGCGGGCAGGAGAGCCGCGACCGCGCCGAGGAGCGGGGCGACGACGACGAACGCCAGAAGGAACTGCATCACGGACTCGTTGATATCGATCACGCCTGCTCACGCTCCCGTGGCGACGAGGAGGACGGCGACCGCCAGGACGACGGTGCCTGCGAGCAGCGCGCTCACATAGGTCTGCACATTGCCGGTCTGGGCGCGGCGCACGGCGGCTCCGAGCAGCCGGGGCAGGGCGCCCGCACCGCGTACGTAGGTCTCGACAACCTCGCGGTCCAGGAACCTCACGAGGCTCGCTCCGGCCTGGACCGGGCGGACGAAGAGGGTCGCGTACACGGCGTCGAGGTGGAAGCCTACGGCCGCGTGCCGGTGCAGCGGACCGAGCAGCAGCCGTCCGGGGTCGGCGGGATCGGGCGCGTAGGCCACTCCCCCGTACACGGGGGCGTGGCTGGCGATCGCCTCGGCCTCGACGAGCCCGGCGTCCCTCTCGGGGTGGGCCGCGACCGCTCCCAGCGGGACCCGGGCCGCGAGGGCGGTGGTGTGGCGCCAGGCCGCGTAGGTGACGATGCCGCCGACCAGGGCCAGGCCCGTTCCGACGACGGAGGTGGTCAGAGTCGGGGTGAGGTCGCGGCCGTCGAACCAGTCCGGCAGCAGGCGGAAGGTGAACCCGCCCAGCGCGAGAGACGGGACGGCGAGCACCCACAGCACGACGGTCATGGTGAGGGGTTGCCTGCCGTGGTCGGGGGCTTCGGTACCTCGGCCGTGGAAGGCCAGCAGCCACAGGCGGGTCGCGTACGCGGCGGTGAGCAGGGCCGTGAGCAGTCCGGCGACGAGGGTGATCCAGCCGGAGGCTTCGGGGACGTGCTCGGTGTGGCCGGTGGCGACGTGCTCGGCGGCGCCCAGGACGGACTCCTTGGAGAAGAAGCCGCTGAAGGGCGGGATCGCGGCGAGGGAGAGCAGCGCCACGGTCATCGTCCAGAAGGCGTCCGGGACGCGGTCGCGCAGGTTGGTCATGCGGGACATGGCGGCCAGCGAGTTGGTGCCGGCGGCATGGATGACGACGCCGGCGGCGAGGAACAGCAGTGCCTTGAAGGCACCGTGTGTGAGGAGGTGAAAGACGGCGGCCCCGCGCTCGCCGACGGCGAGGGCGCCGGTCATGTAGCCGAGCTGCCCGATGGTCGAGTAGGCGAGGACCCGCTTGATGTCGTCCTGGGCGAGTGCGGCGAGACCGGAGCCGAGCATCGTGACGGCGGCCATGACGGCGAGGACGACCATCGCGGCCCGGCTGGCCTCGAACACGGGGAGGAGACGGGCGACGAAGTAGACGCCGGCGGCCACCATCGTCGCCGCGTGGATCAGTGCGGAGACGGGCGTCGGACCCGCCATCGCGTCGGGAAGCCAGGTGTGCAGCGGGAACTGCGCCGACTTGCCCGCCACGCCTGCCAGGAGCAGCAGGGCGATGACGGTCGGGTGGTCGAGTCCGCCGTGCGCGACGGCGTCGAGGACGGCGGTGATGCGGAAGGAGCCGGTCTCGGTGGCGAGCGCGAACAGGCCGATCAGGAAAGGGACGTCACCGAGCTTGGTCACCAGGAAGGCCTTGATGGAGGCGGCACGGGCCTCCGGGGTCTCCCAGTAGTGGCCGACGAGGAAGTAGGAGCAGATGCCCATGATCTCCCAGCCGACCAGCAGCACGATCAGGTCGCCGGAGTAGACGACGAGCAGCATCGCGGAGGTGAACAGGGAGATGAGAGCGGCGTACGAGGGGTAGCGCGGGTCGTCGCGGAGGTACCCCGTGGAGTAGATCTGCACGCAGGTCGCGACCACGCCGACCAGGACGGCGACGAGGGCGGCGAAGCCGTCGACGTGCAGGGAGAGCTCGATCGGGACGGAGCCGGTGGGGGTGAGCTCGGTGGCCGCGTCGACGGCCCGTCCGCCTCCTTGGTCCGCCGCGACGAGGACGGCGAGGACGAGGGCCGCGAGGGTCGGTACAACGGCCAGCGGCCGGACGAAGCCGGGAGCCGTACGGCCCAGCAGCAGGCCTGCGGCCGCCCCCAGGAAGGGCAGGAGGGGGACGAGGACGGCGAGGGTGGTCGTGGTCACGCGGTGGCCTCGGTCTTCCCGGCCCGGCCGGCCTGCTCGGCCGTGAGGGCGTCACTGTCGGGGCCGTCGGTCTCGTGGCCCTCGGCGGTGTCCCGGAGCTTGTCGATGTCCGAGGTGCCGCGGTTGCGGTAGACGGCGAGGACGATCGCCAGACCGATGCCGATCTCGGCGGCGGCGATGGCGATGGTGAACAGGGTCAGGGCCTGACCGGAGTGCAGGGTCTCCCGGGTGGTCCGGCTGAGCCATACGTCGAAGGCGACCAGGTTCAGGTTGACGGCGTTGAGCATCAGCTCGACCGACATCAGCACGAGGATGGCGTTGCGGCGGGCGAGGACTCCGTACAGGCCAGTGCAGAAGAGAAGGGCGGCCAGCACGGCGGGATAGGCGAGGTGCATCAGCGGGCGCCTTCCTGCTCGGCCGGGCTCTGCTGTATGGCGGACTTCGACTGCCCGGTGGGGGCCTGTCCCCCAATCGGGTGATTCCGGGAATCCGGGACGGATGGGGAACCACCGGTCGTGGCCCGGGAGTTCACAGGGGGAGAGCTCGACTCGGCCTTCGCCTTGCGGGACAGGACGATGGCGCCGACCAGTGCGGCGAGGAGGAGGACGGAGAGGGCCTCGAAGGGAAGGACCCAGTTCTGGAACAGGCTGGCGCCGGTCACGGCGGTGGATCCGGAGGCGGGGCCGTCCAGGTCGACCCAGGTCGTGCGGAAGGCGTCGACGACGACCCAGACCAGGGCGGCAGCCGCGGCGACGGCCACGGTGAGGGCGGCCCAGCGGTTTCCGGAGTCGGCGTCCGGCGATCGGCCGATGGGGGCCTTGGTGAGCATGAGACCGAAAAGGAGGAGCACTACGACGGAACCGACGTAGATGAGGACCTGCACCCAGGCGATGAACTCGGCGGTGAGCAGGAGGTATTCGACGGCCAGGCCACCGAGGGTGACCACCAGCCAGAGGGCGGCGTGCACCAGCTGTCGGGTGGTGACGGTGACGAGCGCGGCGCCGAAGGTGACCAGGCCCACGAGGAGGAAGGCGATTTCGACGCCGGTCGGAGAGAGGAAGCCGTGTTCCGCGGCAGAGAGGGTCACGGCTGTTCTCCGTACGGCTCGGTCGGCCCCGGCTGTGCCGCCGCCAGCTTCTCGGCGGTCTTGCGGGCGGCGGCGATCTCCTTCGGCTCCTCAGCGCCGGGGTCGAGAGCGGGTGGGGCCGGCACCGTCCACATCCACTCGCGGAGCTTGTCGCGTTCGTGGGTGAGCTCGCGGATGTCGGTCTCGGCGTACTCGAACTCCGGGGACCAGAACAGGGCGTCGAAAGGACAGACCTCGATGCAGATACCGCAGTACATGCACAGGGAGAAGTCGATGGCGAAGCGGTCCAGGACGTTGCGGCTGCGCTCACGTCCGCCGGGGGCGGCCGGCGGGACGGTCTCCTTGTGGGAGTCGATGTAGATGCACCAGTCCGGGCACTCCCGAGCGCACAGCATGCAGACCGTGCAGTTCTCCTCGAACAGGCCGATCACACCTCGGGTGCGGGGCGGAAGGTCGGGCTGGACGTCCGGGTACTGCTCGGTGACGGTCTTCTTCGTCATCGTGCGGAGGGTGACGGCCAGGCCCTTGGCCAGGCCGGAGCCGGGGATGCGGGGCCTGGTGGGCGGGGCAGCGCCGCGCCGGGTGGACGGGACGGGCTCGGCCATGGCTACTGGGTCACCACCTTGACGATGCCGGTGAGGGCGATCTGAGCGAGGGAGAGGGGGACGAGGAGGGTCCAGGAGAGTTTCTGGAGCTGGTCCTCGCGCAGGCGCGGATAGGTGACGCGGAGCCAGATCACGACGAAGGCGAGGACGGCCGTCTTCAGCAGGGTCCACACCCAGCCGAGGCCGTCGGCGCCCCAGGGGCCGTGCCAGCCGCCGAGGAAAAGGACGGTGGTCAGACCGCACAGGACGATGATCCCGGCGTACTCGGCGAGGAGGAACAGGGCGAAGCGCAGGCCGGTGTACTCGGTGTAGGCGCCGAAGATGATCTCCGAGTCGGCGACGGGCATGTCGAAGGGCGGGCGCTGGAGTTCGGCGAGGCCGGCGACGAAGAAGACGACGGCGCCCACGATCTGCCAGGGCAGCCACCACCAGTGGAACGCGTCGAGGATGCCGGGGAGGGAGACGGTGCCGGCCGCCATCGCGACGGAGGCGGCGGCGAGGAGCATGGGGAGTTCGTAGGCGAGGAGCTGGGCGGCGGTACGGAGGCCGCCGAGGAGGGAGAACTTGTTGGCGGAAGCCCAGCCGGCCATGAGGGAGCCGAGGACGCCGATGCCCATCACCGCGAGGACGAAGAAGATGCCGGCGTCCAGGACCTGGCCGACGGCGCCCTCACCAGGGCCGATGGGGATGGCGAGGAGGACGACGAGGTACGGGAGGAGGGCGACGGCGGGGGCGAGCTGGAACACGCGGCGGTCGGCGCCGGCCGGTACGACGTCTTCCTTCTGGGCGAACTTCACGCCGTCGGCGACGAGTTGGGCCCAGCCGTGGAATCCGCCCGCGTACATCGGGCCGAGGCGACCCTGCATGTGGGCCATCACCTTGTGTTCGGTCTGACCGACGACCAGGGGGAAGGTGAGGAAGACGACGAAGACGACCAGGAGTCGCAGAGCGACGTCGAGAGCGTCATTCACTGCGGGCCTCCTGGGGGGTCTTCGCGGCTGGTGTCCTCCGACGTGGGGTCTGCGGACGCCGGTGCATCGGGTGCGGGAGTCTGGGGCGCGGGGGCTTCCGGCGTTGGGTCCTCGGACGCGGGTGCTTGGCGTGTGGAGTCTTCAGGCGCTGGTGCGTCCGGGGCGGGGGTTCGGGGCGCGGGCCTGTTCCGTGCGGGCTGCATGGCGGTGGGGGGCTCCGGTGCCGTAGCGGGCTGCGGCTGGTCGGCTCCCTCCTGTGGCTGGGGCTTGGTGGCCGGGCGGGCGGATGGGGCGGGGTCGTCGAAGGCTGGGCGGGCGTGGTGCCAGGGCGCGTCCGGGCTGCGCGGAGCGGTGGGCGCCTTCGGTTCGGGTGTGGTCGAGGTGGGCCGCGGCCCGGAGCCCTCGTCGGTCGTCCCGGAGCCCTCGTCGGTCCCAGCGCCCTCGTCGGTCCCGGCGCCCTCGTCGGTCGTCCCGGAGCCTTCGTCGGTCCCGGCGCCCTCGTCGGTCGACGCCGTGGCACGCTGGCTTGCCGAGCCCTGGCTCGCACTCCGCGACCGGCGGGGGGCGGTGGGCGCCGCTGGGGCTGGGGGCTTGGTGGCGCCGGTCGCGGACTCGGCAGCCCCGGTTGGGGGCTCGGCGGCAGGCGCCACGTCCTCAGCCCGAGGCGCCGACCCTTCTGCCGCGCTCTGGGGGCCGGCCGCCGTCTGGCTCGCGGAACCGTCGGCCGCCGAGCGGGTACGCCGTGGTGCGGCAGTCGACGGAGCATCCGCAGCGGGGGTCTCGCCGGCCACCGTCTCTGCCTGACTCGCCGAACCTTCAGCCGTCGTCCGCCCACGCCTCGGAGGCGTCCCCGACGTGCCTGTCGTCTGACTCGCCGAACCTTCAGCCGTCGTCCGCGCACGCCGCGGAGCCGCCCCCGACGTGCCTGTCGTCTGGCTCGCCGAACCTTCAGCAGCCGAGCGCGCACGCCGGGACTCCGCTGCCTCCGACGCGGCCGGCTGGCTCACCGAGCCCTCAGCCGCCGAACGCGCACGCCTCGGAGGCGTCCCGGCGGTCGAAGTCTCCTCCGCTGAGGCTCCCGCAGGCGCCTCCGGTTCCGTCTGACTGGCGGAGCCTTCGGATGCCGAGCGGGTTCGGCGGGGCGGGCGTTCGGCTGCGGTGCGGGCCGGGCGGTCTGGCGCGGTTCGGTCCGCTGCGGTGCGGCCTGCCGCTCGGGCGGGGCGGGACGGGGCCGGGGGGAGTTGGCCCTTCAGGGGGCCCCACTCGTTGGGGTCCGGGACGCCCGGGGGAAGCATCTGGCGGCGTTTGGGGCCGCCGTGGTCGGACTCGCCGGGTTCCTTGGCGCCGGGCCAGGCCTTGGCGACGCGGGCGGCGAGGACGAAGTCCTTGCGGAGGGGGTGGCCCTCGAAGGTCTCCGGGAGGAGGAGGTGGTCAAGTGCCGGGTGGCCTTCGAAGGTCACGCCGAACATTTCGTGGGTCTCGCGTTCGTGCCACGCGGCGCCCGCGTAGAGGTTCACCGCGCTCGGCAGGATCGGCGCGTCGTGCGGGACCGTCGTACGCAGGAGGAGGCGGCGGACCGGGGCGAGGGCGACGACGTGTACTGAGACGCGGAAGCCCGTGCCGGGTTCGTCGACCGCGCTCAGCCAGTCGAAGTAGGTGCAGGCCAGCTGGTCACGGGCCACCGCCAGCGCGGTGAGCCAGGAGGCGGGCGCAACGTCCACGGTCAGGATGTCGTAGGACACGTCCGCCGTGGCCTCCGTACCGAACAGTTCCTCGACCGGGGCGGGAAGCCAGCCGACCGTGCTCATCGACCCTCCTCGGAAGCCGGAGCATCGGAAGCCGGAGCATCTGAAGCCGGAGCGTCATCGGCTTCGGAGTCGGAAACACCGGCCCCCGAAGCCCCCCTCTCCCCCGGCCCCTTCACCAACCCGCTCTGCAATGCTCCCGCCGACGGCCGACCACCTGTGTCCACCGCGCCGTACCGCTCGCCCAGGGACTCCCTGGCGATCTTCTCCTGGAGCTTGAGGATGCCCTGGAGGAGGGCTTCGGGGCGGGGTGGGCAGCCGGGGACGTAGACGTCGACCGGGATGATCTGGTCGACGCCCTTGGTGACCGAATAGGAGTCCCAGTAGGGGCCGCCGCAGTTGGAGCAGGCGCCGAAGGAGATGACGTACTTCGGTTCCGGCATCTGTTCGTACAGACGCTTCACGGCCGGGGCCATCTTGTCCGTGACCGTGCCCGAGACGACCATCAGATCGGCCTGGCGGGGGCCCGGGGCGAAGGGGATCACGCCGAGGCGGATGAAGTCGTGGCGGGCCATCGACGCGGCGATGAACTCGATCGCGCAGCAGGCCAGGCCGAAGTTGAAGACCCAGAGCGAGTAGCGGCGGCCCCAGTTGAGGATCACCTTCATCGGTTCCGGCGCGAGGCGGGCGAGGGCGCCGAGTCGCTTCCGCTCCGGCAACAGGACCGGCTGCTCCGGAGACAGGACCGGCTGCCCGTCCGTGACGACGGAGGCGCCAGTGGCGTCGGTGACGTTGGTCTCTGGCGTCACGTCCATGCCAGTACGCCCTTCTTGTATGCGTACAGCAGCCCCACGGACAGGAAGCCGAGGAAGATGAACATCTCGACCAGGGTCGTCGCGCCGTAACCCGGGGCGGCGAAGACCGTCGCCCAGGGGAACAGGAAGATCGAGTCGACGGCGAAGACGACGTACAGGAAGGCGTAGACGTAGTAGCGGACCTGGGTGTGCGCCCAGCCCTCGCCGACGGGATCGACTCCGCACTCGTACGTCAGGAGTTTCTCCGGGGTGGGGACCACCGGCCGCAGCAGGCGGCCCGCGCCGAAGGCGACGGCCACGAAGAGCACGCCGACCACGGCGAGCAGTCCGACGACCGAGTACGACCGGAAGTAGCCCGCCGCGATGACGACGGTCGGTTCCCGCACGTCCGTCCCCTCACTCGCTTCACTCGCTGCTGTTCGACGATCTGTACGCAGGGAGTCTAGGCCCTGATAAAGGGACGGTAAGCAGCCCGTCATGCCTTGAGATCGGCACGTGATGCCAAGGTGGGGTTTTCCCCAGCAGACGGGGGCGGCCGACCTCATGGCGCGGGCGCCCGGCGCGCGGCACGCTAGCCCATATGACCGAAGGATTCTCGCGCCCGGCCTGGGCCCCGGAAGGCGCCGACGACCGTCTGCCGCCCGCCCGTCTCGCCTACGAAGGGCACACCTGGAAGGAGATCGCGCATCTGCTGGCGAACCTTCCGCTGGCGGTGTTCGGGTTCGTCTACGTCGTGACGGTGCTGTGGACCGGTTTCTGGCTGACGGTGACGGTGATCGGGTTCCCGTTGCTGGCGGCCGGGCTGATGGGTGCGCGGCGCTGGGGACGGATGGAGCGGGCACGGGCCAGGCGGCTGCTCGGGGTGCGCGTCGACGAGCCGAGTCCGCTGCCCCGGCGTGCGGCGGCGGGCGGTTTCCTGCCCTGGCTGTGGATGGCGGTGAAGGATCCGGTCGCCTGGCGCACGGTGCTGTACGACTTCATCCGGCTGCCGTGGGGCATCCTCACCTTCGTCACGACGCTGACCTCGTTGTTCGTGCTGTGGCCGGTGCTGCCGTTCATCGCGCGCGGGCTGGCCAACGCGGACCGGGCGATGGTGCGCGGGCTGCTGTCGCCCTCCGACGAGCTGGAGCGGCGCATCGCCGAGTTGGAGTCGGACCGGGGGGTCGTGGTGGACACGGCCAACGCGGATCTGCGGCGCATCGAGCGCGACCTGCATGACGGGGCGCAGGCGCGGCTGGTCAATCTGGCGATGGGGCTGGGCCTGGCGAAGGAGAAGCTTCTGGAGGATCCCGACTCGGCGGCTGAGATGGTCGCCGAGGCGCACGGCGAGGTGAAGCTCGCGCTGCAGGAGCTGCGGGACCTGGCGCGAGGCATCCATCCCGCCGTACTCACCGACCGGGGACTGGACGCGGCGCTGTCCGCCGTCGCCTCCCGCTGCACCGTGCCCGTCAAGGTGACCGTGGACCTGGAGTCCCGGCCGGCCGCGGCCATCGAGGGCATCGCCTATTTCACCGTCTCGGAGCTGCTGCAGAACATCAGCAAGCACAGCGGGGCGAGGAACGCGGTCGTCGAGGTGTGGCGGGCGGAAAACCGGCTGCTCATCCAGGTCGAGGACGACGGCCGGGGCGGTGCGCGGCTGGACGGCGGTACCGGGATGCGGGGGCTGGCCGAGCGGCTGGGCGCGGTCGACGGGCTGTTCGTCGTCGACTCGCCGCAGGGCGGGCCGACCGTCGTCACGGCGGAACTGCCCTGGCGCGACCGTTCCGGAGCCGGGGGGTAGGGAAAACCCCCCGCCGAAGATGCCGACGGACTCCATGGTTCGCGGACCTGCGGCGCAGCAGGGTGGAGGTAGGGCGGGAGAAGCCGCAAAGGGAACGGGACGAGTAGAACGGACGACGCGGATGGCCACGGAGTACGGACAGGGCTACGGGCACGGGTACGACAGCGGGTTCGGGCTCGCGGAGCCGCGCCGGCGCCGGCTGCCGGCCGGGCTGCGGGCGCCGTTCGAGGCGCGCAGCTGGCGGGAGTTCGGGTATGTGCTGCTGAGCCTGCCCATCGGGATCATGCTCTTCACGTACGCCGTGACGATGGTGGCGCTCGGCGCCGGTCTGCTGGTGACGTTCCTCGGCATCCCGGTGCTGGCGGCGGGGCTCGCCGGCTGCCGGGGGTTCGGGGCGCTGGAGCGGGCGCGGGCGCGCGGCATGCTGGGGCTGGAGGTCGGGGACCCCGAGCCGCTGCGGATGAAGAAGTCCGGGGTGATGGCCTGGATGGGGGCCGTGCTGAAGAGCGGCACCTCGTGGCGGACGCTGCTGTACGCGCTGCTGCAGTTCCCCTGGTCGGTGTTCTCGTTCGTGGTCGCCGTGAACCTCTGGGCGTACGGCTGGGCGCTGCTGACGTACCCGCTGTGGTTCTGGGTCTTCCCGGTCTACGCCGGTCAGGGCGGGCTGCAGCTGTTCGGCGACGCCCATCACTCGGTCTACCTCGACAACCCGTTCGAGATCACCGTCACGGCCTTGGTGGGGCTGTTGTTCACGCTGGCCACGCCGTGGATCGTGCGGGCGCTGACCATGGTGGACCGGGTCATGGTGCACGGGCTGCTGGGGCCGTCGCGGCTGTCGGCGCGGGTGGTGGAGCTGGAGTCGGACCGGGGGGTCGTGGTGGACGCCGCGGCGGCCGACCTGCGGCGGATCGAGCGGGACCTGCACGACGGGGCGCAGGCGCGGCTGGTGGCGCTGGCGATGGATCTGGGGCTGGCGAAGGAGAAGCTGGCGGAGGATCCGCGGGCGGCGGCGCGGATGGTGGACGAGGCGCACGGTGAAGTGAAGACGGCGCTGCAGGAGCTGCGGGACCTGGCGCGGGGGATCCATCCCGCCGTGCTCACCGACCGGGGACTGGACGCGGCGCTGTCCGCCGTCGCCTCCCGTTGCACGGTGCCCGTGCAGGTGGAGGTGGATCTGGCCGAGCGGCCGGCACCCGCGATCGAGGGGATCGCCTACTTCACGGTGTCGGAGCTGCTGCAGAACATCAGCAAGCACTCCCGGGCCACCTGGGCGGCCGTTGACGTGTGGCGCGTCGAGGGTCGGCTGATGGTGCAGGTCGTCGACAACGGCGTGGGCGGCGCGGACGCCTCCACCGGTTCGGGCCTGGCCGGGCTCGCGGAGCGGCTGGACGCGGTGGACGGGATCCTGGTGGTGGACTCCCCGACGGGCGGGCCGACCCGGGTGACGGCGGAGCTGCCGTGGCGGGGGGAGCGGTCGTTGCGGTGACGCGTCCGTACGTTCATTTCCCGTACGCCCAGTTCCCGTACAACCGATTCCCGTACGGCTGATTCCCGTACAACCGATGATCGGCAACGCGCGCACGGCAGGCCGGAAACGGTCCTGCCGTGCGGCTGTTTCTCGCTGATTGCCCAGGGAATCGCGTTGCCGGGGCCCCTCCGGGTCCGGATGCTGGAATGCTGGACTACTGGCAGACGGAACAGGGCGTGGGGGGCCGGACATCGTGGAGGACAGGGTGCGGGTGGTCATCGCCGAGGATTCGGTGCTCCTGCGGGAGGGGCTGACGCGGCTGTTGACCGACCGTGGGCACGACGTCGTCGCCGGGGTCGGGGACGGGGAGGCGCTGATCAAGACCATCACGGAGCTCGACGGGCAGGGCGAGCTGCCGGACGTGGTGGTCGCGGACGTGCGGATGCCGCCGACGCACACCGACGAAGGGGTGCGAGCCGCCGTACAACTGCGGAAGGCACATCCCGGTCTCGGGGTACTCGTACTGTCGCAGTACGTGGAGGAGCGGTACGCCACCGAGCTGCTCGCCGGGTCCAGTCACGGCGTCGGCTATCTGCTCAAGGACCGGGTGGCCGAGGTGCGCGAGTTCGTGGACGCGGTGGTGCGGGTGGCCCGGGGCGGGACCGCGCTGGACCCGGAGGTGGTGGCGCAGCTGCTCGGACGCAGCCGTAAGCAGGATGTGCTGGCCGGGCTCACGCCGCGGGAACGGGAGGTGCTGGGACTGATGGCCGAGGGACGGACGAACTCCGCGATCGCCCGGCAGCTCGTGGTCAGCGACGGCGCCGTGGAGAAGCACGTCAGCAACATCTTCCTGAAGCTCGGACTGTCGCAGAGTGACGGGGATCACCGGCGTGTTCTCGCGGTCCTCACCTACCTCAACTCATGACCGGCTGACACCGGACCGGCGGCCGCGCGCTCAGCCGTCAGTCCAGCGTCCGTCCAGCCCCAGAACCGAAGAATCGCGGGGAGCGTCTTCAGAGCAAGCGCCGAGGGGCGAGAAATCATGACAATTCAGGGCGTCGGACCGTCTCAAAAGCGTGTCCATCATGCGAATGGCCGAGGGAAGGCGACCCTAACGGACGTAGGGTTGATCCTGGGAAGGCCTGCGGGAAGGCCGGTCCCAGACAGCCGCCTCGAGGGAGGTCCAGTTCAGTGACCAGCCAGGTCAGCAGGACAGCGGAGCAGGCAGAAGCGGACACGGCGGACGGAGCCGTCGTAGGAGAGCAGCGCAGGCCGGCGGGGACGAAGGATGTCCGCCGGCTGGACCGGGTGATCATCCGGTTCGCGGGAGACTCCGGTGACGGGATGCAGCTCACCGGTGACCGATTCACCTCGGAGACGGCGTCCTTCGGCAACGATCTCTCCACCCTTCCGAACTTCCCCGCCGAGATCCGCGCCCCCGCCGGAACCCTCCCGGGTGTCTCGTCCTTCCAGCTCCACTTCGCCGACCACGACATCCTCACTCCGGGCGACGCGCCGAACGTGCTCGTCGCGATGAACCCGGCCGCGCTGAAGGCGAACATCGGCGATCTGCCGCGCGGCGCGGAGATCATCGTCAACACGGACGAGTTCACCAAACGGGCGATGCAGAAGGTCGGCTACGCCGTCTCCCCGCTGGAGGACGGCTCGCTGGACGGCTACAGCCTGCACGAGGTGCCGCTGACCACACTGACGGTGGAGGCGCTCAAGGACTTCGACCTCAGCCGGAAAGAAGCCGAGCGCAGCAAGAACATGTTCGCGCTGGGGCTGCTGAGCTGGATGTACCACCGGCCGACCGAGGGCACGGAGAAGTTCCTGCGCACCAAGTTCGCGAAGAGGCCTCAGATCGCCGAGGCGAACCTGGCGGCCTACCGCGCGGGCTGGAACTTCGGCGAGACGACCGAGGACTTCGCGGTCTCCTACGAGATCGCCCCGGCCACGACCGCGTTCCCGCCGGGCCTGTACCGCAACATCTCCGGCAACCTCGCGCTCGCCTACGGTCTGATCGCGGCCTCGCGCCAGGCAGATCTGCCGCTGTTCCTGGGCTCGTACCCGATCACCCCGGCCTCGGACATCCTGCACGAGCTGAGCCGGCACAAGAACTTCGGCGTGCGCACCTTCCAGGCGGAGGACGAGATCGCGGGCATCGGAGCGGCCCTCGGCGCGGCCTTCGGCGGCTCGCTGGGCGTGACGACGACGTCCGGTCCGGGTGTGGCACTCAAGAGCGAGACCATCGGTCTGGCGGTCTCCCTGGAGCTGCCGCTGCTGGTCATCGACATCCAGCGCGGCGGTCCGTCCACGGGTCTGCCGACCAAGACCGAGCAGGCGGACCTGCTGCAGGCCATGTTCGGCCGCAACGGCGAGGCGCCGGTCCCGATCGTCGCCCCCCGCACGCCGGCCGACTGCTTCGACGCGGCCCTGGAGGCCGTCCGCATCGCCCTGACCTACCGAACCCCCGTGATGCTGCTGTCCGACGGCTACCTGGCCAACGGCTCCGAGCCCTGGCGCATCCCGGAACTGGACGAACTCCCGGATCTGACCGTGCAGTTCGCGCAGGGCCCCAACCACACGCTGGCGGACGGCAGCGAGGTCTTCTGGCCCTACAAGCGCGACCCGCAGACCCTGGCCCGCCCCTGGGCCGTCCCGGGCACACCCGGCCTGGAACATCGCATCGGCGGCATCGAGAAGCAGGACGGCACGGGCAACATCTCCTACGACCCCGCCAACCACGACTTCATGGTCCGCACCCGGCAGGCCAAGATCGACGGCATCGACGTACCGGATCTGGCGGTCGACGACCCGCACGAGGCACGCACCCTGGTGCTGGGCTGGGGCTCGACATACGGACCGATCACGGCGGCGGTACGGCGGCTGCGGGCGGCCGGCGAGTCGATCGCGCAGGCGCATCTGCGCCACCTCAACCCCTTCCCGCGGAATCTGGGCACGGTGCTCGGGCGTTACGAGAAGGTCGTGATCCCCGAGATGAACCTCGGTCAGCTCGCCACGCTGATCCGGGCGAAGTACTTGGTCGACGCCCACTCGTACAACCAGGTCAACGGCATGCCGTTCAAGGCCGAGCAACTCGCCACGGCTCTCAAGGAGGCCATCGATGGCTGAGACGTCCACGGAAGGCACGGGCACGATCGAGGCGCTCACTCTCGTCCCCAAGGCCGCGGCCCGGCAGTCCATGAAGGACTTCAAGTCCGATCAGGAAGTGCGCTGGTGCCCCGGCTGCGGTGACTACGCGATCCTGGCGGCCGTCCAGGGCTTCATGCCGGAGCTGGGTCTGGCCAAGGAGAACATCGTCTTCGTCTCGGGCATCGGCTGCTCGTCCCGCTTCCCCTACTACATGAACACGTACGGGATGCACTCCATCCACGGCCGTGCTCCGGCGATCGCGACGGGGCTCGCGGCCTCGCGGCGGGATCTGTCGGTGTGGGTGGTCACGGGCGACGGCGACGCGCTGTCGATCGGCGGAAACCATCTGATCCACGCCCTGCGCCGGAATGTGAACCTGAAGATCCTGCTGTTCAACAACCGGATCTACGGCCTGACCAAGGGCCAGTACTCCCCGACCTCCGAGGTCGGAAAGATCACGAAGTCGACGCCGATGGGCTCGCTGGACGCCCCCTTCAACCCCGTCTCCCTCGCCCTCGGCGCGGAGGCGTCCTTCGTCGCCCGCACCATCGACTCCGACCGCAAGCACCTCACCGAGGTCCTGCGCCAGGCCGCGGCCCACCCGGGCACGGCGCTGATCGAGATCTACCAGAACTGCAACATCTTCAACGACGGCGCCTTCGACGCCCTCAAGGACAAGCAGCAGGCCGAGGAGGCGGTGATCCGCCTCGAGCACGGGCAGCCGATCCGCTTCGGGGCGGAAAGTTCGCGGGGCGTCGTCCGCGATGCGGTCACCGGCGATCTGAAGGTGGTCGACGTGACGCCGGACAACGAGTCCCAGATCCTGGTCCACGACGCCCACGCGGCGTCCCCCACGACCGCCTTCGCCCTCTCCCGCCTGGCCGATCCGGACACCCTCCACCACACCCCGATCGGCGTCCTGCGCTCGGTGGACCGGCCGGTCTACGACACCCAGATGGCCGACCAGCTGGACTCCGCCATCGAACAGAACGGCAAGGGCGACCTGGCGACGCTGCTGGCGGGCGGCGACACCTGGACGGTCGTCGGCTGACGACCGCCGCCGCGACACAGGGGGCCCGGATGCACCACACGGCATCCGGGCCCTTGTCATTCCTCGGGTGGGTCGCCGCTCACTCCTCGGACGAGCCGGCACCGGCCTTGGCGGCGTCGTACCGCTCCCGCGCCTCCTGCACCGCATCGAGCCGCTTCTGGGTCCATACCGCCAGCCCCCTCACCTGCTCCGCCGCCTCGCGGCCGAGGTCGGTCAGGGAGTAGTCGACTCGGGGCGGGATGACCGGCTTGGCGTCGCGGTGGACCAGGCCGTCGCGTTCCAGGGTCTGGAGGGTCTGGGTCAGCATCTTCTCGCTGACACGGCCGATCGACCGGCGCAGTTCGCTGAAGCGGTACGGGCGGTCGAGGAGCTCGATCAGGACGAGGACGCCCCAGCGGCTGGTGACGTGTTCCAGGACGAGGCGGTACGGGCACATCGCCTCGCCGGTGTCGTACTTGGAGACAGAGTCCACTGTACTTACGGCCATGCCAGTACCTTACTTCAAAGTGGGTACTTTCGCAGAGTTAGCGCTCCCCCTAGGGTTAGTGGCATCAGCACCCCACAAGGAGATCGCACATCATGAGCATCGTCGTCACCGGAGCCACCGGACATCTCGGCCGCCACGTCATCGAGCAGCTGCTGGAGAAGGTCCCGGCCGAGCAGGTCACCGCCATCGTGCGCAACGAGGCCAAGGCCGCCGACCTCGCCGAGCGCGGCGTGAAGCTCGCGGTCGCCGACTACAACGCCCCCGAGACCTTCGACCACGTCTTCTCCGCCGGTGACAAGGTGCTGCTCATCAGCGGCAGTGAGGTCGGCAACGACCGCGTCGGCCAGCACCGGGTCGTCATCGAGGCCGCCAAGGCCGTCGGCGTCGCCCTGCTCGCCTACACCAGCGCCCCGGGCGCCCTGAAGGCCGCCCTCGCCGACGACCACCGCGGCACCGAGGAGATCCTGCTCGGCTCCGGCGTGCCGTACGTCCTGCTGCGCAACGGCTGGTACCACGAGAACTACACCGAGAACCTCGCCCCGGTGCTGGAGCACGGCGCCGTGGTCCAGGCCGCCGGTGACGGCCGCGTCTCCTCCGCCTCCCGCGCCGACTACGCGGCCGCCGCGGTCGCCGTACTGACCGGCGAGGGCCACGAGAACAAGACATACGAGCTGGGCGGCGACGAGGCGTGGAGCTTCGCGGAGTACGCGGCGGAGCTGAGCAAGCAGACCGGCAAGGAGATCGTCTACAACCCCGTCTCCGTCGAGGCCTTCACCGGCATCCTGGCCGGCGCCGGGCTGCCGGAGCCGGTCGCCGCGATCATCGCGGGCGTCGACGCCTCCGTCGAGAAGGGCGAGCTGGTCGTCGACAGCGGTGACCTCTCGCGGCTCGCCGGCCGTCCGACCAGCACGATCGCCGACGCGATCACGGCCGCGCTCAAGGGCTGATCTCCCCGGAGGTCCGAGGGCCGCACTCCCCCGCCGGGCCCTCGGACGCACCACCCCCGCCTGTCATGACCGTATAGCGATACGGGCATGACAGGCGGGGGCCTTCGGCGTTACCTTCTTGCCTGCACACGTGTGCGACGGCGCGAGAGCGTCGAGCAGGTCGAGTTCGCCGAGGAGGAGGTGCCCGTGAGCGGGAAGTCGAAGGGCGAGCGGCGCACAGGTCTGCTGAACGGTTTCGCGGCGTACGGGATGTGGGGCCTGGTGCCCCTCTTCTGGCCCCTCCTCAAGCCCGCCGGCGCGGTCGAGATCCTCGCCCACCGCATGGTGTGGTCGCTGGTCTTCGTCGCCGTCGCGCTGCTCTATGTACGGCGCTGGGCCTGGGCCGGTGAGCTGCTGCGGCAGCCGCGACGGCTGGCCCTGGTCGCCGTGGCGGCGGCGGTCATCACCGTCAACTGGGGCGTGTACATCTGGGCCGTCAACAGCGGCCATGTCGTCGAGGCCTCGCTCGGGTACTTCATCAACCCGCTGGTCACCATCGCCATGGGCGTACTGCTCCTGAAGGAACGGCTGCGGCCCGTGCAGTGGGCGGCGGTCGGGACCGGCTTCGCGGCGGTGATCGTGCTGACCGTCGGGTACGGGCAGCCGCCGTGGATCTCGCTGACGCTGGCCTTCTCCTTCGCGACATACGGACTCGTGAAGAAGAAGGTGAATCTGGGCGGGATCGAGTCGCTGGCCGCGGAGACCGCGATCCAGTTCCTGCCGGCCGTCGGTTACCTGCTGTGGCTGACCTCGCGCGGGGACTCCACGTTCACCACCGAGGGACCCGGACACGGGGCGCTGCTCGCGGCGACGGGGGTGGTGACCGCGCTGCCGCTCGTATGCTTCGGGGCGGCGGCGATCCGGGTGCCGTTGTCGACCCTGGGGCTGCTGCAGTACCTGGCACCGGTGTTCCAGTTCCTGCTGGGAGTCGCCTACTTCCATGAGGCGATGCCGGTCGAGCGGTGGGCCGGGTTCGCGCTGGTGTGGGGCGCCCTGTGCCTGCTCACCTTCGACGCGTGGCGGACGGCACGGGAGACGAGGCGGCGGCTGGCGGAGGTGCCGCGGGTCGAGGTGGCGCCGTCGGCTCCGGTGGACGTCTGACCGCGCCGATGCGGACGGGGATGTTCCATTATGCGAACTCCCCGTCCGGATAGCGCCCTTGACGGCCGTTGGTAAGGGAGAACGCTCGGCGCCTCTTACAGCGTGTCGGGGGGCGTGCATGCTCGACTTCTCCGCGCCGTCACCGGGACGACTTGCGGGCGCGTTCCGTGAGTCGGCCCATGCGGGCGCGGGCCGACTCCAGTTCCTCGATGTCGTCGGCGGCCGGCCCCTCCTCGGCCGTCAGCTCCGTCCACAGGCCGATCAGGTCGCGGCCCAGCTCCAGCCCCTGGTGCGGGTCGCGTACGGCGCGCCAGGCGGAGGCGGCGCTCTGGACATTGCCGTACGCCCCCTCCGCGTCGCCGGCGCGCCGATAGGTCCGGGCGAGGTCGAGGGACAGCCGGAAGGCACGCACCGGGTCGCCCGCCAAGTAGGCGATGTAGGCGGTCAGTTCGCGCAGCTTCAGCACCTCGCCGTGTTCCGGCCCGAGCACCGCCATGGCCTCCCCCACGGCTCCCACAGCCAACCCGTCCGCCTCCGCTATCCGCCCCGCCTTCACGGCTTCGTTGATCCGTGTCATCGGCTCCGCGAGAACCCCGGTGGTGGTGGACGGCTCGTCCCCCAGCACCGCCTCGGCCACGGCATCGAACCCACGGGCGGGAGTCGGGGTGGGCTCGGGACCGGGATCGAGGGGCGGGATGGCGAGGGGGTTGGGGGCGGCGGCGGCGAAGTCGGGCGCGGGCAGGGGGCTGGGGGCCGAGGCTGCTGAGGGAGGCGCGGGTAGTGGATGAGGGGCCGAGGCGGCTGAGAGGCTCGCTGCGAGCGGGTGGGGGGAGTGGTCGGCCCTTGCTCCGGTTGTCCGGTCGGCCCCGGGCGCCTGGTCGGCCCCGGCGACCGCGTGCGGCGGGATCGCGTCCATGGGCGGGGGCGGACCGAACTGGCCCGTGGGCGGTGCGACCGTGCCGGGTGCGCGGTCCTGAGGCGGCTCCGGCAGCGCTCGCAGAGGGAAGGTCGGCACGGCGTCCCGTACGGACTCCGAGGTGGGCCGCAGCAGGTGGGTGGGCTTGTCGCGGTACGGCGTGGACTGCGGCTGGGGATCGGACGGTTGCGCGGGGTGCTCCTTCGCCACCGCGTCCCCCGACAGAGCTACGCCCGCCGTCGCCGGGGCCGACTCCCGTACCGCAGAAGCCGACGGGACCGCTTCCTCCCGGTGCCGGGCCTCACCCTTTGCCCGCTCCCCCTGCTCGACCGGCTTCCCCTGCTCGACCGGCTCGACCGCCGGAGGCATCCGTACCGGCTCCCCCGTGAACGTGCTCGAACCGTCGGCCGCCACCTGGAGATGTACGACGCAGCCGATGCGCTCGTCGTGAATCGTGGCCCGGACGGGGTGGCCCGTGGCGAGGACGATGCGGTGGAGGTGGTCGAGGACGGCCTGCTGGATCTCCTCACCGGCCGCCGGGACGACCGGAACGCCGCCGATCGAGGCACCCCCCGCTCCCGGACCGCCCGCGGGGACATGGACGTCGATCGGTGCCGCCACAAGGGCCGCGGAGAGCGCGGCCCCCTTCTGTTCCCGCTTCTTCTCGCGGCTGAGTCGAGACATCGGTTCCCTCACTCGGATGCGTCGGAAGTGGAGCGGACGGCGCGTTCGGGTTCCATGGTGCTCCCTCCCGCCGTCGGGCCCCGCCACCCCGGCGTCAAGATCCGGTCGTTCACGTACTGTCGAGTCTCTCCGGTCGCTGCCGGTTCTCACGTCACCGTCGCGTCACAGACTCGTCCCAGCGATCGGCACCCCGGTTCGCGGGCCGCCCGGCACCGCGCGGATCCGTGGGCTTGGCGAGGAAGGAGAGCGGGCATGCGCACGGACATGCAACAGGGACCGGAGATCTGGCTCCGCGGACCGGTCGCCCCGTCGGAGCCCGGACCCCAGGAGCCCACCCACGCCGTCGCCACCGCCCGGCGCTACTCCTGGGTCGGCACCCACGGCGGCGCCGGCGTCTCCACCCTCGCCGCCGTGTACGGCGGCCATGACTGCGGCCGGGAGTGGCCCGGACCGGACGACCCGCGCTCCGTCCTGCTCGTCGCCCGCACCCATGCCTCCGGACTGGCCGCCGCCCTGCGCGCCCTGGAGGTGTTCCGGCGCGGACAGGCGCCCCAGGGGCTCGACCTGGACGCCCTCGTCCTGGTGTCGGACGCGCCGGGCCGGCTGCCCCGCCCGCTGGACCGGCAGATCCGGCTGCTGGAGCAGGTCATCGACGTCTACCGCGTCCCCTGGGTCCCCGACTGGCGTCTCGGCGACCTCGGCGGCCGTCCGCCCCGCGAGACGGAGGCGCTGGCCCGGCTGACGGGGGCGGCGGCCGGACGGCGCGGCTGAGTCCCGTCCGTCGGGAGGCGCCCTCCGGGCGTCGCCCCGCCGCCCCGCCACCCCATGGACAACTACTTGCGTACACATATAATGCAGGTGCGAGTAATCGTCGTACGCCGCCTTCCTCTGGGGGACCTCATGACCCGTCGCTTCCTGTTCGTGCTCGGCAGCAGCCGCACCGAGGGCAACACCGAACTCCTCGCCCGCCGGGCCGCCGAGCAGTTGCCCGCCGAGGTCGAGCAGCAGTGGATCAGCCTGGCCGAGCAGCCGCTGCCCGACTTCGTGGACCTGCGACGCGACAACGACCACGTCCACCCGCCCACCGGAAGTGCCCCGGCCCTCCTTCTCGACGCGACGCTGGCGGCCACCGACATCGTGATCGCCTCCCCGCTGTACTGGTACTCGGTCTCCGGTCTGACCAAGCGCTACCTGGACTACTGGTCCGGCTGGCTGCGCACCCCGGGTCTCGACTTCAAGGCGGCCATGGCCGGCCGCACGCTCTGGGGTGTCGCCGCGCTCGCCGACAGCGAGCCGTCCGTCGCCGACCCGCTGATCGGCACGCTGAACAACTCGGCCGCGTACCTCGGGATGCGGTTCGGCGGAGTGCTCCTCGGCAACGGCAGCCGGCGCGGCGATGTGCTGCACGACACGGCGGCCCTCGCCCGCGCCAAGAGCTTCTTCGCGCAGGAGCCGCCGCTCGCCCGCTTCCCCCACGAGACCCGGGCCGCCGCCTGAGCTACGCCGTGATGTCCCTCGCCGTGAAGCGCGCCCAGGCCGCCGAGCCGAACACCGCCGCGTACAGGGCCTGGAGGCCGAGGTTCTTCGTCAGGTCGTCCCAGTAGACCGGGTCGCGCATCAGGTCGGCGAAGGACAGCCAGTAGTGGGAGAAGAAGTACGGCTGCAGGGCGTGTAGTTGGGGTATCTGGTCGAGGATCTGAACGGTGATCAGCAGTCCGACGGTCGTCGCCATCGCGGCGATGCCGCTGTTGGTCAGCGTCGAGATGAACAGGCCGAGCGCGGCTATGCCGATCAGCGAGGCCGCGACGACCAGGGCGATCAGCAGGGCACGGACCAGACCGTCGGCGAAGCTGATCCGGGTGCCGGAGATGGTCGTCAGATCGCCGAGCGGGAACAGGACGGCTCCGACGGCGAGCGCCGATGCCGCGACCACGAGGGTGGCGACCAGGCAGAAGGCCAGCACCGTCGCGTACTTCGTGAGCAGCAGCCGGGTGCGGCCGGCCGGGGCGACCAGCAGGTAGCGCAGGGTGCCGGCGTTGGCCTCCCCCGCTATCGCGTCCCCCGCGACGACCCCGATCGCCATCGGGAGGAAGAACGGCAGCGTCGCCGCGAGGGCCGTGAAGACCAGGAACAGGCCGTTGTTGGTGATCTGGGCGATGAACGCCGGGCCGCCCCCTCCACCACGACCGGGGCCGCCCGAGGAGCCGTCGCTCGTCTCGATCTTGACGGCGATGCCGACGAGGATCGGGACGGCCGCGAGGACGGCGAGCAGGGCGAGGGTGCGCCAGCGGCGGAAGGTGGTGACCAACTCGCTGCGCAGCAACCCGAAGGTCCACAGGGGGCTCGGCGTGCGCACCTCGCCCGGCTCCCATGGGGTCGCCGTCTCAGCCCGCGACATCGAAGCCCTCCCCCGTCAGCGCCACGAACGCGTCCTCCAGCGAGGCCCGCTCCACTCCGAAGCCACGCACGCGCACACCCGCCGTCACCAGCGCGGCGTTCACCTCGGCCAGGTCTCGGTCCGGGGGCTCCGCGGTCACCCGGTCCTCGGCGACGACGACATCGGCGGCGCCCTGCTCCTTCAGCACGCGGGCCGCGTCCCCGGTGTCCGGCGTCGTGACGACCAGTCGGCCGCGCGCGCCCGCCGCCAGGTCGGACACCGCGCCCTGGGTGATGAGGCGGCCCTGTGCCATCACCGCCGCGTGGGTACAGACCTGCTCGATCTCGTCCAGGAGGTGGGAGGAGAGGAAGACGGTGGTGCCGTCCGAGGCCAACTCCCGGACCAGGGAGCGAATTTCCCGCATGCCCTGGGGATCGAGGCCGTTGGTCGGCTCGTCCAGCACCAGGAGTCTGCGCGGCTGCAACAGCGCGGCGGCGAGACCGAGCCGCTGCTTCATGCCGAGCGAGTAGGCCTTGGCCTTCTTGCCGGCCGCCGCCATGAGCCCCACCCGCTCCAGCGCCGCCGCGACGCGGGCCCGCCGGGTGCGCGGATCGGCGGTCGGGTCGGCGGCGTCGTAACGGATCAGGTTCTCGCGGCCGGAGAGGAAGCCGTACAGGGCGGGGCCCTCGATGAGCGCGCCGACGTGCGGGAGGACGGCGCGCGAACTCCTCGGCATGGGGCGGCCGAGCACCCGGGCGGTGCCCGAGGTGGGCTCGATCAGCCCCATCAGCATGCGGATGGTGGTGGTCTTGCCCGAGCCGTTCGGACCGAGGAAGCCGAAGACGCTGCCCGCCGGGACGGTCAGGTCGAGGCCGTCGACGGCGAGTTGCCCGCCGCGGTAGCGCTTGGTGAGCCCGCGGGTGGCGATGACGCTGTCACCCGGCTCAGCGCGGTCCGGCTCCGGGGCGGACGCCTCGTCCATCGGCTCCCTCGATTCGTGCTCGTACCGCGTGGCGCGGCGACTACTCACCGTGATGACGAATGGCCGCCGCGCAAGGTTCCCGGCTAGCCCGCGTTCGCCGCCTTCACCAACGCGTCCTTGCTGACCGCGCCGACGTAGACCTTGCCGTCGTCGGTGATCAGGGCGTTGATCAGACGGGTCTTGAAGACCGTGCCCGAACCGAACTTGCCCGTGACCTTGTCGCCGAGGGAGTCGAGGAAGCCGCCGAACTGGCCGCCGGCCTCGGCGCCGGAGGGCACGCCCTGGCCGCCGGTGTCGAAGGTGGCGATGGAGTCCCAGCCCTTGCCGATGACGTTCATCCCGTCGGGCCCCTTGCCCGCGTCCTTCCCGGACGGGCCGCTCCTGTCGTCGCCCTTCGGAGCGCTCTTGGGAGCACCCTTGGCGTGCCCGTCCGCGTGCTCGCCCTGGTCGCCCTCGGTGACCTTCGCGCCCTTGGGGGCCTTGAAGTCGAAGGTCGAGGCGGCCGGCTTGGCGAAGCTGATCTGCGTGAAGCCCGCGTCGATGACGGCGGCGCCGCCGCTCGCCGGGGTCAGGGTGAACTTCAGCGGCAGACCGGTCTTCGCGTCCACGGCCACGGTGATCTGACCGACCGTCGAACCGGAGTCCTTCGGCTTGACGACCAGCCGGTACGCGTCCCGGCCCGCGACCTGGGCGGTGCCCTGGACGGTCACGGAGGTGGTGTCGTCGACGGCCTTCAGGGCGTCCTTGGTGAGCTGGTCGGGCGTGGCGGGCGGCTGCTCCTGCTTCTTCTCGGAGGCGCCGTCGTCG
Source organism: Streptomyces sp. NPDC005799 (assembly GCF_040630525.1). NCBI lineage: Bacteria > Bacillati > Actinomycetota > Actinomycetes > Kitasatosporales > Streptomycetaceae > Streptomyces > Streptomyces sp. NPDC005799. The sequence continues at coordinate 139,482 of NZ_JBEXXQ010000022.1, forward strand.
GGGGCGGTGGAGTGGTAGACCTCGTTCGACTGGCTGTCGTAGCCCCAGACGTCCTTGCCGTTGTGGATGAGGCTGTATTCCGCCGCGTTCTCCAGCAGGGACAGCTTCTGCCGGTCCGGGCCGTCGGCCGCCACGCGCAGGGTGTGGGTGCCGGTGGCGAGTTCGGTGAGCTTGGACGTGGGGTCGGCGGAGGACCCGTCACCGGATCCGCGCCCGGCACCGGACGTCAGGCTGCTCTCCAGGCCGCCCAGGTTCGGCAGGCCCAGATCCGTGGTGACCTTCACCGTGCCGGACAGCTGCTGCACGTCCGACTTGGCGATCTTGTCGAGGAGTTGCTGCGCGCTGATCTTCGGCAGGCTGGGGTCGCCGGAGTCGGCGAGCGCCGGGACGAGCCCGATGGTCGCCGCCGCCACCCCCACCACCGCGACCGGGACGACGTACCGCGCGGCCTTGCGCCTGCCCGCGCGCAGGTCGTCGGCCTCGCCGGCGATCGTGCTGTCGTCGGATTCGTACGGTGCCATGTGTGCGCTACCTCCGTCGTCGGCGGCGGCTTCCAACTTGCCTGTCAGCACTCGTCTTCCACCCAAGCCGCCATTCTCACCCGAATCGGTGAGGAGTGGTGTTTTCCGTGGTTTCCAGTTGACCAAATCGACGGAGGAGAAGCGTCAAACCTCGGAGGCAACTCCGTGTACTCCTGGGGTATGACACGGGAGGGCGACGCCTCCCCCGACCCGTAGGGGTACGGGTGTGACGGGGAGGGCGCCGCCCTGGGTCTGAGCCTCAACTACCGTGTCAGCGCTGCAGGAACACGTAGTCCGCGTGGTACGGGACCCCGACGATGTCGCCCGGCGTGCAGCTGCCGGAGGGAGCGACTCCGCCGACCGTGTTGAGCCGCAGGATCTCCGTGGTACCGGCGAGCAGGCCCCGGTGCTTGCCGGACTGCGTGGCCTTCAGGTCGAGCTCGGGAATGTTGCCGTTGCCGTTCGGGGTCTTGGTCAGGACGGCCCCGGTCACCGCGCTGCCGTCGGGTGCGACCCACTGCGGCGTACCGGAGTTGGGCGCGACGAAGGAGTGCCTGATGCCGCCGCCGAGCAGGGCGCTGACGTCCCGCTGGGCGAAGGCGTACCCGCCGCCGTCGGCCGGCTTGCACTCGTAGATCTGCTTGCCCTTGACCACGGACGCCTGGAAGTTGTGCAGGGCGTCGCGGAAGTCGAAGGCGGCGACGGTGACCTTGTGGAGCTGGCCGCGAACGGCTCCGCCCGGGAACTGGGACGTGTGCAGGTTGGCGTAGAAGGAGCCGGGGTCGGAGGTCAGCGCCTCGAGCAGCGCCGGGTCGTCGACCTTGACGGTGCCGGTGAGGTGGTGGCCCTTGGCCTTCTTGGCGATGAGCTTGCTGAAATCGATCTTGACGCCGCCGTTGGTGCCCTTGGCGCCCTGGTGGATGTGGAGCATGGTCGGCCTGCCGGTGCCGCGCCAGGTCACGGCGACGGACACCTTGTCGCCCTGGACCTTGACGAACTCCAGCGCGGCGCCGTCCTTGTCCCCCACGGCCGGGCCGCCCTGCACCGGCACCTCGTTGGCGCCGCGCAGGCTGGTGGCGAGCAGGGTCGCGGTGGAAGCCGCGTGGTCGGCGCGGGTGGCCGTGGTGGCGGAGGCGGGAATCGTGCCGGCGGCGACACCGCCGGCGGCGGCCACCGCGAGGGCGGTGACGATGAGGCTCTTACGGCGCTTCGAGAACGTCGTGTTCTTGCCCATGATGCAGTTTTCTCCCCGTAGACCGGCCGACACCCCCTGCGTCGGCCTGCTGGGTATGAGTACGGAAGCGATCTGAGACTGGACTCAGTCCAAGCTTGTGATGCGCATCACATCACCGGGAAGGGCTGGCTCAGCCCGTCCGTTGTAGCCCGTACGGCACCCGGGGAACGAGGCCCTTCCGGGCCGACGGCGGTGCAGGGGAGGAGTCCCCTGCCGCGTCCAAAGGGGCATTCCCCCTGGCGAGGGGGCGTGGGCGGATCAGCCCGCGCGGTGCACCACCGCGTCGCACATCTCCATCAGCGCCAGCTTCGCGTCGCACTCCCTCAGCGGCGCCAGCGCCGAGCGCGCCTCCTCCGCGTAGCGCACGGTGTCCCGCCGCGCCTGCTCCAGGGCGGGATGCGCCCGCAGCCCGGCGAGCGCCTCCGCGTGCCGCTCGTCGTCGGTGAGGTCGGAGTCGAGCAGTTCGCACAGGGCGATGTCCTCGGCCAGCCCGAGTCGCGCGGCCCGCTCGCGCAGCCGCAGCACCGGCAGGGTCGGAATGCCCTCGCGCAGGTCCGTCCCCGGCGTCTTCCCCGACTCGTGCGAGTCGGACGCGATGTCCAGGACGTCGTCGGCGAGCTGGAAGGCGACCCCGAGCCGCTCCCCGTACTGGGTGAGCACGTCCACGACCGTCTCGTCGGCGCCGGACATCATCGCGCCGAACCGGCAGGACACCGCCACCAGCGACCCCGTCTTGCCGCCGAGCACGTCCAGGTAGTGGTCGACCGGGTCGCGTCCGTCCTGCGGTCCCGCGGTCTCCAGGATCTGTCCGGTGACCAGGCGCTCGAACGCCTCGGCCTGCACGCGCACGGCCTCCGGACCGAGGTCGGCCAGGATGTGCGAGGCACGCGCGAAGAGGAAGTCGCCGGTCAGCACCGCCACCGAGTTGCCCCAGCGGGTGTTCGCGCTGTCGACCCCGCGGCGCACCGCCGCCTCGTCCATGACGTCGTCGTGGTACAGCGTGGCGAGGTGGGTCAGCTCCACGACCACGGCGGACGGCACGACTCCGGGCGCGTACGGGTCGCCGAACTGGGCGGCGAGCATCACGAGCAGCGGCCTGAAGCGCTTTCCACCCGCCCGCACCAGGTGCTGGGCGGCCTCCGTGATGAAGGGGACCTCACTCTTGGTGGCTTCGAGCAGTCCCTCCTCGACGGCCGCCAATCCGGCCTGGACATCGGCTTCCAGAGCCTGGTCCCGCACGCTCAGCCCGAACGGCCCGACGACGGTCACGAGGGGTCTCCTGTCTGCTGGTGTCTACTGGCGGTTACGCGGTTTGTCGATACGTCGCTGCCATCACTCAAGTCAGCGTATCCGGTCACCTTTCGATCACCGCTGCCGCCCACCCGTCCAGGCCGGGCGGTATCGGATCACGACCGGTATGTTTTTGATCAACTGATATGAACCGATTTTTACCGACTTGCGCGCCCGACGTGAAGAGGAGCGGCGGCGCGTGTCCCGAACAGAAGCCGACGCCGAGCCCGGCAGTCAACCTTTCCCCGGTGACGACCACGCATTCCTCGGCAGTCAGGCCATCCCGATACCCCCGTCCGCCGACACGCTCACCAATGGCGGAACGGGCGATCGCCACGGCCTGCCCCACGGACGGCTGTTTCACTACGAGTTGAGTTCATTGCCCGTTTTGCCTCTCTTGTCTAAACCAGTGACTTGGCTCACGCCTGAGCGTGCTCCGCATTCCGGTGCATTTCTCCCGATCCGCCTTCTGTCGCGCCCGAGTTGAGGCTTGGCGGCCGCAAAGGATCCAGCGCCCCATATGCCTCAGACCAAGGTCAACAGGGGTGATGTGTGAATTCGGGACTTGTTCCGGACATGTGCTCTCGCATACGTTCCCGGCCTGTCGGGCGGACGCCTAATCCTGCCGCCGCCCGTTCCACCAACCGAGAACGCACGGCAGGAGCGGGGGAACCAGGTAGTTCGCCGATTCGGACGTCCCAGGACATCCGGTCCGGCTCGGGGTGAAGTCGTGTCGCCGTACGGCGGTGCGGCCGGGCATCTCCCGCCCGAACCCGACAGCTCACCTCGCAGGCGACGGAGAGGAACCTCGTCATGTCCGCTGCCGCTCAGCACCGCCGTACCAGAAGCTCCCGCATCGTCCGCAAGCTCGCCGTCATCGGCACGGGTGCCGCCGTACTCGCCCTGCCGATCGTGGGCGCGACCAGCGCCTCCGCCGCCACGCCCACCGTGGCCACCGCCACCTCGCTGGGCTACGCCAACAATCTCGACGGCTGGATCCGGGCCTCCCTCCAGGTCATGGCGCAGCACGGGATCCCCGGCACCTACAACGGCATCTACCGCAACGTGATCCGCGAGTCCTCGGGCAACCCGTACGCGATCAACAACTGGGACTCCAACGCGCTCGCCGGCACCCCGTCCAAGGGTCTGCTGCAGGTCATCGATCCGACCTTCGCCGCCTACCACGTGTCCGGCACCTCGTGGGACCCCTACGACCCGGTCGCCAACATCACCGCCGCCTGCAACTACGCGGCAGCGCGCTACGGTTCGATCGACAACGTGTACGGCGCCTACTGAGCCGACCGGTCAGTCAGAACAGTCTCTCGAGGACGACGGCGATGCCGTCGTCCTCGTTCGACAGGGTGATCTCGTCGGCCACCGCCTTGAGTTCGGGGTGGGCGTTGGCCATCGCGACGCCGTGGGCGGCCCAGTCGAACATCGGGATGTCGTTGGGCATGTCGCCGAAGGCGATGGTCTGCCGCGGGCCGAGCCCCAGGTGTTCGGCGGCCAGCGCGAGGCCGGTGGCCTTGGTGATGCCGCATGGCTGGAGTTCGACGGTCCCGGGCCCCGACATGGTGACGGTGGCCAGCGAGCCCACCACCGAACGCGCCGTCGCCGCCAACTCGTCGTCGGACAGGTCGGGATGGCGCAGCAGCACCTTGCTGATGGGCTCGCACCACAGGTCGTCGCGCCGGCCGACGCGTACGGCGGGCAGGGTGGGGTGCGGCATGAGGTACCCGGGTTCGATGAGCGTGAGGCCGTCGACGCCGTCCTGGTCGACGGCCGCGTACACCTGGCCCACCTCGGCCTCGATCTTGCCGAGGGCCGTCTCGGCCAGCTCCCGGTCCAGCGTGACGGACCACAGCAGGCGGTCCGCGCGGTGGTCGTACACCTGCGCGCCCTGTCCGCACACCGCGAGCCCCCGACCGCCCAGGTCGTCGAGGAGCGGCCGCACTCTGGGGGCCGGCCGGCCGGTCACCACGAGGTGCCGGACACCGGCGCCGGCCACGCGCGCGAGGGCGGCGAGAGACCGGTCGGAGAGGGTGTCGTCACCTCGGAGCAGTGTGCCGTCCAGGTCGGTGGCGATGAGTGCATATGCGGTGGGTGCGGCCATGATCAGAGAATACGGACCGCACGCCCCACCGACTCATCGCGAACCGGTCGACCGGCCCGTTCTCCCCGCCCCTCCGCCAACTCCCGTATCGCCGGCAGGTGTCGCTCAACTCCCTTGTCACCGGCGGGTGTCGGGGAGCTCGCGAGGAGCGCCTCGCGCCGGGCGGACGCGCTCCTCGCCGGTCGGCGGTGGCGGTTCAGCCGTGTGCCGCCGCCAGGTGCCTCGCCAGCCTCGGGGAGGCGAACTCCGTGCCGCAGACGAACCGCATCACCGGTCCGTAGGAGGCCGCGGCCGGCAGGCCGGTGAAGTACAGGCCGGGGACCGAGGACACGTACCCGGCGCCCAGCCGGGGCGTGCCACGGCTGACGGCGACACGGGTGCGCAGCTCGGGCCCGAGGAAGTCCATCGCCGCGATGTTTACGCGGTACCCGGTCGCCGCGATGACGTGGTCCGCCGCCAGCTTCTCGGTCTGACCGCCGAAGGTACGCACGGTGAGCGTCGGGCTGCCACCGTCCGCGTCGGTCGCCACGATCCTGTCGACCTCGATGACCTGCACCTTGCCCTCGAAGCGGTCGCGCAGCCACCACGCGCCGAGCGGGCCGAGGACCCGGCGGACGAGGTAGTGGCGCGTCCCGGCCGGGAGACGGCGGTACGGGTGCGGGTAGTAGCTCAGTGCCCACAGCGACCAGGCACGGCCGAAGGGCGACTCGGGGCGCAGCCTGGGCTGGTCCCAGGGCGGTGCCCCGAAGGCGACCTTGCCGCGGCCCCGGGAGACCACCCTCACCTGCGCGCCCGCCTCCGCCGCCAGCACCGCCGTCTCCAGCGCGGACTGGCCGGCGCCGACCACGATCAGGTCCTTGCCGGCGTAACGCGTGAGGTCGTGGTGCTGTGAGCTGTGGGAGACCGGGCCCGTAGGGGTGGGGCCGTCGGGCGCCGCGGCCAGTTCCGCGGGCAGGTGGGCGAGGCCGTGCAGGCCGGTCGCCACGACGACCGCGCGGGCGGTGAACAACTCGCCGGAGTCCAGCTTCAGTTCGAAGCCGCCGCCGCTCCCCCGGTCGACCGAGACCACCCGCACCCGCTCCAGCTCGGGCACCAGCTTCTGCTGGAACCACTCGCCGTAGGCGATGAAGGTCTCGACCGGGATGATGTCCTCGTCCGTCACCAGCCGCTTGATGCCGGCGGCGTCGCAGTAGTCGGCGAGGGTGTGCCCCTGCTGCGGCGCGTCGAGGCTGGAGGCCACGGGCGTCGACTTCAGGAGCATCCCGGCGGGCATGTGGTCGCGCCAGCTGACCATGGGCTCGCCGAAGACGCGGACCGGGATGCCGCGTGCGCGCAGATGGGCGGCGGTGGACAGGCCGAACGGCCCGGCGCCGATGATCGCAACCGGTTGAATCACGAAGTCCCTCCCCAGGACGCTGAATTCGCCACTTCGTGTGGTTCGGCTCGGACGGCTGACGGTCGGCTAGCCCCCCGAACTGGTGGTACCGCCGCGGCGGTTGGTCCGCCACAGCTGATACAGGTGCTTCGCGCCCGGCCGCACGAAGCGCGCGAGCATCGTGAGGAACGGCAGCGGGTCGTCACCCGCGAGCCAGGCCAGCTCCGTCCCGCTCGCACGGGCCGGCGCGTGCGGCGTCGTGTAGCCGCTGCGGCGGTAGGCGAGCAGGGCGGGCAGGTCGATGTTCTCCACGATGTACCGGTGACCGGCTCGCTGTTCCCCCTCCGGGACGGTGCGGCCGGTCAGGTCCAGATGCATGGCGCGGACGACGTCCACCCCCGACTCGTTCTCGAAGAGCCGGAACTGGGCGCCCACGCGCGGGTTGAAGTCGAGCAGCTTGTACCGGCCGTCGCGCCGGTCGAAGCGCAGGTCGAGGTCGATGATGCCGGTGAAGCCGATCTGTTTGATGAAACGCGCGGCGATGTCGGCGAGTTCCGGGTTGTCGACGACGTACGCGTTCGCCGTCATTCCGGCGTGCGGCGGCCAGGAGCGCACCTTCACGCCGGTGAACATGGCGAGCGGGGTGGAGTCCTGGTCGAAGTAGGCGTGCACGATCCAGTCCTCGGCGTCCTCCCTGGGCAGGTACTCCTGGAGGATCACCCCGGGCCGCTCGCCCCAGTCTCGGGCGAGCCGCAGCAGGCCCTCGCGGGTGCCGATGCGTGTCGTGCCGTTCACCGCGGGCCGCCTGCGCCGCAGGAACGCCTCGCGGTTCTTGGCCACCACCGGGAAGCGGGCCTTCTCGGCGAAGGCCACGATGTCGTCGTACGACCGCGGGAACGCGGCCGGCGGGCTGGGGATGCCGTGCTCCACGCACAGTTCGTGCAGGCCCTGCTTGCTCGCCAGGCGGCGCGGCAGGGCGGGCTCCACACGCGGGAAGAGGAAAAGGCCCGCGAGGTCGCCCTGGTGCTCGGCGATCAGGACGGCGGCCTCCTCGTCGGTGGGCACGAGGACGGTGGGGCGGCCGATGCGCCGCCCGACGCGCAGCAGGCCCTCCACCAGGTGGCCGGGGTCCTCCGTGCCGGTGGTCGGCCAGACGAAGGCCCGCTTGAGATAACGGGAGGATGCGGCGGGTGTGTAGGCGTCCTCGGTGATCGCGTACATGGGGATGCCCAGCCGACCCAGACTCCGGATCGCGCCCACGCCGCCGTGGTGCAACGGATAGTCGCCGAACTTGACGATCAGGCCCGGCACGTCACGGTCCGCCCGGAACGGCACACTGCTCGTGCTCCTGGCCACGGGTCCCCCCACGTGTCCCCCCTACGGACCGGACCCACCCCGTCCGTGTCCCCCAAAGGACGCTAAGCCGGAATTGAGTGCTCCGACAAGGCCAATTCGGACATTGCAAACTCTTTAGACACTGCCCAAGAAGGCGGACCCGGCCGTAACGTGTGGCACGGCCAGCAGAAACGCACGAGAGTGAGGCAGCACCCCATGCCCCCCTTCGATGTTCCCGAAGGCGATCCCTTCGGTCCGCACAACCTTCCGTACGGCGTGTTCTCGCCCGCCGGTTCGGCGCGGCGAGGTGTCGGCGTCCGGCTCGGCGACCACGTCCTGGACGCGGGCGCGGCGGCCCGGGCGCTCGGCTCGCCGTACGCCTCGCTCCTGGCGCAGCCCTCGCTGAACCCGCTGCTCGCAGCAGGTCGCACCGCATGGTCGGACGTGCGGCGCGCGCTGACGGCGTGGGTGACCGTGCCGGCGCATCAGGAGGCGATCGCGGGCTTCCTGCACCCACTGTCCTCGGTGACCCTGCACCTCCCCTTCGAGGTCGCGGACTACGTCGACTTCTACGCCTCCGAGAACCACGCGCGCAACGTCGGGCAGATCTTCCGCCCCGACGCGGCGGACTCGCTGACGCCGAACTGGAAGCACCTCCCGATCGGTTATCACGGACGGTCGGGCACGGTGGTGGTCTCCGGCACCGATGTCGTACGGCCCTCGGGCCAGCGGAAGGCTCCGGGGGACGCGGAGCCGGTCTTCGGGCCGTCGGTCCGCCTCGACATCGAGGCCGAGGTGGGTTTCGTGGTGGGTGTGCCGTCCGCCATGGGAACGCCCGTGGGGCTCGCGGAGTTCCCTGAGCACGTGTTCGGGCTGTGCCTGCTCAACGACTGGTCGGCGCGGGACGTCCAGGCCTGGGAGTACGTCCCGCTCGGCCCGTTCCTCGGCAAGTCCTTCGCCACCTCGGTGTCCGCCTGGATCACTCCGCTGGACGCGCTGGAGTACGCGCGTGTGGCGCCGCCGCGGCGCACGCACGCGTTGCTGCCGTATCTGGACGACTCCGGCCCCGAAGCCGAGCCCGGCGGCTACGACCTGCGGATCTCCGTCGCGATCAACGGCCATGTCGTCTCCGAGCCGCCCTTCTCCACCATGTACTGGACGGCGGCGCAGCAGCTGGCCCACATGACCGTGAACGGGGCCTCCCTGCGGACGGGCGACCTCTACGGGTCGGGCACGGTGAGCGGGCCGGAGCCGGCGCAGCGCGGGTCGCTGCTGGAGCTGACCTGGAACGGACGGGATCCGCTGGAACTTCCGGAGGGCAAGCGGACGTTCCTGGAGGACGGGGACGTGGTGACGCTCTCGGCGTGGGCGCCGGGGCCGGACGGGGTGCGGCTGGGTCTGGGGGAGGTGACGGGGCGGATCGTGGCGGGGTGACGCGGCACGGCTCGTGTGACATGGGCGCGGTTCGAGGCGGGGTGACACGCCACGGCTCGTGTGACGGGGGCTCGTGTGACGGGGTGACGCGGCACGGCTCGTGTGACAGGGGCTCGTGTGACGGGGTGACACGCCACGGATCGTGTGACAGGGGCTCGTGTGACGGGGTGACGCGGCACGGATCGTGGCGGGTGACGCGGCCGGGAGGGCCGGTGAGCAGGCCGATCCCGGGTGAGGGACGGGCCGGCGAGGGGCGGGGAGTTGGGGTGTGACGGTGACTGCACGGGACGTAGTGGGTCGCTCTTGTCTCCTGACTCCGGCGTCCTTCGCCGTCATACTGGCGGCGGGCGACTTGCGCGCCGAGCCGGTTGCCCCGCCCTCGCCCCTTTCCTCCGACCAGGATCCGGAGCCCGTGGCATGACCTTCTGCCTGCTCCTGCTGAGTGTCGTGGCCCTGACGGCCGCCGTGCCGGTCCCGCGTGCCCTGGTGCGGGCCGGCTGGCCCGAGCGGGAGCCCGTGGTCGCGCTGTGGGTGTGGCAGTGCCTGGTGGCCACGGTCCTGATGTGCTGCCTGGCGGCGCTGCTGCTCGGCGCGGCGGCCGTGTTCGGCACGGTGCGCACCCAGCTCTTCGCGCCCGCGCCTCCGGCGGTCACCGCCGCCTACGACCTGTCCGTCGCGCCCGTGTGGGCCGCCGCCCTCACGGTGCTGCTGGCCTGCGGCGCCGCCTGGACGACCGCGATGCTCGGCCGCGAACTGGTCGAGGCGCGGCGGCGGCGCGGAGTGACCCGGGCGCATCTGCGCGAGCGGGCGCCCGAGCTGCCGGCCGGCCTCGGGGCCGCGGCGCGGGGGCCGCTGCTGGTGCTGGAGGACGAGTACCCCGACGCCTGGTGGATGCCGGGACATCCGGCGCAGCTCGTCGTCACGACGGGCGCGCTGCACCGGCTCACCGACCACCAGCTGGACGCCGTACTCACGCACGAACGGGACCACGCGCGGGCCCACCACGACTGGCTGCTGCATCTGTCGACCGCGCTGGCCACCGGGTTTCCGCGGGTGCCGCTGTTCGCCCACTTCTGCGACCAGACGCACCGGCTGGTGGAGCTGGCGGCGGACGACACGGCGTCACGGCGGTGCGGGCACCTGACGACCGCGCTGGCGCTGATCGAGCTGAACCAGCACCGCGGGGTACTGTCCTGCGCCTCCAGCCACCGGCTGCTGGGCGAGCGGGTGGACCGGCTGCTGGAGCCGCCACTGAGGCTGGGGCGGCGGCACCGGGCGCTGACGGCGACGGTGGCCGCGCTCGTGCCGCTGCTGCCATTGCTGATCACGTTCGCTCCCGGCCTGACCGCCCTGTCCTGACTGGCAGATCTTGCTCCACACCGGCCCTTTCCGCAGGTCAGTGCTCTGCCTGACGGGTCGGCAGGTGGCGCAACACTGTCGCAACACTTCATTCCCTACCTGCTCGGTATGGTTCGAGGCATGCCACCGAGCGACCGCATCCGAGACCACGCCGGACAGGGCGCGACCACCGTCGCCGCCCACCGCACGCGGCGCCGGCTGCGCGCCGACCAGGCACGGCAGCTCGCCGACCTGCTCCGTCAGCAACTGCTGGCCGACGGCTTCCTGGACGGCACGCTGCCGCACGAGACGAGCCTCGCGGCGGACTACCGCGCCACCCGCAACACCGTCCGCCAGGCCCTGGACCTGCTGAGGGCCGAGGGACTCGTCGAGCGTCAGCCGGGGGTCGGCACCGTCGTCGTGGGGCGGAAGTACCCGCACGGCCTCGACCGGCTGATGGGCCTCGCCGAGACCCTCCACGAGCACGGCCGGGTCACCAACGAGGTCCGCACAATGGGCCCCGCCCCCGCACCCGCCCCGGTCGCCGAACGCCTGCGGGTCCCCGCCGGCGCGGACGTCCTCTACATCGAACGCCTGCGCAGGCTCAACGGCATCCCCCTCTCCCTCGACCTGACCTACATCCCGCTCGACATCGGCACCGCCCTGCTCGGCGCCGACCTGGAGAACACCGACGTCTTCCGCCTCATCGAGGCCATCACCGGCCGGCGGCTGGGCCACGCCGAGATCACCCTGGAGGCGGTCAACGCGGACGCCCACTCCGCCGCCGTGCTCGAAGCGCCGCGCGGCGCGGCCGTCCTCATGCTGGACCGGCTCACGCACCTCGCCGACGGCCGCCCGGTCGACCTGGAGTTCATCCGCTTCCGCGGCGACCGCATCACCATGAGCGGCCTGCTGCACCGCTCCCTCTAGTCCCCCTCTTGTAGTCCCCTTCCTGTAGTCCCCTCCTGACCCGTTTCCTGGAGACAGCCATGCCTTTGGCGCCCCAGCGGGCCGACGTGCCCGTGACCATCGACGAGTCGAAGTGCATCGACGGCTGCACCCTCTGCGTGGACATGTGCCCGCTGGACTCCCTCGCCATCGACGACAGCAGCGGCAAGGCGTACATGCACGTCGACGAGTGCTGGTACTGCGGCCCGTGCGCGGCCCGCTGTCCCACCGGAGCCGTGACGGTCAACATGCCCTATCTGCTCCGGTGAGAGGCCCGAACTCCCGTGAAACGCGCCGTACTTGCGAACGCACTCGCGCAACGCACCGCCCTTCCCGTCGCCGCGCTGCTGCTGCTCCCCCTGACCGCCTGCGGCAGCAGCGCCGAGGCCGGCGACGGCAAGAACGTCACCATCACCATCGGCTACCAGTCCAAGACCATCAACACGGTCACCGCGGGCACCCTCCTGCGCTCGCTCGGCTACTTCGAGCGGGACCTCAACGCCCTCAACGACGGCCACACCTACAAGGTCGACTGGCAGGACTACGCCACCGGCGCCCCCATCACCGCGCAGATGACCGCGGGGAAGATCGACATCGGCTCGATGGGCGACTTCCCGCTGCTCATCAACGCGGCCCGGGGCAAGCAGCTCGGCAGGCCGACCCGTCTGGTCTCCGTCACCGGCTACAACCTGAGCGGCGGCCTCAACACGATCGTCACCTCCCCCGACTCCAAACTGGCCTCCCTCGCCGACCTGAAGGGCAAGAAGGTCTCCACCAGCGTCGGCTCCGCGGCCGACGGCACGCTCGTACGGGCCCTGCAACGGGCCGGCATCGACCCCGACAAGGGCATCGAGAAGCTCAACCAGCAGCCCGCGGTGGGCGCTTCGGCCCTGTCGGCGGGCAGCGCGGACGCGCTGTCCCAGTTCGTCGCCTGGCCGGGACTGCTCGCCTTCCAGGGCAAGGCGAAGGCCCTGTACGACGGCGCCGAGCTGAACCTCCCCACCTTCCACGGTGTCACCGCCCGCGAGGACTTCGCCAAGCAGCGGCCGGCCGTCCTGGAGACCTTCCTCAAGGCCCAGTCGGAGGCCACCGACTATCTCGACGCCCACCCGGTCGCCGCGGCCGAGTCCGTCGCCAAGGCCACCGGGCTGCCCGCCGAGGTCGTCTACCTCTACAACGGCGCCCACGGCATCTCCACCTTCGACCCGGCGATCAAGCCGCAGTTGATCTCCGCGCTCAAGCAGGACGTCTCGGTCCTGAAGTCGGCCAAGCTGACCGGGGACATCGACGTGGACGCCTTCGTCGACGACCAGTACGTCAAGAACGCACTCGGCGCGGACTACGCCCAGCAACTCGCCTCGACACCCCCGGCGGCGGCGAGCGATGTGTGGCCCAAGGGCGCCGAGAAGACACTGAGCTTCAAGTCGCCCGACCAGCTGCTGAGTTACGTGGCCCGGCACAAGGACGGCATCCGCGCCGCCTACGTCCCCGACGCCACCACCGGCACCCTCTGGTTCGCCGACAAGGCGATCTGGGTGGCCGACGGCAAGCAGCTCCTGCCCTTCGTGGCCCCGGAGACCGCGCGGGCGTACGTCGCCGCGCACGGAGGCGCCCGGGTCGTCACGTACACGGACGCGCTGGGGCGGGCGTCGTGAGCGGGCAGCCCCTTGCACGCTACGCACTGCGGGTGGCGTCGCTGGCCGTCGCTCTCGGGGTCTGGCAGCTGCTGACCAGCCTGAACGTCGACCTGTGGCTGCGTTTCTCGCAGTTCCCGACGGTCGCCGACGTGGCCCGTGCCTTCGCCGACCGGCTGTCCGGGCCCGACTACTGGACGGACCTCACCGACAGCCTGACCCGTATCCTCACCGGCTTCCTCCTCGCCGCCGTCCTGGGTGTGGCGACGGGCGTGCTCGTGGCACGCTCCCGCCTCGCCGAGGACGTGCTCGGTCCGATCCTCGAGGTCGTCCGCCCGATCCCGGCGATCGCCCTGGTGCCGGTCGCGATCCTCCTCTTCCCCTCCAACGAGCAGGGCATCGTCTTCATCACCTGCACGGCCGCCTTCTTCCCGGTCCTGGTCTCCACCCGGCACGCGGTCCGCGCGCTGACGCCCGTGTGGGAGGAGGCGGTGCTCACGATGGGCGGCGGCCGGTGGCGGGTCCTCGGCTCGGTCGTGCTGCCGGGCGCGCTGCCCGGCATCTTCGGCGGACTGTCGGTCGGCATCGGCGTCTCGTGGATCTGCGTGATCTCCGCCGAGATGATCTCCGGCCAGTACGGCGTCGGCTACCGCACCTGGCAGGACTACACGGTCGTCAACTACGCGGGCGTCTTCGTCGGCATGGTCACGATCGGCGTACTCGGCTGGGTCACCTCCACGGCCGTGGAACTGCTCGGCCGCCGTCTCACACGGTGGCTGCCGCGGACCTCCTACGTCCCCGGCGTACGCCCCCGAGCCACCGTGCCGGTGTCGCCCGCCGCCGCGGCCACGAAGACCGAGACCGCCCCGTCGACCGAGGAGACACGCGATGAGCACCTCGTCTGGTCCGAAAATGAAGCATGACCCCTGGTCACCGCAGTGGTGACTGTGATGTGGTCATGCCGCTTCGATGGGGTCGAAGCGGACGGTGAAGCC